>CALFRK010000130.1 GCA_937919625.1 uncultured Ilumatobacter sp.
CCCGGCCCGAGCCGCCGCAGTCGGTCACCAATCCGGGTAGTTGTCCGTGACGTCGAACGCTCCTGATCACCTCGCTTGCGGATGTGCCCCGTCATGACACCTCCCAGACACCAGAAGAGCAGCAAGGAGTAGCAGACGCATCAGGAAATAAAAAGAGACCCTGTCGGCGGACACCGGACTCTGCCCACTGGTGGCCATGTACGACTGCCCGCCAATGGCCACTCGACCGCTCTCGGTGGTCGGCAAGCGGACGTTCGGGAGTGTGGCATACCGGCACTTCGGTGGCGCTCCCCCAAGTTCGGCTGCTGGGTATTATGGGGCGGGTCCTGAGCGTTCCGACCCGACTGACTTCGCATGATATGTGGGTGATACTGCCACGCCGACCCGAGCGTTATGGTCAGTGACTATCGAGTGGCCGCGATTCGCTCGCCGACCGATCGGAAGTGCCGTTATGGGTGCCACGTTCTTGCGGGTATGGTCTCGGCATGGGAAAGAACCTTCGGCCCGTTGCAGTCCTGGGACTGCTCCTGGCCCTTGCGCTGCTTGGCGCTGCGTGCACGGGCGATGAGGCTCTCTCCAAGGATGAGTACATCGGACAGGGCAACGCAATTTGCGAAGACGCCAACGCCAGGTTCGAAGCAATTTCCTCGGAGTTCTACGCCGACTTACCCGAAGATTCCACCCCCGAGGAGTTCGTCGAGGTGTTCTCCGAGTTTATCGACCAGGTCACCGCTGTGAGCAAGGGTCAGCTTGCCGACCTTCGAGACCTCGCTGCCCCTGAAGGGGACGAGGAACTGTTGGCGGCCCTCTACGACGACATCGAGGCAGTGCTGGGTGCGCTCAACGAGTTGGCCGACGCTGCTGCTGCAGGTGACCCGGCCGCGATCGGGCAACTGGCTTCACGAGAAGACCCGGGTCACGGCGGTTTGCGAATAGCGGCGACGGCTTTTGACGAAGTTGATAGGCAAGCCATCGAGTATGGCCTCACCGTGTGCGCGAATTAGGAGACGAACGGCACCCGGCTCTGGCGTAATGCACCAACATCAGCGCTTGCACTGCTCGCTCGATTAGTTCGGTACCACTCCCCCATAACCGGCATCATTCTGCCCATCGTCGACCACGCATAACGTGCGCTCCGTAATCCGGTCGAGCACGGCGAGCACGCGCTGCAGTGCTACCCAACTGTGGCGCCGCACTTTCACACGCGTATCCGAGAGAATTCTGATGGGCGCGGTGTGGGCCTGCTGGTGAGATCGTCGGACGGCGACCACGGCCGGGCATCGGCCAGGAAGCGGTCCAATCACTCCGATCCGACATTCACGGCGCAACTGCTGTCGAGGTTGTCAGATCTCACGTGGGCAGACTCAACCACTCGGCCCACGTGAGATCCCGGCCGACGAAGCGGGGTTCTTCCAGTGGCCAATCAGCAGCGATCCAGCTGGCAACGAACTCGTCGAGCGCCCGTTCAACCGGGCCGTTCACGTGCTCGTCAACCACCCACCACGAGATCTCAGCATCGGCTCCGACGCGTTCTGGAGGATCGATGTACACGCACCCGAGCAGCGCCGTCTCATGCTCGTCGAAAAGCGCGTAGTTGAACGACTCGTTTCGAGTCATCTCTGCCGCGTGCCGAGCAAGGTCCTCCCGATCAGCATCGGCGGTCATGTCCGCAGGCGGCCACCCCCAAGCCTCGCCGTAAATCGACCACAACCGATCGCGCGAACCCATCACTGCAACCATGTCGATCTCGGTGTCGTCCGGATGGATCGGCCGAAGGTGCAGACCGATCGCATCCACCTCGACCCGGCCCGGAGCAACGAATGCTCTCGGCAGCCACGCATCCTTCTCAGCCGTTATGTCATCATTCGCCATCAGTCAACTCTCGCGCGAACAACACTGCCCGGGCTCGATGCGACACGGGAACACGCCGTTCGCATGTCACCGGACTGCACACTACGCCGCTCATAATCTCGACCCGACGGGCCACCACAGTGCGCCACTTCGGCCCAAGCCGCACACTGCATAATCCCGACGGTCTACGCCGAACCGGCGACTGTCGGTGATCGCGCTACGTGCGGCGCTTCAACGAGCCCAGCCTGACCGACTGGCCGGAACGGCCACGCTGATCTGAGCCTTCTCACCGCCGAATATGAGTCGCCCACCCGACTCGGCAGATCACGCTCCTTCGCCAGTCTCGGGATCCCGAGGTGGCGATCCGACGAGACTCCGAACGTGTGGGGCTTGTTTCCAAACGAACGTTTATATATGCTGGCGGGCATGGGTAGGCCGAAGCAGTTCGATCGGGAGAACGTGCTGGCGAAGGCCTTGGACCTGTTCTGGCAGCGTGGCTATCGCAACGTCACGGCCCGAGAACTGGCCACTGAGATGGGCATCAACGTCGCCACCGTCTACGCCGAGTTCGGCGACAAGGAGCACCTCTTCCGCGAGTCGATCGCCAGATACGAGTCCGAGTATGTCCCGGGCTACATCGGGTCGCTCGAACATGCCGAAGCCAACATCGGCACCATCGCCGAGGTCCTCGGCGCGTTCGCGGAATTCGCAGAATCTGGCAACGCGCCCGGGTGCCTCATCACCAACTCCGCTATCGAACAGGCGCCGGATCCTGAGCAGAGCCAAGCCGCACTGCTGCGTTACGTGGAACGCCTGCGCAGCGCCTATGCCAATGCGCTCCACGATCCTGCGAACCCGTTCGAGGACGACCGCCGCGAAGACCTGGCCCATGCGCTGGCAGCGACCACGCTCGGGCTGTTCGTGCTCATCCGAGCGAAGGCGCCAGCCACGATTGTCCGTCGGGTCGTCGACGTCGCCATCGCATCGGCCTCCACCTTTGTGCATGATTCCCCGGTTCGCTGGGCCGCCGACCAACCCACACCAACAACCGACCCGGCCCCGTGCTGGGATCGCGCAACAACACAGAAGGATCAGAACCCATGAGCCACGCGACCAACAACACTGAAGCCGCCGCCACGAGCAAGAATCTGGTCAGCCGGACCGCCACCGACACCGTGGCTGCCTCGCCCGCAACGGTCTGGCAAATCCTCTCCGACGACTTCCTGGAGATCTCGACCTGGGCGGGAGGAGTCAGGTCATCGAAAGCCAACCCGGCGACCCCGACCGGCTTCAACGGCAGCCGGCATGGCGGCCGGGTCTGCGATGTCGATGGGATCGGAATCACCGACGAGCGGATCGTCGCCTTCGACCCGAGCCAGCGCACCCTCACCTACACCGTCTCCGCGAAGAAGATCCCGTTCTTTGTCGAGTCCATGACCTCGAGCTGGTCCGTGCTCCCGGGGGCCGACGACTCCCACGCCAGCGTCTCGCTCACCGTGACGGCCACGACGAAAGGCCTTTTCGGACGGGTCGGCAAGATCCCGCTCACCAAGATGATCTCCGGTGCCGCGCCGGGCCTTCTCGCCGATCTCAAGACCTGGGCCGAAACGCCCGACAGGACCACCTTGAGTGGCTCTGCTGCATCCTGAGATAGCGAGCATCGGCGACCCGGGTCGCAGGCACTCGATAACAACCACCCCAGAACTCGCACGCGCCACCGGAACTAGCGCCGCACCACGGCCCGGATGCGGTGCAACGAAATCGCGGTGGAAGCGCTCCAAACGGGTGGCATTCCCCGACGTTACATGTAACATCGGGCGCATGGCTCGTCGACAGTCTTCGTCACCCACCGCCATTCGTGTCCGCGCGCACCGCCAACGCCTCCGCGAGCAGGGGCTACGACCCATCCAGATCTGGGTCCCCGACGTCAGATCCCCGCAGTTCACCGTGCAGGCGCACCAACAGTCGCTCGCCGTAGCGTCAAGCCGACACGCAGCCGACGACCAGGCCTTCATCGACGCGCTGGCCGACGACGAGTGAAGCGAGGCGAAATCTGGACCGCTTCGGCGGGCAGCGGGTACGTCGTCAAGCCCCGACCCGTCGTCATCGTCCAAGACGACCGCTTCGACGCCACTGCATCGGTGACCGTCTGCGCGTTCACGACCGACCCGACCGACGCACCGCTGATCCGACTGCTCATCGAGGCCGACGAAGTGACCGGCATCCGGGAGTCGAGTCGGCTGATGATCGACAAGATCACCACCGTCCCGCGCTCCAAGCTCGGCGAACGGATCGGCCAACTGAGCGACGGCGACATGATCAGACTTTCGCGCGCTCTCGTGGTGTTCCTCGGACTCGCAGGGACCTAATGAACCCGCACACTTCCCGCACCCAGAATCACCAACTCTGCGGTCCGACCCGCGCCGCATCGCCCCTCGATTATCGATCAGGCCCTACTGCTGCGCGAGATAATCACGGACGACACGGCAACCCCGCACGAGCCTGAGGGCCGGGCGTGCTCCCGCAGCGACGTCGTCCAGATTTACTGTTACGCAACGTCACCGCCGGTGACCCATACATCAGTGTGGAACTCCGGCCAGACATCGCTCCTCACCAGTTCGCCTTCGTCGCCCGCCCAGGCTCAAGGCTGGCCTGAGGTTGAGATCGATGAAGCCCCGAGACTCGACCACCGTCTTCGGCGAGAAGTCCTGCGGCGCCTGATCGAACCATGCGTCAAGCAGCTCGGCCACCGCTGTGTTCGTACGGGGCCGTCCATGGAGGTCCACCCAGTTCCGAGCGTTCCAACGCGAAAGGAGTAGCAAAGGGAGTAGCAACCTCGTCTCCAAGAAGCCGCGCTCAGCTGCGCCAGGTCATCGCTGATCGAGCGATGGGAACCGCCCGCGGAAGGCGGCGGCCGGTTCCAGGGCGAAGCCATCAGGGCCGAACGTGACGGTACAGGAATCGAGGAATCCGGCCTGGCCAAGCAATACCGCCGTGCCCTGCATCGGCCACGGATCGAGCACGGCGACCACACCACGCCAGGAAATCGGCCGATCCGCTCGGACGGCACGGGGAGGCCGAATCTCCAAGGTCATCTCGTACAGCATCACCTCGCTTGTCGACCCACCGAGCCGAAGCATCATGGTGGTGCCGGTCGCAGCAGGGTCGCCGCCGGAGTCGAGAAGGTCCGATGCGATGACAGTGATCGGGCCGCCCGTGTCCACGACCGCCTGGAAGGTTGCCGGTGCTCCGAGCGTCGAGACCTCGACCACCGCACGTAGCACAGGTTGCGGGCTCCTGCCCCGGCCTTCACCGAAGTCCGTGTAGCGGTAGAGCCAGGGTTCAGCCAAGCCCGTACACCACTGGCTCACCCGGTGCTGGTGCCCGCATGATCGACAGCCCCTCGACGCCTTCCGCATCGAGGATCGCCATCAGATCTTTGAGCGACCCCGCATCGCGCTGCACCCGGTCGTCGTCGTCGATGGCGACCCAACGGCCGGCCCACTGAGCGAGATCGAGCGTGCGAACCATACTGGTGACTGTACCAGTGGGGTGTCACTCAGTCAGGGTGGCTCGAACGACGTCGATGTCCTTTCGCAAACGAGACGGTTGCGCCGTCGGCCGCCGGGGCCGACCGAGTCGACGCCGACCGTGTTCCTACCGGTCGACATGACTATCGATACGGCTGCTGAACCCTCGCGGGCGTGCGGACGCCGGTCGACATTCCCGGCGACGACGACCTTCGCTGCGTCGAGGTTGACAAGAACGCCACGAACTCGCTGGCACCGATGCTCGGTCGGGAGAGGATCGGCAGAGCAGCCCTCACAGCTGCTGTGCGTGCGGTGTCGGAGTCGAGGCGCGCCAGCACTCGGACGATCGCTGTGTGTTCTCCGGCGAGTTCGTGCTGGAGGCGTGTCGGTAGCGAGCACAGCTGCTTGTTCCAGAACGTTTCGGCTTGTTGGAGTTGTCGGTCTGCGGTGCGGGCGGCGTTTCGGGCTGGGCGTTCGGTGTGCCAGCGTTCGGCGATGGTGTGGGCGGACAGGTTGCCGTCGGGGTCGCGTTGCATCGCAGCTGCGAACGCGTCGCGGGGTGAGCGGTCGCCGAGGCCGAGTTCTTGATGGTCGTGTCCGTCGCAGACGACGTGGGCGATGTTCGACTCGCGGCCACGGGTCATACCGACGTACAGCGCTTGCGCGCTGGTGTTGGGGGTGACGAGCACATGACCGCAATCGGCGGTGCGGCCCTGCGCGCCGGCGATCGTCGTCGCGTACGCGAGCACCACATCGGCCGCCGTGTATTCCGGTGTGATCGTCACCGTGTGACCGGCGCGGGTGTTGACGGCAACGAGTCCTCCGTCGGGTGTGCTGTCGGTGATTCGCCAGACGTCACGGTTGAGGACACGGCGGCCGTCGCTGGTCGCCAGCTCGCGGGTGTTGCGGCGGGTCTGGATCAGATCACCGACATACACCGGGTTGCCGTCGGCGGCGACACCGATCGATGGTCCGGTGAGGTGTCCGGTGTCGAGGAGGCGTTGCTGGCACGCAGCAGACATCGTGGCGGCGAGATCGGCGGTGTCGGTGACGACGATCGTGTCGCGACCGGCGGTGATGCCGGTGTGCCAGGCGTCGACCACGACGATGTCGGCGATGCCGGACCAGATCGGTCGGAGTCGGCCGTGTCGCAGGTAGTCGTCGATGACGCTGGTGTCGCGGTTCCGGAGCCGTGTTGATGCGTCGCGTTCCCATTCGTTGCGGAAACGACGGACCGAGGTGAGATGCACCGTGGCCGGGTGGGCGGCGAGGTC
>CALFRK010000131.1 GCA_937919625.1 uncultured Ilumatobacter sp.
AACGCAACACTGCCCCTTCGATCACGGGCCGATCGGTCCAGGCGTCGGTGCCGACGTAGTACGCGCATGGCCCTGCTTGTTCCGCATCCGCCAGCGCGTCACTGTCGGGCATCGAGCTCAATCGAAATGCTTCGAGCATCCGACTGCCACGATCGGCTCCCGACGTGAGCGGACCAGGCTCGCAGGTGAGGTACAGCCGCACATAGCCATCGGGTCGCGGGGAGGCAAGGTAGAAGCGGTCGCCTTCGGTGCCGATCACCGATTGGTCGGCGCGCCAATCATCCGTCTTGACCAACATCCCGCCCAGCGTCACCTTCGAGGTGGCCTGCTCCAGGTTGATACCGAGACTTCGGCGCACAGTCGACTGGCGACCGTCGGCGCCCACAACCAGCCGACAGGTCACCTCGTGCAGTGCACCATCGAGTTCATATCGGACAACGGGCGTCGCGCCGGGCACGACCTCTACGTCGCCGACACCTCGGCGAACATCGGCACCTCGCTCCCGCGCCAGGGAATTGAGCGCTTGCGAGGCTTGCGGGTGCCCAACCGCCAACCCACCGCGAACGCCCTCGACGAGGGCACTCAGCGGAACCGCTGCCGCTTCGGCAGCAGCAGGGTCGACATCTTCGTCGTAGCTCACCATCGAGGGTGTGTAGCCGCCACCCGCGCCGAGCAGCGTCTTCTCGAACCCGAGTCGAAGCAGCTCGGCGACGCCCCACGGTTGCATGTACTCGCCACGAACCTTGTCGCGGTACTCGATCTGGCGTTCGAGCACCAGTACCGAGATCCCAGCGGGAGCGAGCGCTGCCCCCAGCGCAGAGCCGGCGATTCCGCCCCCGACCACGACAACGTCGTACTTGGCCATGATGTCCTTTCCTGCCGACCGGTCCCGACCGCGGCAGACGCTCACCATAGTGCTGCGAGCGCGGGGCTTGAGCAACGCCCGCACCGACGGCGGCCCGCCACTCGGATGGTCACGCCGGTCTGCGGGCAGAGGTCGGCCCGGCTGATCAATCCCACTTCTGCCCGTCCCACCGGGCGAGTACGTTTGGTGACGTGTGCGACACGATGGTGGTGGTCGAACCGGGACGGGTGCTCTTCGCAAAGAACTCCGACCGAGATCCGAACGAGGCACAACTGCTCGATTGGCAGCCACATCGTGGCCATGCCATCGGCTCACGCGTGCGGTGTACGTGGATCGAGATCGGCCAGGTAGCCGAGACGAACGCCGTCCTGTTGAGCCGACCGTTCTGGATGTTCGGTGCCGAGATGGGCACCAACGAGCACGGAGTGGTGATCGGGAACGAGGCCGTGTTCACCCGTGGGCCCACGCAGCGGATCGGCCTGACCGGCATGGACCTGCTGCGGCTCGCCCTCGAGCGGGCGGCAAGCGCCACGGAAGCTGTCTCGGTGATCACCGAACTGCTCGAGCTCCACGGCCAAGGCGGCGGTTGCGGCCATGAACACCGCAACCTCTCCTACGACAACAGCTACATCGTGGCCGATCCCCGCCAGGCGTACGTGCTCGAAACCGATGGCCGTGAGTGGGCGGTCGAGCAAGTCACCTCCGGCGCCCGGTCGATCAGCAACGGCCTCACCATCGCAAGCTTTGCCGATGGTCGATCACAGCGCGTTCGAACACACTTCTCCAGGTGCCGCGTCCGCCAGGCCGTCACCCAGGCCGGCGCCGATCGAGCGATGTCCGCCCACGATCTGATGACGGTCCTCCGAGGCCATGGCACTGGCGCCGGCAGCTCAGCGCCGCACTACTCGCCGGTCACTGGGGCGATGGCGGCACCGTGTATGCACGCAGGCGGACTGGCGGCGGCATCGCAGACGACCGCCTCGTGGGTGGCCGAGCTGACCGCCGGCGGCGTGGCGCATTGGTGCACAGCTACCGCGGCGCCATGCACCGGACTGTTCAAACCCGTTCGGGTCGACGAGCCGCTCGACCTGGGTCCACGTCCTTCCGACGTCTTCGATGGCCGCAGCCTGTGGTGGCGCCACGAGCAGTTGCACCGCCGTTGCCTCACCGATCCTGAGCACCTGCTCCCGCTATTCGTCGCCGAGCGCGACGCGGTCGAGTCCCGATGGCTCGCCACCCCGCCCGAGCCTGCCGACGCGTTCACCGAGGCCGACCAGCTGCTCGAACGGTGGACCGACGCCGTATGGGGTACCGAGATCGGTGACACGCGGCCGGCGTGGGCGCGCCGTTACTGGCGGGTCCGCAACCGTCGCGCCCAGCTGCCCGCCAGAGCATTCGGCGGCTCCGAACGGCTCGAGCCGTGACACCTTCGACTGCGGGCAGTGAGCCATACCCGACCTCGCAGGCCACGTCGGAGGCGTTTGCCACACACGTGAACCCGGGCAAGGTGAGGGCCTACCAGGCACTCGGTCTCGGGCTCGTGATGGGCGAGCGCAGCGGAGCGCGGTTCCGCGACGCCTTCGACGGACGGTGGTTGTACAACTGCCACAGCAACGGCGGTGTGTTCAACCTTGGCCACCGCCACCCTGCGGTCGCCGCAGCCGTGCGCGATGCGATGGATCACCTCGACATCGGCAACCACCACCTCGTGTCAGGTTGGCGGGCGATCCTCGCCGAACGGCTTGCCGCAAGCACGGGCGGTTTGCTGCCCGGTGTCGGCTTCGGCGTCAGCGGCGGCGAAGCTGTCGACCTTGCCCTCAAGCTCGCCCGCGCCCACACGGGTCGGAGCGGAGTCGTCTCGGCGATCGGTGGCTACCACGGTCACACCGGTCTGGCAATGGCGGCCGGCGATCAGGCCTACCGCGATCCGTTCGGACCGAACCTGCCCGGGTTCGCGCAGGTGCCCTTCAACGACCTCGATGCACTCGATCATGCAATCGACAGCGACACATCGGCGGTGATCCTTGAGTCGATCCCTGCCACGCTGGGGATGCCCCCACCCGACGCCGGTTACCTCGCCGCCGTCGAGCAGCTGTGCCACGACCGAGGAGCGTGTTTGATCCTCGACGAGGTGCAGACCGGACTCGGCCGCACCGGCACCATGTGGTGCTACGAACAGGAGGGTGTGAAGCCCGACATCGTCGTCACCGGCAAGGGGCTCAGCGGAGGGATCTACCCGATCACGGCGACCCTCATGTCGGCCGAGCTGCACAACTTTTTCAACGATCACCCGTTTGTTCACATATCGACGTTTGGTGGGTCCGAGCTTGGGTGCGTCGCCGCGCTGGCAGTGCTCGACATCGTCGAAACCCCCGGTTTTCTCCAGCGGGTCAACGAACTCGG
>CALFRK010000132.1 GCA_937919625.1 uncultured Ilumatobacter sp.
CACCGCTTGTGCGGGCCCCCGTCAATTCCTTTGAGTTTTAGCCTTGCGGCCGTAGTCCTCAGGCGGCACACTTAACGCGTTAGCTTGGGCCCTGAAGGGGTCGAATCCTCCAAGACCTAGTGTGCACCGTTTAGGGCGTGGACTACCGGGGTATCTAATCCCGTTTGCTCCCCACGCTTTCGTGCCTGAGCGTCAGCAATTGTCCAGGAAGCCGCCTTCGCCTCTGGTGTTCCTCATGATATCTACGCATTTCACTGCTACACCATGAATTCCGCTTCCCTCTCCAATGCTCTAGTCGTATAGTTTTAAACGCAATTCCGAGGTTGAGCCTCGGGCTTTCACATCTAACACACACGACCGCCTGCGCACCCTTTACGCCCAGTGAATCCGAATAACGCTTGCAGTCTCTGTATTACCGCGGCTGCTGGCACAGAGTTAGCCACTGCTTCCTCTCCAGGTTAAGTCAGAATAGACGCTATTAACATCTAGTTTTTCTTCCCTGGTGACAGAGGTTTACAATCCGAAGACCTTCATCCCTCACGCGGCGTCGCTCCATCAGGCTTTCGCCCATTGTGAAAGATTCGAAACTGCTGCCACCCGTAGGTGTCTGGACCGTGTCTCAGTTCCAGTGTGGCTGATCATCCTCTCAGACCAGCTACCCGTCGATGCCTTGGTGAGCCATTACCTCACCAACTAGCTGATAGGCCGCGAGACCCTCCTAAACCGCATAAAGCTTTCTTCACATCGCCAGGCGACGTCGTGAAGATATTCGGTATTAGCAGTCGTTTCCGACTGTTATTCCCAAGTTTAGGGCAGGTTTCTCACGTGTTACGCACCCGTTCGCCACTAGATCTTCCGGAGCAAGCTCCATGGATCCCGTTCGACTTGCATGTGTTAAGCGTGCCGCCAGCGTTCGTCCTGAGCCAGGATCAAACTCTCCAACAAAAGCCTGTCGTCAGCGTTGGCGGTTGCCTCTACCGACGATCGACATGTCGTTGAGCGCAGTGGCGATTCGAAAATCGGTCACTGCGATCTGACGTTTATTACTTGTTGCCACCGACAGGGTATGTCGATGGCAGAATTGACAGACAGGTTCATCTCACGGACATCCCGAAGGATGACCGCCCTGAAGACCTGCCCGCACTGGCATTTCTGTCTTCTCTTCCGTTTTCAAGGAGCCGAAGCTCGGGCACATCTTGGCGGCGGTGTTCTGCCTGCTTGGCTTGGTGCCGGTGCTCTTCCGGAGGCGTTGCGCCTGCCGTGGAGCGAAGAAGAATGTTAGCCTGGCCGTTAGGGCCACACAACCCCGTCAGGAAAATACTTCGACAAGGTGGTGGGACTTCTTGCCACGCTGCAACAGAAGATACCGTCCGTGCAGCAGAATCTGGTCGCTGAGCTGGGTGTTTACGTCGATCGATGCGCCGTTGCACCGGTAACCGGAACCCTCCAATGTGCGTCTTGCATCGCTCTTCGATTGCGCCAGATCTGTAGCCACGAGCACGTCGACCAGTTCGACAAGTTGCACCGGTGTCATTCGCGACGATGGAACCTCTCGACCAACTGCCTCGAGCGCGGCCAGTGAGGCATGCGCTGGGTCTCCGCCGAACAACACGTCGGCAGCCTCGTCGGCCGCCTTGGCCGCCTCGTTGCCATGCACGAGGGCGGTGAGTTCGTGGGCGAGCGTCCGCTGGCCAATTCGGCGATGCGGCGCTTCGTCGTGGGCGGCTAGCAACTCGTCGATCTGCGGGATCGGCAGCAGCGAGAATGTCAGCACCTGCTGCCT
The DNA here is from genome assembly GCA_937919625.1 of uncultured Ilumatobacter sp. Taxonomy (GTDB): domain Bacteria; phylum Actinomycetota; class Acidimicrobiia; order Acidimicrobiales; family Ilumatobacteraceae; genus Ilumatobacter. The sequence continues at coordinate 1,784 of CALFRK010000132.1, forward strand.
GAGATCCTCGTCGGCGATCTGCAGGAAATGCTGGCGAAGTTGGTACGGCGACGTCTTGACCGGATCGAGCCAGGTTCGAGCGCCGGCAGTCTTGCCTAGCTTGCTTCCGTCTGACGCTGTGAGCAACGGCCACGAGAAGGCGTGCACCTGATGTTGTCGCTTACGACGGATCAGATCGACGCCGGAGATGATGTTGCCCCACTGATCAGAGCCACCGATCTGGATATCGCACCCCAAGTTGTCGTGTAACCAGAGATAGTCGTTGGCCTGCAGCAGCATGTAGCTGAACTCGGTGAACGAGATGCCATGTTCGCTCTCGAGCCTGATCCGAACGCTTTCCCGCGCCGTCATCTGGTTGACGGTGACATGTTTGCCCACATCTCGAAGGAACTCGAGCAGTGTGATCGCCTGGGTCCAGTCGCGATTGTCGACCAGGACACCACGATTCGGGTCACTGAGATCGACGATCCGCCCCAACTGGTGCTTGATTGCTGCCACATTGGCGCTCAGCGTCTGTTCGTCGAGCAGATTGCGCTCCTCGGACCGACCCCCCGGATCGCCGACCATTCCAGTCGCTCCGCCGGCGAGCGCAATCGCCTTGTGCCCTGCGTCTTGGAACCGGCGAAGAACGATCAGACCGATCAGGTTGCCGACGTGAAGGCTGTCGGCAGTGGGATCGCAACCGTAGTAGATGCCGACCGGCCCGTCCTTAACCCTGGCGCGCAGAAACTCGCGGTCGGTCGAATCGTGGATGAGCCCTCGGGCTTCGAGATCTGCGATCAGGTCCATATCTCCACCGATGATGCCACGCCGCGGCACAGAAGCGGACGCTCGGTTACCGTCGGGATCGTGCCCGATATCGTCGAACTTGCCAGAATGTTCCACGACAGCGGGCACGATCAGGGGGTTCGGTCCCCGTTCAACGCCAATTTGAATCGTCGGATCGCGGAGACACCATCGATCATTGCGCTGCTGCAGGCCGCCCCTGACGAGCAGCAATTGCCAGTCTTGTTGCTCGCCGCAGTGCACTCCCTGGTGCTCGCCGAACCCGATCTCGAACTCGCCCAGTGGTATCCGACCGTCACCGCCGACGCGTTCGACAGTGACCCGTTTCCGGCGTTCGAGCGTCTGTGTTCACAGCGAGGACAGCAGATCCGCGAGATTGTTGCTCTTCGATTTACACAGACCAACGAGGTCGGGCGATGCGCCCTGTTGTTGCCGGCACTCGGCATGCTCGATGCCGAGGTCGGTGCCCTGTCGCTGATCGATGTCGGCACGAGTGCTGGGCTGAACCTGCACGTCGACCGATACGAGTACCGCTACTCCCCCGGTGGAACCGTAGGCAGAGCGTCGCGGGTAGTGCTGATTTGTGGCACACGCGGCGCTGTTCCGGTGCCCGACCGGTTGCCCGCGATCGCCGGGCGGATCGGGATCGATCAACACCCGATCGACCTTTCGGATCCGGACGAAGCACGCTGGCTGATGGCGTGTGTCTGGCCTGACCAGGCCGACCGTTTCCAGCGGATCGAAGCGGCGATCGAGATCGCCCGCGAGCATCCACCAGAGATCCGGCGCACCAACGCGATCGCCGGACTGCGGCCCGCCGTGTCGTCAGCGGGAGAACACGGTCACCCGGTCATCATGAACTCTTGGGTGCTCAATTACCTGAGCGATGCACAGCGTGTTGATTATCTGGGCGAGCTCGACGCGATCGGGTCCAGGCGCGATCTCTCGTGGGTGTTTGCCGAATCACCGGCATTGTGCCCTGGCATCCCCTTCGCCCGCGAGTTCGACAACGACAGCGAGCATCTTACTGCCCTGACGCTGACCCGCTGGCGAAACGGCGTCAGAACTGTCGAACACCTCGGCGTTTCGCACCCACACGGCTACTGGCTGCATTGGGCCAACTAGCGACGCACCTCATCGCTGACCCATTACTGGCGGCGCGTGAACTCGTCGTGCTCGGCGCTGAGCATCTCACGATATTTTTCCAACTGGGCAGTCATCGCCAGCGGCCCGGCACCGCCTGGCGATGTGCGTTGCCGTACGCCGACACCGGCACCGACGAGAGCCGCCGCTTCAGTGTCGATCTCCAATGCGGCCAGCTCGCCCAGACCACCCTCGCCGGCGAGGTGACGGCGAACGAGTTGTCCGACAATTGCGTGGGCGTCGCGGAACGGGGTGCCGCCGCGCACCAGATACTCCGCCAGATCGGTGGCGGCGGTGACATCCGCGTCAGCGGCCGCCTGCATGGCATCGGACATGAAGGTGGCAGTGGCGATCATGCCGGTCAAGGCAGCGACCGCCAGATTGACCTGATCGACAGAGTCGAACAGGCCTTCCTTGTCTTCTTGCAGGTCCCGGTTGTACGCCAGTGGCAAACCCTTGAGCGTGGCGAGTAGAGCTGTCAGATTGCCGATCAGACGGCCCGTCTTGCCTCTCGCCAACTCGGCGATGTCGGGATTCTTTTTTTGCGGCAGCATCGATGACCCGGTGGCAAACGCATCGTCGAGTTTGGCGAACCCAAACTCTTCGGTGGTCCAGAGCACCCACTCCTCGCCGATTCGGCTGAGGTGAACACCGATGAGTGCTAGATCGAACAACCCCTCCGCGACGAAGTCGCGATCGCTCACTGCGTCGAGCGAGTTGTCGAACGGGCGGGCGAACCCGAGGTCGGCGGCATTGCCGGCCGGATCGATCGGCAACGACGTGCCGGCCAACGCACCGGCACCCAGCGGCGACACATCGAGGCGATCGACGGTGGCCAGCAAGCGGTCGATATCACGCTCGAACGCCCAGCCATGTGCCAGCAGATGGTGCGACAACAACACGGGCTGGGCGCGCTGAAGATGCGTGTAGCCGGGCAGATAAGTGTTTCCGGCCTCGATTGCTCTGGCGAGCAGCACCTGTTGCAGGTCGTACAGACCACGAGCGACCTGTACCAACTCACGTTTGCACCACAGGCGCAGGTCGGTGGCGACCTGATCGTTGCGGCTTCGGGCGGTGTGCAGCTTGGCGCCGGCAGGCCCCGAGATCTCGGTTACACGACGCTCGACAGCCGTATGGATGTCCTCGTCGGAGGCGAGATACTCGAACCGACCATCGGCCATCTCAGCGTGAACTTGGTCGAGTGCTGCCAACACGTTGTCGCGCTCGGCATCATTGAGCAACCCGACCCGAGCCAGCCCCCGAACGTGCGCCCGCGAGCCGACGATGTCGTCGCGCCACATGCGTCGATCGAATGGAAGGCTGACCGTGTACGCCATCAATGCGGCGTCAGGACCGCCTGCGAAGCGACCGTGCCAAAGTGTCGATCCGGTCGGTCCGGAGCGATTCTCGGGTTCGCTGTCTGCGCCACTCATTCTTGCACTCCCTCGATCCCTGCCAATTCGCGCAACGCTGCCGCCAACTCACGACCACCCACCGATTCGGCGGCGACGCACATCATCGTGTCATCCCCGGCGACGGTACCGAGCAATCCTTCGATTCCGCTGCGATCGAGCGCCGAGGCAACTACGTGGGCGCAGCCGGGGGGGGTGCGCACAATAACAAGATTGGCCGAGTGGGTGACCTCGGCGACCCATTCGCCCATCACGCGCCGCAACTGGTCGAGCGGAGCGACCCGCTCGGGGGCAAACTCAGGTACGGCGTAAACCGTCGCGCCACCCGGAACACGAACCTTGACGGCACCCAGATCCTCGAGATCACGCGACACGGTCGCCTGTGTGGCGGTGATGCCCGCATCGGCCAGCAAATCGACCAGCTGTGGTTGGTTCGTGACCGAATGCTGCTCGATCAATCGGGCGATCGCCTGCTGTCGTTGAACCTTGCTCATTTGCCGCTCACCGCACGCCGAGAAGGTAGGCCATGATCGCCCTGGCACTGTGCATTCGGTTGTGGCCCTGCTGGTAAACGACGCTCTGTGGCCCGTCTATCACGGAGCCGCTGACCTCAAACCCGCGGTAGGCCGGCAGACAATGCATGAACACCGCCGTCGGATCGGCAACCGACATCATCGCCTCGTCGACCTGGAACCCCTCGAACGCCTGACGGCGGGCCTCTTTGTCATCCTCCTGGCCCATCGACACCCATGTATCGGTGTGGACCGCATGGGCCCCGGCCACCGCTTCGGACGGCCGCGTGAACTGTTGGACCGATGCCGCGCCCTGCAAGAGGATCCGTTCGAGTTCGGCCCCGTCAGCGTCGAAACCTGTGGGGCAAGCGAGCCGGATATGCATGCCCAGCATCGCCGATATCTCTGCGAGTGACCGTGACACATTGTTGTAGTCGCCGACATAGGCGACCGTGCGCCCAGCCAGATCACCGAGGCATTGCCGCATCGTCAGCGCGTCAGCCAGCCCCTGTAACGGGTGTGACTTGTCGCTCAGCATGTTGACGACCGGCACGTTGGCCGAGGAGGCGAGACGTTCGACGATCGAATGCGAAAATACGCGTGCCGCGATCATGCCGTGGTAGCCCTCCATGATCTTGCCGATGTCCTCCACCGGCTCGCGGATGTCGAAGCCGACCTCCTCGCCCCGCGTGTACACGGGATGTCCGCCGAGTTGGACGACGGCCATCTCCATAGAATGCCTTGTGCGATTCGATGGTTTCTCAAAGATCAGGGCGGCTCCCTGCCCCTCCAGCGGACGCCCAAGCTCGGCGATCGGGCGTTCGGCGATGTCGAGCACGAGTCGCGCCTCGTCGCCCGAAAGGTCGGTGATGTCTAGAAATGAGCGGGTCATGACGAAACCTCCTGGAGCACTTCGGCGATCATTGCCGTCGCTTCGACCAACTCGGTCTCACTGACCGTCAATGGTGGCAAGAAGCGCAGAGTTGAAGCGTTGACAGCGTTACAGATCAGGCCTTTGCCGATCAACGCCTGATAGATCTCCGGGGCGTTGAGGCCCTCGGCGAGTTGAGCCCCGAGGATCAGGCCGGCGCCACGAACCGATTCGATCTGCGGAAGCTGAATCAGTAAATCGGTGAATTTGGCGCCCATCTCGGTGGCGAGGCGTGGCGCATCGATGCGCCGCATTTCGTCGATCACGGCGCTGACCGCGGCAGTCGCCAGCGCCGTACCGCTGTAAGTGCTGCCGTGGTCGCCAGGTTGAAACACCGCAGCGACATCCTTGCGGGCCCAACAGGCACCGATCGGCATGCCGTTGCCCATCGCCTTGGCCATTGTGACAACGTCGGGACTGACACCGTCGAGTTCGAACCCAAACCACTTGCCAGTACGGCCGAACCCGGTCTGGATCTCGTCGATGATCATCAGCGCGCCCATCTCGTCGCACAGTTCGCGGATGCCCTGCAGATATCCGACCGGAGCCGGATTGACACCCCCTTCGCCCTGGATCGCCTCGATCATCACGGCCGCCACCGACCCGTCGACCGAGTCCCGTATCTCGTCGATGTCGCCCCAGGCAACGTGTTTGAAGCCTTCGGGCATAGGCGCGAATGGTTCGTGCTTGGCGGGTTGGCCGGTGGCAGCAAGCGTCGCAAGCGTGCGTCCGTGAAAGCTGCCGAATGCGCTGACCACTGTGTGGCGGCCGCGACCGCCCCACTTGCGGGCCAGCTTGAGGGCGCATTCGTTCGACTCGGCACCGGAGTTGGTGAAGAACAGCTGCCCGCTGTGTCCAGTGGCGTCCTTGAGCAGTTCGTTGACCTTGATGGCGGCCGCCATCGCCTGCGGATTGCTGAAAAAGTTGCTGACGTGCAGCAGTGTCGAAGCCTGACGGCCGATCGCCTCGGCAACCACAGGGTTGGCGTGACCCAAGGAGGTTACGGCGATGCCTGACAGGAAATCGAGGTAGCGCTTGCCATCTGTGTCCCACACCTGCGTGCCGCTTCCCCGTTCGATGCTCAGCGCCGGAGGCCCGAACACCGGCATGAACGGGCAGTGGTCTACGTTGGGCTTGTCAAAGGTGTGGCCACTCATGATGTGCCTTCCTGGGATGGTGAGTGTTCGACCGGAGACGGAGTTGATCGTGAAACTTGCGTTGTCTCATGGGCATCGCCTTGCGGCTCCGCTGCGAAGCCCTTGATCATCGTGCCGATGCCCGAGTCGGTGAAAATCTCGAGCAGCAACACATGGGCGATCCGCCCGTCGAGAATGTGCGCGTTCTTGACACCGTTGCGAACAGCATGAATACAGCTGGCAACCTTGGGGATCATGCCTCCGGTGATGACGCCCTGGTCGACCAGTACCTCGAGCTCGTCGGCGGTGGTCTGGCGGATCAGGCTGGCGGGTTCGTCGACATATCGCCGCAACCCCTCGATATCGGTCAGGTACACCAGCTTCTCGGCGCCGAGCGCTTCAGCAATTGCGCCGGCGACGGTATCAGCGTTGATGTTGTACGCCTGGCCCGTGTCGTCTGAGCCGATCGTTGCAATCACGGGGATGAACTCGTTCTCGAACATGCCGTATAACAGCTCGGGATTGACAGCGGTCACATCGCCGACGAAACCGAGTTGTGGATCTCGAACCTCGGCTCGAATCAGCCCACCATCGACCCCGCTCACGCCGACCGCGTAGCTGCCATGCACATTGATGGCGGCGACAAGCTGTGGGTTGACCTGGCCCTTCAGCACCATTCTGGCGATCTCGACCGTTTCGGCGTCGGTAACCCGCAATCCGTCGATGAATTCGGTCTGTTTGCCCAACCGAGCCATCATCGCGCTGATCTGCGGCCCGCCGCCGTGAACCACAACGGGTTGCATGCCGACCAGCCGCATCAACACGATGTCCTCGGCGAACAGAGCCAACGCATCGTGGTCGGATGTTCCCGCCAGCGCATTGCCGCCGTACTTGACGACAACGGTCTTGCCGGCAAAGCGTCGGATGTACGGCAGCGCCTCAACCAGAGTTGCAGCCTTCAGCGCAGCGGCGTTCATGTCGACCTCAATGGTCACGGGGCGACACCGATCTTCGTGAGTCCGGCAGTTTCGTCGAGCCCGAGCGCAACATTGGCTGCCTGCACGGCCCCGCCGGAGGCACCCTTGGCGAGATTATCGAGTGCCGCGATCGCCAGCACGGTGTTGGTCCGCTCGTCGTAGCGGGCGGTGACGTGTACGGCGTTCGAGCCGAGAGTCGCCTTGGTCGATGGTGAACCAGTGGCGACGACGACGAACGGCTCGTCAGCCCAGCGATCGCGCAGCAAGGCGAGCAGTGATTCAGTCGACATCCCGGCATCCGCCACCGGTCTGGCGTGGCATGTCGCCAGCAGACCGCGACTCATCGGCACCAAATGCGGTGTCAACAGCACCTGTGCCCCGAGCTCCTGTTCGATTTCGGGCGTGTGCCGGTGGGTCAGGAAGCCGTATGCCTCGACGTTCGAGTCGATGCTTGTGAACAGGTTGGTGTTGGTGGGTTTGCGCCCGGCACCGGTAATGCCGGTCATCGTGTCGATCGTGATCCCGTTCAGTTCGATCAAACCGGCCTCGACAAAAGGCCGTAGGGCGAGCACAGCGGTAGTCACATGGCATCCAGGTGTGGCCACCAGCGTGGCACCACTCAGCTCGGCGCGATGCAGCTCGGGTAGACCATAGACGGCATCTCTGAGTAGGCCGAGTTGATCATGCTCGAAACCGTAATAGGTCGGATAGTGCGAGGCCTCCTTGAGCCGGTAGGCGGCAGACAGGTCGACGATGCACCCAACATGGCCGACGAGCTGTGGCGCCATCGCCATCGACGCCTCGTGCGGAAGGCCCAGATACACCAAGTCGAGTCCGCTTGCCTTGTCGATGTCGAAAGTGTCGAACACCAGGTCCGGATATGCGCCGGCCAGGCTGGGATACAGGTCGGCGACACGAATTCCGGCTTGCGAATCACCCGTGGCGTAGACCACGTCGTACTCAGGGTGATGCGCTGCGATACGCAGCAGTTCGGCGCCTGTGAATCCCGACGCCCCGATGATGCCGACCTTGACCATAGACGCATGACTATACACGTTGCCGTATGGTCATACAACTGCAACTTGGATTCACGGATGGCGACGGCTGGTCCACACAACAGGCACAATGGAGGCGTGATTCCAGGTTCCGTGCTAACCAAGGGACGCTTGCTTGTCGCAACGCCGCCACTCGATGACCCGAACTTCGATCGCACCGTGGTCTACGTGCTCGAGCACCACCACGAGGGAGCGATCGGTGTGGTGATCAACCGCCCGACCGACGAGTCGCTGGAAGATCCGCTCGACCGCTGGGAAGACCTTCAAGCCCCACCGGGCAGCGTGTTCTTGGGCGGTCCCGTCGAACCCGATGCGCTTATTGCGCTCGCCCATGCCAAATCGCCGGTCACCGAGATGAGTGACGAACTCTCCCCCATTTTGGGGCGAGTGGCGTCGGCAGATCTCACGACCGACCCGGCGATCGTTGCTGCCCTCGTTAAGTCTGTGCGAATATTCCGCGGCTATGCGGGCTGGGGCCCGGGACAACTGGAGGGCGAGATCGAGGCCGGCGCCTGGCTCGTACTCGACGCCGAACCAGACGACGTGTTCGCGCCGGCACCCGACCACTTATGGCGCACGATCCTGCGCCGGCAGGGCGGTCGCCTCGCCTGGCTGGCCGATGCCCCCAACGATCTCAGCACAAACTGACTCACCGGAATCGATGCCTCGCTCGATCTCCACATTTGGAGTTGACGAAAAGGGGCCTCACCGGCAAGGTCAACCACAGTTGTTCAAACTGATCTGAGGCTGCTGAGCAACCGGATTGCCTCGTCGGCCTGATCGGCCGGCACCAGAAGGTGATCATGGTGATAGCCGGCGAGCACATTGCAGGCAATCCCGGCGTCGGCGAGCACCTGGCTCACCGCCGCAGTCAGGCCGACGGCCTCGAGCGAGCTCCAAACAGTGAGGGTCAGCCACGCCGCCTCGAAGTCGACGGGTACTCCGGCCGATCGGGCGTCATCAACGGTGACCACCAAGGTCAACCCCTCGGTCTCCGAGATCGTTGCGTGGGTGACAGACCGAAGGGCCGGCCAGTCGCCAGAGACGAACGCGAAACGGCCGGGTCTCTGCTGGATGTCGAGCGATGCCAGCATTTTGGTCAGGTTGAGCTCGCCCGCCATACGGTTCAACCCCGCAGCTGAGCGCCGAGTTTGGCCGCCGCGACAACCGCACCACGGCGGACGTCGGCGATGTCTGAGTCGGTCAGATTGCGGTCGGCCGCCTGCAAGCGCAGCCGGTAGGCCAAGCTGCGGCGCCCCTCACCGAGCGCGGCGCCACGAAACACGTCAAACAAATCGAGATCGACAAGCAAATTGCCTGCACCCTGACGGATCGCCCGCTCTAGTTTTTCAGCAGGCACATCGTCTCCCATTACGAACGCCAAATCGAGGTCGCTAGATGGCATGCGGCTGACCGGCTTCCAGGCGGCCGGTTTGGGCGGGCGTCCCAGAACCTCATCGAGATTTAGTTCGAGGATCGCCACCCGTTCATTTACGCCGAACCGGTGCAGCACTCCGGGATCAACTTCGCCGACCGCTCCGCTGGGTTGCTTGCCGGCCTGAAGCACGGCCGACCGCGTGGCATGCAAGCCTGGGGGCACACGACCTTGATCGACGCGGGCTCCGACGCCCAATGTGTTGGCGATCTCGCGCCACACAGCCATCGCCGCCGGTGCTTGTGAGCCGGCCATCACCACGCACAGGGCCTCGTGCTCGTCGGGCAGTTCACCATTTCCGGGCGGGTACACGTGCCCGATCTCGAATAGCTTCAGGCCGGTGCGGCGATGCGACTCGTTGTAGGCGATCGATTCGAGCAGCCCTGGACGCAGCGACGTACGCAGCACACTCTCCTCGACGATCAATGGATTCGTGATACGAATTGTCGGCCCATCGAGCCCCGCTTTGGACAATGTGTCGGGCGCCAGGAATGGGTTGGGCATCGCCTCGGAGAGGCCGAGGCCCAACAGCAGCTGGCGCAGCTGCCGCCGTCGTTGTTGGCGAACCGACAGGGCGCCGTGAACTGTCGATTTCGGTACGGTCTTGCCGAGTTTGGCGTAGCCGTAATGACGGGCGACCTCCTCGATCACGTCGATCTCTGCCTCACTGTCGGGACGCCACGATGGAATCGCCACGCGTCGAGTATCGCCGACTCCGGTGACCGTGAAACCGATCGGATCGAGCAGGCCGGGCAGGTCGCCGGCATCGAGCTGTGTGCCCAAGATTCGGTTGATCTCCATCACCCGAACAGTTGCCGAACGTTCGGGCTCCGGCAGACCAGGACCGCGGGCATCGATCATGCCAGCGTGGACCACCAGGTTCGGACAGGTCTCGCGGAGCAGCTCGGCGAACCGAGCTTGGGCCGTGTCGATGATGTAGGGGTCACAGCCGCGCTCGTAGCGAGCTGACGCCTCGGACCGCAAACCGAGCCGCGACGACGTTTGCAGCACGGTCAGCGGTTGGAACCAGGCAATCTCCAGTACGACCGTCGTGGTTGCTTCGGTGATCTCCGTGTTGAGGCCCCCCATCACGCCACCGATACCGATCGGCCGATCGGTAGCATCGCAGATCAGCAGGTCGGTCGGCGTGAAGCTGCGACTGTCTCCGTCGAGGGTCTGCATTTGCTCGCCATCGGTCGCCACACGCACCCGAAAACCACCGCCCCCGAGCGTGTCAAGGTCGTAGGCGTGGTTCGGCTGATTGAGTTCGAGCATGACGTAGTTCGATACGTCGACAACATTGCTGATCGCCCGCATACCGCCGGCCATGAGTCTGCGCTGCATCCAGTCGGCGCTTGGACCGATCTCAATCCCGGACAACACCAGGCTGGTGAAGCGGCCACACTTGTCGCCGTCGATCAATTCGACTGGCGCCGAACGCTGATCGCCATCGGCCGCCAACGCGGGTTTCGGCTGGCGGAACTCGATCCCCATCTGGGCGGCGACGTCGCGGGCGATGCCGACATACCCCCAACAATCAGGCCGGTTTCGGGTGACGTCGAGGTCGAACAGGATGTCGGGCTGCACTCCGAGCGCCTCGCCGTACGGAATACCCAACGGGGTACCCTCTGGCATAATCAGGATGCCGCTGTGGTCGCTGCCGAGACCAAGCTCGTCTGGCGCACACAACATTCCCTCGGAGTCGATACCGAGGATGCCGCGTCGCTCGATCGTCATGCCGTTGGGCATCACCGTGCCAAATGTCGCAAGCGGCACGACGTCGCCCTCGGCCATATTGAACGCACCACACCACACGTGCCGCTCGTGCCCGTCGCCGGCATCAACATAGACGCGCTGCACCTTGGCGGCGTCGGGATGCTGAACGAGCCGGTTGATCCTGGCGGTGATCACGCCTTCGACCGTGTCTCCCACAAATTCGAGGTTGCCGACCTCGAGCCCGAGTCCGGTCATCACATCGGCGAGACGTTGCACGGCTACCGCGTTGGTGGGGTCGGCGAAATCGCCGTATTCGTTCAGCCAAGACAACAAGATCTTCATGGGCACACCTCCGTGGTGACAGGCCGAACAAGCGGACGACCAGATACAAGGAACTCAGGAATCATTGGATCCTGAGCCGGGAACGAGTTGTTCGAGTGCAAGGCGCGAGGCGAGAAAGTTGGCTCTTGCCAACGACGAGCTCTCGCAACGCTGCAATCGGACATCTCGAACCGGCTCAGGGTTTAGAACTGTTCGATGAAGCGAATGTCATTGACGTACATGTCGCGGATGTCTGCGACCTGATGGCGCATCACGGCCATTCGATCGATCCCAAAGCCAAACGCGAACCCGCTCCACTGCTCGGGATCGAGTCCGCCCGCAATCAGAACGTTGGGGTGCACCATGCCGCATCCGCCCAGCTCCAGCCAGGATCCGTCCGGCCGCTGAATATCGAACTCAGCTGACGGCTCGGTGAAGGGGAAGTAAGACGGGCGCAGACGTGACGAGAAGTCAGCGCCGAAGAACGCCTTGGTGAATGCTTCGATCGTGCCGGCCAGATCAGCCATCGTGATGTTGCGATCGATCACCAACCCCTCGATCTGGTGAAAGACGGGCATGTGCGTTGCATCGGGTGTGTCGCGCCGGAACACCCGCCCTGGAGCGACGATGTAGATCGGCGGCTCCTGCTCGAGCATTGTCCGGATTTGCACGGGCGACGTGTGGGTTCGCAGCAACGTGCGGCCCGGTTGTCCGCCAGCGGGAGCGTGGTCGACGAACAGCGTGTCGAACTCTCCCCGAGCGGGGTGCCCCTCGCCCATATTGAGAGCCTCGAAGTTATGCCAGTCGGTCTCGACCTCTGGCCCCTCGGCGACCTGGAACCCGAGCCCGATGAACACGTCTTCAAGCCGCTCCCATGCCTGGGTGACAACGTGCGCATGGCCGCGAGTTGGCCTATCGGCGTATTCGGTGAGATCAATCGATTCGAACTGGACCCGCGCCGCAAGTGCCGCCTCGCTCAGTTCGATGTTGCGAAACTCGAGGGCCGCGGTGACGACCTGGATCGCCTCATTGACGGCGCTCCCGGCTGCCTTCTTTTCATCGACCGTCGACAAGCCGCCCAACTTGGTCTTGAGCTGGGCGAGTGGTCCCTTCTTGCCCAACAGTTGTGTGCCGAGCATGGTCACCGATTCGAGCGAATCGGCGGCGGCGACCTGGGTGAGCGCTGTTTCACGAGCAGCGCCAATTTCGTCGATCACGGGAGTCCTTTCAACACGACGAGCGTACGGGAGCGAACGAGGTCATCCCCGGATGGACTCAGGTGCAGGCGCGCTGTGGTGTCAGCAGTGCCCTCCCCAGGCTGTCCGCCCGGGGCACCAAAATCGCAGAGCATTCGTCACAGCCGACAAGAATAGGCGGAAATACTGGTCCTGACCAACCAGCTATCGCCCACAAGGGTGGATTGGCTGTAGGTGACGATAGGTGCCGGCGGGCGCCTATCGTCGTGGCGTGGCACCGACGGCGAACCCTCGTTTGGTTGAACGCCGGACGTTGTTGGTCGGGGCAGCCGCTATCTCTGCCATCGCCATATTCATGATCGTCGTCTGGACGAGCAGCGACGAGCCACTAAGAACAACAGCCGATGCCGCCCTGATCTCTGCTGTTGGCGACGATCCGATGGACGCCACCGATACCACGGACACCGAGCCTTCGCGGCCCGCCTCTGACACCATGGCCACGTCGACGAGTGGCCCTTCGCCGACCGGCGCACCGCCACCGAGCACGACAACTGCCTCGCCGACCTCGACCACGATGCCTCTCGATCTGCTCCCAACACTGGTCGAAGGAGACACCGGGATCGAAACTCTGCTGTTGCAGAGAATGCTCAATGTCGTGACCGGCGCCGATCTCACTGCCGACGGCGTGTACGGGCCCGCCACGGTCGCGGCGGTAAACGCTTTTCAGCGATTTTTCGGACTGCCGACCACCGGGGAAGCAGATCACGAGACGCGAATGCTGCTGAAGTTGATCGACGGCGGACGGTCGAATGCGCTTACCTCGTGGCCGCTCCCGACGATCGGCGACGGCGGTGCCAACGGGTGCCAGGTCGCCGTAATCGGTGACTCCCTGATGGCGGGGGCGCAAGGCGTGCACACAGATCGTCTGACCGAGATCGGGTGCGCATCCGCAGTCGACGGTGTCGGCGGACGCTCGTTGGCGTTGGGTTGGCAGTGCAGAGTTCTGCAGCCCGACGGTCGTCGCCCGCTACTGCTGCTGGCAGCCCCAGAACCTGGAAACGCCACCTGTGCTCCGTCGGGTCTCGAGTTGCTGAAGATGTGGTCGGAAGCGGCGGCGCTCGGCGATGCAGTCGTGCTGGCGCTCGGCACCAACGACGCGACACTGTTCGCCGAACAACGTTGGATCCAGCACTGGGAGCAGGCGTTGGCGTTTGTCGGCGGGCGTCCGTTGCTCGCGCTCACGACGCAAGGTCGGCCGGGCAGTCTGGTTGCCCCTGCGCAGGCGGAATACTCCGAAGCGCTGCGCCTGTGGTGCGCAACCAAGCCAAACTGCGTTCTAGCCGATTGGGGGCTCACGATGGCAGCCAACGATGCGGCGTCATATGTCGATTCGGTGCACCTGACAACGGCAGCCACTGACGCCCGCGCGATATTCATCAGCGATGTGGTTGCGGCGCTGCTGTCGGGCGAGCCGATCCCAAATCCGGTGCCACTTCCAACACCGACCACGACCATGCCACCTGCGACAACCACCAGCACCTCAACCACGAGTCCGACGTCGACCACAACGACGTCGACCACGGCGCCATCGACAACGAGTTCCAGCACGACCACGCCGACCACGGCGCCATCGACAACGAGTTCCAGCACGACCACGTCGACCACTAGCAGCACGACGATCACAGATCCTTCGGTCGGCTGACGTGGCCCTGCGCCGCTGGTCGAAATCGTCAGCGCTGGCGTGCGGCCTCGAACGCCAGAATCGTGCCTGCCATGGCAACATTCAGGCTCTCGGCCCGGCCCTGGTGCTCGATCCGCACCCACGTGTCGACCGGGGCGTCGTCGGCGAGCCCACGGGCCTCATTGCCAAGCACGATCGCAATACGACCAGACCAGTCGGCTTCCGTGTGTCGGATGCCCTGGTGTGATGAAGTGCCGATCATGCGCAGGCCGGCGCGCCGTATTTCGTCGAGCGCGGCCACGCCGACGGGCACATGAAACACGGCACCAGCGCTGGCGCGGACCACCTTTGGGTTGAAGGCGTCGACCGAGTCAGGTGTCAACACGACGGCATCTGCGCCGGCCGCTTCCGACGAGCGCAGGAGTGTGCCGAGATTGCCGGGATCGTTCAACCGGTCGGCGACGACCACGAACGACGCCTCGAACAACGACGGTGTCGTCGCCGGCATCCGGACGATTGCGAGGTTCGGTTGCGGGCGCTCGGTGGAGGCAACCCGTTCGAGGACACCCTCGTATAGTTCGAACACCGGTGCGTCAGAGATGAACGCCGCTCCAGGGGCGACGAACTCCGCCTCGATCTCCCAGCCGGCGGCAACGGCCTCGGCAATCAGTACCGGTCCCTCGACCACGAAGGCATTCTCCTCCGAACGCGAGCTACGGCGCCCTAGAAGGCGCCGTAGTCGTTGAACCTTCGGATTGGTGAAGGCCAGTTGTTCGCTCAGAGCGATGCTCCTAGAGGGCAGCCTTGGCCTGGGCCACGAGCGCCGAGAAGGCCGTTGCATCGGTGATCGCCAAGTCGGCGAGAACCTTGCGGTTGACCTCGATGCCGGCCGCGTCGAGTCCGGCGATGAAGCGGCTGTAGCTCATGTCGTTCAGGCGGCATCCGGCGTTGATGCGCTGAATCCAGAGCCGCCGAAACTCGCCCTTCTTCGCACGCCTGTCGCGGAATGCGTACTGCCCACTGTGAAGCAGTTGTTCGTTGGCGGCCCTGAACGAACGGCTCTTGTTGCCGTAGTAGCCCTTGGCCTGCTTGAGTACTTTCTTGTGGCGCTTCTTGGCAGCCACACCGCGCTTGACGCGTGCCATCTTGTTGTCTCCTTGTGTCGGTCAGTCGATGCTGATCAGTGTGTGGATCAGCGCTCGGCGAGGAGGCGCTTGATCTTCTTGGCGTCGGCGGGGTGAACGGCGACGTCGCCCTCGAGGCGACGCGTGCGGGTCGAGGCCTTCTTCTCGAACAGGTGCTGGCGCATTGCTTGCTCCCGCCGGAGCTTTCCCGTTCCGGTTTTTCTGAATCGCTTGGCAGCGGTTTTCGATGTCTTCATCTTCGGCATCATTCGTCTCCTGATACTTCGAGGGGGGCCTATTCGGCTTCCGCCTTCGTGGTCGCTGCAGGCTCTTCGGCGAGTCTTTCAGTGTCATCGGACACTGTCGGCTCATCGATCTGAGTCGCGGGTTCCTCGGGTGTTACTTCTGCGGACTGTTGCGCTTCAGTTTCTGTTGGTTGTTCAGCTTGCGCTTCAGTTTCTGGTGATTGTTCAGTGCCGACAGGTTGATCAGCGTCTGCTTGTACGGCCCGAGCCGCTTCGTATGCGGCCTTCTTTTGAGCCTCTTCTGCCGCCTTTTTGAGCGCCTCTTGAGCCTTCTTGTCGGGTGACAGCACAAGTGTCATGCTGCGACCCTCCATACGGGCCTGGCTCTCGACCTTGGCGATCGGACCAACGGTCTTGATCACGTCGTCGAGGATCTTGCGACCCAACTCAGGATGGGCCATCTCTCGACCCCGGAACTGCAGGGTGACCTTCACCTTGTGGCCCTCCTCGATGAACTCGGTGAGGTGCCGCATCTTGGTGTCGAAATCACCCTTGCCGATCTTCGGCCGAAACTTGACTTCCTTGATCGTGACGTGGACGGTCTTGCGCCGCGCTTCCTTGGCTTTCTGCGCTTCTTCGTACCGGAACTTTCCGTAATCCATGATCCGACACACCGGAGGGTTTGCCATCGGCGCAACCTCGACAAGGTCGAGGTCGAGCCCACGGGCCATCCGGAGCGCTTCGGGAACTGCTTTGATCCCGAGCTGATTGCCGTCGGGACCGATCAAACGGACCTCGCGGGCCCTGATGCGGTCGTTGACGCGGTGTTGGTCGCTCTTCGGCGGTGCTATGACTGATCACTTCCGTGCAATGGGTTGGCCTCCCAGGTTGGTGTTACGTGTCTGCTCGACGCGAAGTCAATGCGGAGCAGCGCGACCAAATTCGTTCGTACACGAACGACCCTGGAGCCGTGATCATCATCGACCTGGACGCACTCAGATCGTGTTGTGCACAATCTGGTGGCCGGGTGGGAGCCGATGGTGCAGGCCCCACTTCGTCTCGATTTTCAGCCGGTCGCCGAGGCAACCGACGTGGCTAGGCTAGCGGCCGTGAGTGACGAAACCGACGTGACAAGCATTGACGAAGAGTACGAAACCGCCGACCAAGCCGCCGAGATCGAAGCGGCGATGAACCAAGCGCGGGCGCGCCTGGCCGATGTTCCGGCCGAGGTCGTGGTGACGAACCACGTGATGGGCCTCTACGAGCTGGCGGCGATCCATCTCTCGGCGCCGACCCCCGACCTCGTGTCGGCATCGTTGGCGATTGACTCGATGGCTATCCTCATCGAGGGTCTCGGCGATCGGCTTGGCGCTGACGCCGACACCATGACAGAGGCCCTGGTCAACATCCGCATGGCCTTCGTCGCTGTCAAAGGCCAAACAGGTCGGCCCTCGCCTTCCGACGACTGAGGTCCGACGACTGAGGTCCGACACAGGTCAGAACCCGCTGAACCGTCCATACGGAGCCGATTTCACGTTGCCGTTGCGGATGATCACATCTTCTTCGAGCAGCAGTTTCGTCTGTTCGCCTTCGTGGCCTGGCACCAGACGCCCAGCGGCGTTGACGACCCGCCACCATGGCACCTCGATCTCGGTGGCCTGAAGGATGCGTCCGACCAGGCGCGAGTGCTTGGGATAGCCCGCCATGTCGGCGATGTCGCCGTAGGTGGTCACCTCGCCGGGTTGGAGCGCGATCAGGACGTCGACGATGCGACGTTCCCTGTCGTCCATTTCAGACCTTGCGAACCTTGCTGGCCTGGAAGTGACCGAACTTGGCCATGGGTTGAAATCGAACTGCCTGGCCGACGTCAACCATGCGGGTGCCGTCAACGATCTCTATCACGTGAAAAACATAGGCGGTGCCATTCTCGGCGGCGATGGCGCCAAGCCCCTTGGCACCATCGAATTCGGTGACACACCCAGAGATCACGAGCCGACCAAGGTGCCAGCGACGAGCGAAACGCCGACGGCGGGACGCACGGAGGGATCGGCCGAAGGCGACAAGGGCCGTGTCCCGACCATATTCGTCAGTGCACGATCTTTAGGATCGGGATCTCTAGCAGATCGGTCGCGCCGGCATCTCGCAGCGACGGAATCAGACGATTTATGCCGTCCTTCTCGACGACGGTTTCGATTGCATAGTCACCGTTGGCAAGTTGGTTGACGGTCGGAGATTTTGCGGCCGGCAGTTCTGCCAGAACAGCATCGCGGCACTCGGCTACCACGTTTAGCTTCAACAACACCTTGCCGCGCGCCTCAAGGGCACCATAGAGCAGGGTCATCAACTGATCCATCGCGTGGCGCTTGGCAGGATCGGCAAAACTGATCGGGTTTACGACGACTTCGGTGTAGCTGGTGAGGATCGTGTCGATCACACGCAGGCCGGCGGCGCGCAGGGCGCGCCCGGTTTCGGTGATATCGACCACACAGTCAACGATGTCGGGGATCTTGGCCTCGCTGGCACCGTACGACAGGCGCACATCGGCGTTGACACCCTTGGCGGCGAAGTAGCGCTTGGTCATCTCCGGGTACTCAGATGCGACGCGCACTCCGTCAGGTAGATCCTCCACGCGCTGCACGGACGAGTCACCAGCGACGGCAACGACGACCTTGACCGGGTTGGACGTAGCCTTCGAATATCGCAGTTCGCCCAGGCTTTCAACCTGAGCTCCGGTTTCTTCGACCCAGTCGCGACCGGTGATGCCCATGTCGAACAGGCCTTCTGCCACATAGCCGGCGATCTCCTGCGGGCGCAGAATCCGAACCTCGTCGACACGCGGATCGTCAATCGACGCCTTGTAGTCGACATCCGAAGACCGCACGACAGTCAAGTCGGCGGCCTCGAACAGCTCGAATGTCGCCCGTTCGAGCGACCCCTTCGGAAGTACGAGACGCAACACGATCGCCAACGCTACCGACCGATCGAGCGACGAGAGCAGACGTTTGGTTCGCGGATTGTCAACCTGGGCTCAAGGAGCGCTCCTGAACGGGCGATAACACAGCCAGTGGACCTGCTCCCGAACTCCATGTCGTTCCGATTCGTCATGACCATCAATGTCGAATCAGAGGACGAGATCCCCGACCAGTACTCCGGCCGCGTCCGCAAATTCGACAATGGCGCATTGGAATTTGTCGCCTGGCTGAACCGAGGCGAGCTCGAGGACCCAGGATCCGGAATCCCGGCCTATTCGCGCTATCGGCCAAGTGGCGCCGTGAAGCAGATCCGGCACTACCGACTTGGACGCCTGCACGACCCCTCCCGCGGCGTCCCGGCCGTTCAAGGCTTCTTCGCAAATGGCACCCGGCGCTACGAGGAGCATTTCCGCTACGGCCGTCGGCACGATTACGAGGGCAAGGCCGCCATCACCAAGTGGCACCGTGTCGGCACACTGCGCGCCGAACTGCATTACTACGAGGGCCTCAGAATTGAAGTCATCGTCCCCGCAGTCGCTGTGTGAGGCTGGTCGCGGGCCACCCCCTCAATGATCGGTGGGGTCGTTGTGAAGCAGTCTCAAAGCGTGTGGGAGCACGTCGATGATGGCGTCGATCTGTTCGATCGTGCCCTTCGGCGAGCCCGGAGTGTTGCAGATGATCGTGTTGCCACGGATTCCGGCGACCCCACGTGAGAGTCGACCAAAGGGGCTGATCAGACGCATCGCCTCCGCCAGCCCGGGCGCCTCGCGTTCGATCACGGCCCGCGTGCCCTCAGGCGTCTGATCGCGAAGGGCGAAGCCGGTTCCACCGGTGGTGGCGATCAGACCGTCGAATCCTTCGCTCATCTCGATCAGCGTCGCAGCCACCTCGTCGGCCCCGTCTTGTGTGACCCGATGGTCGACGACCTCAAAACCGTTGGCCGCCAGATGGGCCACCAATCCCCTACCGCCCGTGTCGTCACGGGCGCCGTGAAACACCCCGTCGCTGACGGTCAGCACCTTGGCACACAGCGGGGCATCATTGTGATCAGCCTGACCGGCAGCGCTCATGTCGAACGACGGTACCGAATCAGCACCATGCCGTCGGTGTCGGCCTCATGCGGCAGAACACGCCAGCCGTGGCCGTACGGAGTCCAGACACCGAGCTCCGGTTGGCGGCCGTCGATCTCTAAACCGTCGGGCACGGGATGGTCGATCGACTCGGCAGCCGTGATCGTGCACACCGAATACACCAGTCGACCGCCGGGGCGCACGAGCGGCGCCGATGCCTCGAGGATGCGACGCTGGAGCTCGGCGAGTTCTATGACGTCGCTTGGCTGGATTCGCCAGCGGGCATCGGCGCGGCGGCGCAACGAACCGAGTCCACTGCACGGCGCGTCGATCAGGACGGCGTCGAACGAGGCTGGCTCGAACGGGGGCGCTGTGGCGTCAGCTATCACGACTTCGATGTCGAGCCCCAGGCGTTGGGCGTTTTCGGTGATCAAGCTGACCCGATTCGGCCGCTTGTCGGCAGCGGTGACGATCGCACCTGCCGATGCCATCGCTGTTGCCTTGCCACCCGGTGCAGCGCAGGTGTCGAGCACCCGCTCACCTGGCTGGCACTCGACCGCGGCCGCCACCCACTGCGACGACTCGTCCTGCACGTACCCGTCCTCGCGGGTCGTAACACTGGCCGCGGTGTTCATGGTGCGCAGTGCCCGGCTGGCCAGCTCGTCACCCAGGTCGTTGACGAACAGTTCACCGATCCAGTCGGGATAGCTGAGCCGGGCGAACTCCGACGGCCACACCATGTCGGTCACCGAGACCCGTCGCAGCACAGCGTTTACGAACCCGCGTACCCGCTTGGGGGCGAGCGCCACGGTCTCGCCGACAGCAGCATGGGGCGGCACGCCGGCAAACTCGAGCTGATAGGCCCCGAGCCGCAACAGGGTGCGGGTTGCCGGGTCGGGAGGCTTCGTGATGAAGCGATCGATCAGGGCGTCACAGGCCCGCCGCATTCGGGTGGTGCCGTACACGAGTTCAGTGGCAAAGCGGCGATCCATATCACCGAGCTGCGACCTTTCGAGCATCGCCCCCAGCACGAGGTTGGCGTAGGCGCCATCGGCGTCGATTCGCTTCAGCGCGTCATAGGCGACCGAGCGGGCAGTGGCCGTCATTCGAAGTGCTCCTCATCGGACGGGTGGGCACCGTTGCGCCAGGCATCGTGGGCCATGCGCGGTTTGCCTTCCGGCTGCACCACGGTGGGCACGATCTGGCCGCCGATCAGGTCGGCGGCGTGGATCTTGAAGCGGACGCCGCGAAACGTCGTCCACGCTCCGCCGAGCCGAATCAGACGGTGGATCTGGATGGCCGGCCGTGACCAGTCGATCCGCAGCTCGGACGGGTCGATTTTGGCGGCGTAGGTAGGAGTGCCGACCTGTTCGTCAGGCACACCGAGCCCCTGTTCCAACGTGTCGATCAAGAGTCGTGTGCCGACGTCGACGAGTTCGGCCCTCAAGTCGGTAGCGGTCGTCGTGTCGCTGATCGGCACCTCGACCTTGGTGTACACGCCGCCGGTGTCAAGTCCCTCTTCAACAGCCATGACGCACACGCCGGTCACCTTGTCGCCCTCCAGGATCGCCCGCTCGACTGGTGCGGCGCCACGCCATCGCGGCAACAGCGAGAAATGCAGGTTGACCATCGGCACCACAGCCAACGCATGGGGCTTGATGATCTTGCCGAACGCCACCACCACACCGAGCTCGGCGCCGGTATCGAGCACATCGTCGACGTCGTGCGACACCGGCAGACCGAGCCGAAGCGCTGCGGCCTTGACTGGGCTCGGTGATGTGTCACTCCCCCGGCCACGTCTTTTGTCGACTCCCGTGATTACGAGGGCAAGCTCGTGACCTGCTTCGACCAGCGACTCGAGCGGCGGCACCGCCATTGCCGGCGTTCCGAGATAGACGAGCCTCACGTCAAACGCAGGCGGCGCAGGCGAGACTCGGATTGCGCTGGAGCCTTGGCACCCGCCTCACGCTCGAGCCGACGGAACTCGGCCATTGCCTGCTTGCGCTGCTCGGGCTGCATGCGATCGAACATCAACACACCGTGCAGGTGATCGAGCTCGTGTTGGTACATGCGAGCCTCGAGCTCGTCGGCCTCACGTTCGATGATCTCACCGTTGATATCGACGCCGCGCATCAGCACGGTCTTGGGACGCAACATCTCGACATACAGACCGGGAATCGAGAGGCACCCCTCGTCGTAGACCCACTCACCATCGGACTCGATGATCTCCGGGTTGAAGATCACCTCTTGTTGCTCATCGAGATCCCACACGAAGATCTGTTTCTGCACACCGATCTGGGGCGCTGCCAGAGCGATACCGAGCCCGTTCTGGCGGAGCGTCGTGAACATGTCGTTGACGAGCCGCACCAGCTTGCCGTCGACATCGGTAATCGGGGAAGCCTTCGATTTCAACACCGGATCGCCGTAGGTGCGGATCGAGTAGGCCATGACGTGCCAGGCTATCTGCGGTGCCGCAATACTTCGACGAACAACCAAAGGTGGTCAGCGACCCACAGATCGTCGATGTCGCGTTGAGCGACGTGGCATTCACGATGCTCACCGATCGTGGCGTCTTCTCGCACGGCCACGTCGACATCGGCACTTCACTGCTGCTTCGCGAGGCGCCCTCACCGTCACTGACTGGTCACGTGCTCGACCTCGGATGCGGATCGGGCGCGATCGCTCTGACACTTGCGCTGCGCTCTCCGAATGCAACCGTCTGGGCGATCGACGTCAACGAGCGTGCCCGCCAGCTCACGACAACCAACGCCGAGCGCAACAAGGTCGGCAACATGCAGGTGGCCTCGCCCGACGATGTGCCCGACGATGTGCGGTTCTCGACGATCTGGTCGAACCCTCCGATCCGAATCGGCAAGGAGTCGCTGCATCAGCTGTTGCTGCGCTGGCTGCCACGGTTGACCGACGACGGACAGGCGATCCTGGTCGTTCAGAAGCACCTCGGTGCCGACTCGCTGCAGCACTGGTTGGCCGACCAGGACTTTGTGACTGAGCGGATCGTGAGTCGCTCCGGCTTCCGTCTGCTGCGCGTAGCGCCACACCGCTGATATGGCTGGAGGTCGACTCGACTCCTACCGCTGCGGGTCGACGGCGATCCGCAGCCGGGCACCCGGCGGTCGCACCCCGGCATTGAGTGCACGACCGAGCTCGATCCAGTCACCAGCTCGAGCGACATACTCGCCGTCAGCTCCCACGATGACCAGGCCATCGACCTGCGGCACCGTGGTGATGAACTCGTCGCTGCCGACACCAGAAACCTCGGCATAGGCCCCGAACGGCGGCAAACCCAGCATCTGGCGGCGCTGCCGCTCACCTTCGATCATCCGACCGGGATCGGCGAGCAATGCTGCCTGAATCACCTCGTGGTCAGGAACGAAGGTTTGCACCAAGACCCGCCCGCCCCCAGATCTCGGACCAACCAAGCGGGCCGCCCTCACCAGTAACGCCATCGCTTGCTCGCCGGCGCGATAGCGCGGCGCCAACACCTCTCGGTCAAAGTCGAGGAACGCCACGGTGTCGGCATGCTCGACACGGTGGAGCGCAGCCTCGGTGCCGACATAGACGCCGGAGGCCGGCGGCCGTTCGGGCCCCGAACCCGTTACCAGCACCGCAGGGCGGTTGGCTGCCGCCTCCAGTTCCTCCCGGAGACGGGTCACACCAGGACGGAGGTTGGCAAACCGCCCTGCGCCACAGCGCAGGCAAACCTGGGGCCGAACCATGTCGCAGCGAAGACAGACGAGTTGTCCGGCATCGTCGAGCACGACGGCCGCGTCGCAGCGCTCGCACCGCGTCAGCTCACGGCACTGCCGACACGCCAGCAGCCGAGCTCGTCCTGTGGTATTGCTGATACACAGCACGGTGCGTTTCGGATCGCGCAGATGGCGGATCAGCTCGGAGGTGACGAGCGAGCGCTTCCACGGTTCGTCGGCGGAGCGATCGATCACCTCGACGATCGGCCAACCGGCGTGCTCGCGGTCATGTGGTGGACGAGTCAGCGGACCCCACTCGACCGCCGTCAGAGTCGGGGCAGGAGAGATCAGCAATAGGGGCACGCTGGAGCGACGGCATCGTTCGATCATCACGTCCCTGGCGTGCCAGGTCGGAGAACCCTCCTCTTGGAGCGCCTCGTCGTGTTCGTCGATAACGACCGCCGCCGCAAGCTCGGGACAAGGCGCCCACGCCGCAGCCCTGGCACCGATCACAATGTCGACACCACCGGCGGCAGCAGCCCAGTCGTTCGGTATCAGAGCGACCGACAAACCACTCCGGCGAAGACGTGCCGCCAGCAGCATCGCCTGGTCGACCGCCGGCACTATCGCTAGCGTCGGTCCGAGTGACACAGCACTCAAAAGGGCCGGCATCGGGTCGCTGGTGGGCGGCAAGCGCAGCACTCCCCCACCATCTCCCAAGATCGCTGTCGATGCAGGCGAGCGAGGCTCGACCGTGGTGTTCGTGCGGCGAACTGCCGGTAGGCCGCCAACCGCACGATGCGGAGATGCAGCAACCAGAAAGTGGCGCCGTCGAGCGGCCCACCTGACCGCTGCCCACTCGGCGAGATCGATCAAATCCGGCCCTGGACCGTGCCCTGTGACCCGGGTGATCGGCTTGAGTTCGGCTTCATCCAGGGCATCGGCCGGATCGAGAGCCACGACCCAGCCGCCGATACGGCGACCGTGCAACTCGACACGCACGATCGAACCCAGTTGGGTCGTGCCCCGCAGCGATTCTGGGACTAGATAGTCGAACCGCTTGTCGAGGCCCGTGACATTTGGCAATACCCGAGCGACCGTCATGACGACATCACAACCAGGGCATCAGATCGGGGAACCAGACCCGGGCATAGGAGCCGGGCTCAGAGCCCGACGGCTGCCTTGAAGTCGTCGAGACGGTCGACGTTCTCCCAGGTGAACCCAGAGCGACCAAAGTGGCCATAGGCGGCCGCACGTTTGTAGCCCGGCTTCTTCAGGTCGAGGTCACGCACGATCGCGCCGGGGCGCAGATCGAACACATCGAGTACTGCCTTCTCGATCATGGCCTCGTCGACGTGGTTGGTACCAAATGTGTCGACCAGCACGCTCATCGGATGCGCCATCCCGATCGCGTAGGCAACCTGCAACTCACACCGGTCGGCAGCACCACTGGCGACGACGTGCTTGGCGACCCATCGAGTCGCGTAGGCGGCCGAGCGATCGACCTTGGACGGGTCCTTGCCCGAGAATGCGCCGCCGCCATGGCGACCCATCCCGCCATAGGTGTCGACGATGATCTTGCGGCCGGTGAGGCCACAGTCACCGACTGGTCCGCCGATGACGAAGTTGCCAGTGGGATTGACCCAGACGTCATAGTCATCATCGGCGAACTGCTCTGGGATAACCGGACGGATAACCTGTTCGATCAGGTCGGGGCGGATCACGCTGTCGCGATCGACGCCTTCTTGGTGCTGCGTTGAAATCAGAACGCTCTTGAGGGCGACCGGACGCCCGTCTTCGTACTCGTAGGTGACCTGAGTCTTGCCGTCGGGCCGCAGATACGGCACCTGGCCGGACTTGCGCACCTCTGCCAGGCGCTCGGCCAGCCGGTGCGCCGTCCAGATTGGGATCGGCATCAAATCGGGCGTCTCGTCGCAGGCGTAACCGAACATCATGCCCTGATCGCCAGCCCCCTGGGCATTGATGAGATCCTCGCCGGCCTTGCCGTGGCGAAGCTCTTCCGAGGCGTTGACGCCCATCGCGATATCGGAGCTTTGCTCGTCGATCGAAACGATCACACCGCACGTGTTGCCGTCGAATCCGAACAGCGCATTGTCGTAGCCGATCTCGTTGATCGTCTCGCGAGCGATCTTCGGTATCTCGACATAGGCCGACGTGGTGATCTCACCGGCGATGACACACAACCCGGTCGTGACCAGCGTTTCGCAGGCGACGCGGCCGTCCGGGTCCTCGGTAAGGATCGCATCGAGAATTGCGTCGCTGATCTGATCGGCCATCTTGTCAGGGTGACCTTCGGTCACGCTCTCGGAACTGAAGGTCCTACGAGCCACGGTGTCTCCTTCTTAAGGGTTCTGCACTTCTTGTCCGCGGGCGGTGTCGGAAGCGCTGTTGACGAATGTTGAAGCGGGTCAGGATCGGTGCGTGCCGTTGCGGATCGAGACGATCCGGTCGAACACAGCTGCTGCGATCGTACGTTTGTTGGCGAGTGGCACCACAAATGGAGCCGCTCCCGGAGCGAACAGAGTGACCGCGTTGGTGTCGTGCTGGAAACCGGTTTGGGAGGCACCGACATCGTTGGCAACGATCAGATCGAGCCGCTTTGCCTCAAGCTTGTGTTGGGCGTTGGCCTCGAGGTCGTCGGTTTCGGCCGCAAACCCGACCAGGGTCTGACCAGCCGGCTTGCGACTGCCGAGCCCGGCCAATATGTCGGGGGTCGGCTCAAGAATGATCTGCGGCACACCGTCACGCTTTTTGAGTTTGTGATCGGCTGCAGCCACCGGACGGAAATCGGCAACGGCGGCGGCCATCACGATCACGTCGCTAGCGGCTGCGACACCCTCGATCACAGCCTGCATCTGGGCTGCGGTTTCGACCCGCTCGACAACAACCCCTACCGGCGCCGGAAGGTCGACGGTCGACACCAACGTGACGGACGCCCCGCGGGCGGCAGCCTCGGCCGCCAATGCGTAGCCCTGCTTGCCGGAACTGCGATTGGCAATGACGCGCACAGCATCGATCGGCTCTCGTGTGCCACCGGCACTGATGACGACCCGCATCCCATCCATATCACCGGCCGACAGCAGGCGCTCGACAGCGGCAACGATCGACTCGGGTGACGCCAGCCGTCCGGCACCGCTGCCGCCACCAGCGAGGCGACCGCTTTCAGGACCGACGATGTGTACGCCGCGTTGGCGCAGCGTGGCGATGTTGTCGGCGACCGATGGGTGTTCCCACATCTCGGTGTGCATCGCTGGGCAGATAATCACCGGCGCTCGCGTGGCCAGCAGCACATTCGTGAGCAGATCGGTCGACAGACCAATCCGGTAGGCGGCGATCAACCGCGCTGTCGCAGGAGCGACGAGGATCAGGTCGGCTGCTTGGCCGAGATCGGTGTGCGGAATCGGGGTATCAGGATCGTCCCAGAGACGCGTCTTGACCGGCTCACTGGCCAGCGCTGACAACGTGGTGGCACCGATGAACCGCCCGGCGCTCTCGGTCATTACCGGCACAACGTGAGCACCGGCATCGACCAGGCGCCTACTGATTTCGACCGCCTTGTAGGCAGCGATTCCCCCGGTGACACCGAGAACGATCCGCTTGCCGGCGAGCATCAACTGACCGTCAGTCGGCTGAAGCGTCGGCGTCGCCTGATGGCAGACCAAGTTCGTCGCCCGCCTGCTCGACGGGCAGCGCGGTCGCCACAATCTTGTCGACCGAGATTTCCTCGAAAGCAATGCTGAGTGGCTTGCGGGCCGTCGACGACACCTGAGGCGGGATCATGTGTCCGAGACCGTCACCGAGCTGATTGAAGTACGAGTTGATGTTGCGCGCCCGGCGGGCTGCCAGGGTAACCAGGCTGAACTTGGAGTCGACACGATCGAGAAGTCCTTCGATCGCCGGCGTCATCATGGTGTCGTGGGTCTTGGCCATGGGGCAAGCTCTCTCTCTGGTCGACGGTTTACAGCCCGGATAGCTTAGCGCCAAGACATGGGTGCCAGGTCGCTCAACGAGCACGTTCGCGATTGACGATGTTGATCATCTCGTCGACGGTGCGCTCCAACTCGTCGTTGACAACGAGATAGTCGGCCAGTTCACGGCCGATCGGCTCTTCCTTTTCGGCCTTGCGTAACCTGGCGAAAACCTTGTCGTCGGGGTCGCCGCGGCCGCGCAGCCGGCGCTCTTGTTCCGCCCGTGACGGTGGCAGAACAAAGATCAGGATCGCCTGCGGATACTGCTGCTTGACCTGTTGCGCCCCGTCGAGCTCGATCTCGAGCACGATGTCCGGCGCACCTGGATCATTGCGCTCGTCAGGGCGCGGTGTGCCGTAGTAGTTGCCGAGGAACTCTGTCCATTCGAGGAACCCGCCCCGACTGATATGCGACTCGAAGTCTCCAGCCGACACGAAGACGTATGCATTCTCAGCCTCGCCGTCGCGGCGTTCTCGCGTCGTCCACGACCGGCTCAGCCATAGATTTGGATCGCGCTGCACCAGGGCATCGACGATCGTGCCCTTGCCTACGCCTCCGGGACCGGAGACGACGATGATCAGACGTTCGTCAGCCAAGTTGGTCGAGTAGGGCCGCACGTTGCTGCGCCCCCAACCCCTGAACGCGACGGTTATCAGCGATGCCGATGTCTTCCATCACGCGCCGAGCCTTCACCTTGCCGACACCCGGCAAGGATTCAAGCATCGAGACCACCTTCAGCTTGGCTACGTTGCGGTCGTCGGAGTCGAGCGCTTCGGACAGGCTCATCGAACCCATCTTCAGGCGGGCTTTGATGTCTGCCCGCGCTGCGCGCGCCTCGCCGGCCTTCACAAGAGCCGCAGCTCGTTGCTCAGGAGTCAACTGAGGAGGTGTTGCCATCTGATCAAGTTACCGCGCTCAGATCGACCAAACGGGGAATCTCTCGATCGCGGGCAAACTTGACCAACTCATCGCTGACCCGGACGCACGCCCGAGGATCGGCGAAACTTGCCGTTCCGACCTGCACAGCCTGGGCGCCGGACAGCATCAACTCGGCCGCTTCCCATCCTGTACTGACTCCCCCGACACCGATGATCGGCAAATCGGCGAGCGCCTGGCGCACGTCGTAGACCGCCCTGACCGCAACAGGGTGGATGGCCCGCCCCGACAACCCGCCGCCGCCGTTGCCAAGCGCCGGGCGCAACGTGTCGGGGTCGATCACCATTCCGAGCAGGGTGTTGATCAAGGTGACCGCCTCGGCGCCGGCGCCATGCACGGCCTCAGCGACCTCGACAATGCGATCGGTATTGGGGCTGAGTTTCGCCCAACGTGGCCGCCCACACCCCACGGTTGCCTCGATCACCTCGGCCGACAGAGCCGCATCGTGGGCAAAAATGCTTCCGCGACCCTCGAGGTTGGGGCACGACAGATTGACCTCGACTGCAACCACCTGGTCGGGTGCATCTGCAAGCATCTCGGCCGCCCTCCGGTAGTCGTCGACCGAGCGTCCCCAGATGCTGCACACCACGGTCGCCCCGGTTTCGAGCAATGATGGCAGCTCGTGAGCAAGCCAGCGTTCGATGCCTGGCCCCTGCAATCCGACGGCGTTGATCATGCCCATCGGGGTCGGGTGCAAACGAGGAGCGGGGTTTCCGGCCCATTCGAAGGCGGCGATCGACTTGGTAACGACAGCTCCGATCGACGAAAGATCAAAGAACGGAGCGAGTTCGCCGCCGTACCCCGCTGTGCCGGATGCAGTCATCACGGGGTTGCGTAGCTCGATCGAACCAACGCTGACCCGTGTGTCGATCATCATCGTGAGTGGTATTCCTGGAGGCTTTTGACCGGCAGCTGTCCGGGTGAT
This sequence comes from uncultured Ilumatobacter sp., assembly GCA_937919625.1. GTDB lineage: Bacteria > Actinomycetota > Acidimicrobiia > Acidimicrobiales > Ilumatobacteraceae > Ilumatobacter. The sequence goes on from CALFRK010000132.1 coordinate 31,053, forward strand.
TCACCCAAGCCCTGTGCAGCGGCTAGCGCGGCGCTGACCGTTGTGACACAACTGACGTGGTGCATGCTGGCCGACTTACGGATGTGCTCGCCGTCGCTGCGTCCGACCGAACCGCGTGGGGTGTTCACGACGAACACGATCGTGCCGTCAGCGATCAGGTCCACGGCGGTCGGCCCGTCACCCCCGTCTTGCACCTTGCCGAGCACTCGGTCGACGCCGACGCCGAACCGCGCCAGGTAATCGGCTGTGCCCTGCGTCGCCATCAGACCCAGGCCATGCGCACGCATTCGTTGGGCGACAACGATGCCGGCCGGCTTGTCTGTGTCGTTGAGCGAGAGGAACACCGTTCCGGTCTGAGGCAGACCATTGCCGGCCGACAACTCAGCCTTGAAGAACGCCCGTCCAAACGTTGAGTCGATTCCCATCACTTCGCCGGTCGAGCGCATCTCCGGTCCGAGCGCCGGGTCAACCTCTGGAAAGCGATTAAACGGAAGCACGGCCTCCTTCACGGCCACGTGACCAGTGATCGGTTCACGCAGCAGACCCTCGTGACGCAGTTCTGCGAGCGTCGAACCCAGCATCACCCTGGTCGCCACCTTGGCGAGCTGGATTCCCGTGGCCTTGGCGACAAACGGCACGGTACGGCTGGCGCGTGGGTTTGCCTCGATTACGTAGACAGTGGTACCCGTCACAGCGAACTGGACATTGATCAGGCCGCTCACCTCGAGCCGATGGGCGATCGCCGTGGTATACGCCTTGAGCACCTCGACGACCCAGTCGGGCAGGGTTTGCGGCGGTATCGCACAAGCAGAGTCACCAGAGTGGACACCTGCTTCCTCGACGTGTTCCATCACACCACCGATCAACACTTCGCCGGTGTGGTCCCGAATTGCGTCGACATCGACCTCGGTGGCGTTGGCCAAGAAGCGGTCGATCAGCACCGGCCTCTCAGCCGACAGGCCGCCCTCCTTGCCCAAACTGCCGATCCCGCTCAGCTCGCCCATCGCCCTGGCGAGGTGGTTGCGGTCGTGCACGATCTGCATCGCCCGCCCGCCGAGCACATAGCTGGGGCGAACCAACACCGGAAATCCGATCTCATCGGTGATCGCCAGCGCTTGTTCGAGGTCGAGCGCCGTGCCGCCTGGGGGCTGCGGGATGTTGAGCTCGTTACACAACAGGTTCCACTTCTGGCGGTCTTCGGCGTCGTCGATCGACTGGGCCGAGGTGCCCGCCACCAATTCGATTGGGATCTCGCCGGACAGCTTGAGCGGGGTCTGTCCACCGAGCGACACGATCACCTTGTGGGGCTGCTCGGCGTCGATGACGTTGAGCACGTCCTCTTTGGTGAGCGGCTCGAAATAGAGGCGGTCACTGGTGTCGTAGTCAGTCGACACGGTCTCCGGATTGCAGTTGACCATCACGGTTTCGTAACCGGCTTCGCGCAGGGCGAAACTGGCATGTACGCAGCAGTAGTCGAATTCGATCCCCTGCCCGATCCGATTCGGCCCCGACCCAAGGATCATGACCTTCTGGCGGTCGCTGGGGCGCACCTCGCACTCGTCCTCATAGGTCGAGTAGTGGTATGGCGTCTCGGCCGCGAACTCGGCCGAACAGGTGTCGACGGTCTTGTACGTAGGGATCACGCCAGCGGCAATTCGTGCTTCGCGTACCTCCGTCTCGGCGATTCCCCACAGGTGAGCCAGCTGAGCATCTGCGAATCCGAGCCGTTTGGCGCGGCGCCAGGCGCGAACCGTCATCGCCCCGAATCCAATGTCGGCCAGCACTGCCTGCTCCTCGACGATAATCTGCATCTGATCGAGGTACCACGGGTCGATTTTGCAGGCGTCGTGGATCGCCTCGATCGTGACCCCGCGACGCAGTAGTTCACCAATATCGAATATCCGCTCGGGCGTGGGGATCGACACAGCGATCAGGAGATCGACGTCTTCGAGCGCCGCGTAATGCTCGGCGGCCGGGTCACAGTTCAGCCCGAGTCGCCCCTGTTCTAGCGAGCGAAGGCCCTTTTGGAGGCTCTCGGGAAACGTGCGGCCGATCGACATCGCCTCGCCGACCGACTGCATCTGGGTGCCGAGCACACCAGACGTACCCGGTAACTTCTCGAACGCCCACCGCGGGATTTTGGTGACGACATAATCGATCGTCGGCTCAAAGCTGGCTGGAGTGGCTCTGGTGATGTCGTTGGGGATCTCGTCGAGCGTGTAGCCGACCGCCAATTTGGCAGCGATCTTGGCGATCGGGAAACCGGTCGCCTTCGACGCCAGCGCCGAGCTGCGGGAGACACGCGGGTTCATCTCGATCACCACCTGGCGGCCGGTCTCGGGATCGACGGCAAACTGCACGTTCGACCCGCCGGTTTCGACGCCGACCCGTCGAATGCACTTGATCGCAGCATCGCGCATCTCTTGGTATTCGACGTCGGTCAGCGTCTGTTGTGGGGCGACCGTGATCGAGTCGCCAGTGTGAACGCCCATCGGGTCGAAGTTCTCGATCGAGCAGATGATCACGCAGTTGTCGTTGCGGTCGCGCATCACCTCCAACTCGTATTCCTTCCATCCGGCGATCGACTCCTCGATCAGAATCTCGCTAATCGGGCTGGCCGCCAAACCGTTGCCAGCCAATCGCTCGAATGCCTCGGTCGTGCTGGCGATGCCGGTACCGCGTCCGCCCAGAATGTAGGCCGGACGAATAATGATCGGGAGTCCGATCTCGGCAACCACCTTGCGAGCCTCGTGCATGTCGCAGGCAACACCCGACCGCGGCACGGCGAGCCCGATCTCGATCATCGCCTGCTTGAACTTTCCTCGGTCCTCGGCGGTCGCGATCGCCTCGGCGTTGGCACCGATCATCTCCGGCTTGCCGGGTACACCGATCAAGCCTCTTTCGTACAATTCCATGGCGACGTTGAGGCCGGTCTGGCCGCCTAGTGTCGGCAGCACGGCGTCGGGCTGCTCGCGGTCGATAATTGACGACAACACCTGCCACGTCAATGGCTCGATATAGGTCGCGTCGGCAAAGTCGGGGTCGGTCATGATCGTCGCCGGATTCGAGTTGGCGAGGATCACTCGGTAGCCCTCTTCGCGCAAGGCGCGGCATGCCTGCGTACCCGAGTAGTCGAACTCGCATGCCTGTCCGATCACGATCGGGCCGGACCCGATTATCAGGATCGACTTGATGTCGTCTCTACGAGGCATGTCAGGCACCTGCCTTGGCGCCGCGCATCAGTCCGTCGAACTGCGCGAACAGGTACGCGCTGTCGTGTGGGCCTGGGCCCGCCTCTGGGTGATGTTGCACGCTAAAGCAGCGCTCACCGACCACCTCCAAGCCCTCGCACACACCGTCGTTGAGATTGACGTGGGTCATCCGCACCGATCGGCCCAGCCCGCCGAACGAACTGGCATCGACGGCGAAGTTGTGGTTCTGACTAGTGATCTCGACCGAGCCGGAGATCAGATTCTTGACTGGATGGTTGGCCCCGTGATGCCCGAACGGCAGCTTGACCGTACCGGCGCCCAGCGCCAGCCCAAGCAGCTGGTGCCCAAGACAAATGCCAAAGATGGGCACCTGCCCAATCAGCTGGGCGATGTTGTCGGTGGCGTACTGCACCATCGCTGGATCACCGGGACCGTTGGAGAGGAACACGCCGTCAGGATTACGGGCCAGCACGTCGGCGGCCGATGTCGACGCAGGCACCACCTCGACCCGACCGAGACCAGCGAGATACCTGATAATGGTTGTTTTGATGCCGAAGTCGTAGGCGACGATCAGACGATCGCCCTCGCCGGCGGTGTATGGCTGGGCAGCGGTCACCTGAGCGACAAGATCGACACCGTCGGTGCCCGGCTCGGCCATGGCAGCTGACTTAAGATCAGCTTCAGAGGCGTCGCCGAAGGCGCCTGGCATGGCACCAGTCTCACGAATGATGCGGGTCAATCGTCGCGTATCGATGCCAGCAATCCCAGGGATTGCCTGCTGCTCGAGCAGTACCTGGAGGTGACCCTCGGAACGGTAATTGCTGTGACGTCGAGCCAGGTCGCGTACGATCACACCTCGACAGAACGCTCCCCTCGACTCGTAGTCGTCGATGTTGATGCCGTAGTTGCCGATGTGCGGGTAGGTGAAGCTGATGATCTGACCGGCATAGCTGGGATCCGTGATGATCTCCTGGTATCCCGACAATGCCGTGTTGAAGACCAGCTCGCCGGTGGCGATTCCACCGGGAGCGACAGCTCCGATCAATTCGCCCTCGAACACGCTGCCGTCGGCCAGCACGAGCTGGCCCTCAACAATCATGACGCACCCGCCAGGCCGAAACGGCTCCTGTAGTTGCAGTCACTCGGTGGCCTTTCCGTCGTTCACGGTGATCGTTCCCCGCGGAGTCGCATGCGGAGCCCTTTCGGCAGCGTTACCGCACGTGCCAGGCACCTGCGGTAACGCCTGGCACAGCTCGCCGCTCATCGGGTGGCCACCCCATCGAGCACGGTGGCGCTGCCACGCCACACGGTGTGCTTGACCTTGCCGCGTAGAGGTAGGCCGACGTAAGGGGTGTTGCGGCTCTTGCTCGCCAGTTGGGTCGGCACCACCTGCCATTCGACGTTTGGGTCGAAGACCGTCAAGTTGGCTGGCTCACCGGGCGCCACAGGACGACCGTGCTGATCAGCGACACCGGCGATCGCCGCCGGCTTCCACGACAAAGCGGCCACAACATCGGCGACCGGCATGTCGAGACTGGCCAAGCTGACACCCAGCGCGGTCTCGAGCCCAAGCATCCCAGATGGCGCCTGGTCGAGCGGCTGCTCCTTGGTTTCCGGGGCGTGCGGTGCGTGATCGGTGGCGATCGCATCGATCGTGCCATCGGCCAGCCCAGCCCGAATCGCCTCGACATCGGCCATCGTGCGCAACGGCGGATTGACCTTGTACAGCGAGCTGTAGCCGGCCAACAGCTCGTCGGTGAGGCTGATGTGGTGGGGTGTCGCCTCAGCGGTGACGGGCAGACCGTCGGCCTTGGCGGCCCGCACCAGTTGGACGCTGCGAGCGGTTGAAAGGTGCAAGATGTGAACCGGAGCGCCGGTGAGGCGCACCAGCTCGATGTCGCGGTGCACCATCAGTTCCTCGGCGATCGAGGGCCAGCCCGGCAGCCCGAGCTTCGAACAACAGTGCCCCTCGTGCATCACGGCACGCTCGGTGAGCCGCTTGACCTCGCAGTGTTGTGCAAGCACGATGCCGAGATCGGCTGCGTACTCGAGTGCGCGGCGCATCAGCAGCGGGTCCTGCACCCCGTCGCCGTCGTCGGTGAACAGGTGCACTCCGGCATCGGCCAGCTCCGCCAGTGGCGACAGTTGCTGGCCCTGTCGCCCGATCGTGATCGAACCGGCCGGGCGCACATCGCACAACCCGGCAGCCTCGCCCTGTCGGCGCACGAACTCGATCACGCTGACCGAGTCTTGCGTGGGATCGGTGTTGGGCATCGCCACCACGCACGTGTACCCGCCCTTCGCCGCCGCACGCGACCCGGTCTCGATCGTCTCAGCCTCTTCTGTGCCGGGTTCGCGCAGATGGGCGTGAAGGTCGACGAAGCCGGGGCTGACAACGCAACCGCTGGCATCGAGCATCTGCTCGCCGTCGGCCGCTGTGAGACCCTGACCCACCTCGCTGACGATGCCCCCGGCGATTCGTACATCGGCGCGCCGTTCGCCCGTTCGGTCAATCACGTTGCCGCCGGTGATCAGGATGCCGCTCACTCGTTCTCCTCCAGATTGCTGCCGCTGCCAAGCAGATCGAACAGCACGGCCATTCGGACCGCGATGCCGTTGGTGACCTGATTCAAAATGACCGACCCTGGGAGTTCGGACGGATCGACCGCCATCTCGACGCCTCGGTTCATTGGCCCCGGGTGCATGATCAGCGCGTGTTCGGGCAGGCGCCTTGCGCGTTCGGGTGTCAGACCAAAGCGGGTGGTGTATTCGCGCAGGCTTGGCACCAGAGATTCGGTCATTCGTTCCTGCTGCATGCGGAGCAGATAGATCACATCGAGCTCGCCGATGATGTCGTCGAGTTCGGTGACTACCGGCATGTCGGTGTCGGGTGGCAGCAGCGTGCGCGGCGCGACCAGCATGACGTCGGCACCGAGCATCGTGAACGCCCGGATGTCGCTGCGGGCGACGCGACTGTGCTTGATGTCACCGACGATCGCGATCTTCAAACCATCGAATGAATCCGGACGATCGAGCGCCGTGCGGATCGTGTAGCAGTCGAGCAGCGCTTGGGTCGGGTGCGCATGCCAGCCGTCGCCGGCATTGATCACGCTGGCGTTGGTCCACTCGGCGATCTGCCAGGGCACGCCACTGGATTTGTGTCGGATCACGAAGGCATCGACACCCATCGCGGCGATCGTTTCGATCGTGTCACGCAAGCTCTCACCCTTGTTGACGCTGGACGACGAAACCGAAAAGTTCATCGTGTCGGCGGAGAGTCGTTTGGCGGCGGTCTCAAAGCTGAGCCGGGTGCGGGTCGAGTCCTCGAAGAACACGTTGCAGACCGTCTTGCCGCGCAGGGCCGGAACCTTCGGATTGGGGCGGCGGTTGACCTCGGCCATGTGATCGGCGAGATCGAGCAGGCGTCTGATCGCCTCGGGCCCCGCCTCATCGACCGAACGAAAATGCTTCATGAGATCGTGACCCCTTCAGCTGTGGCCGCGACCTGTTCGTCCGTCGAGGTGGGGAGGTTCTTGCCGACGAAGTCGGGACGGATCGGTAACTCGCGATGGCCACGGTCGACGAGCACGGCAAGTTGGATGGCACTCGGTCGTCCATAGTCGGTGATCGCGTCGAGCGCCGCTTTTACGGTACGTCCCGTGTAGAGCACGTCGTCGACCAGTACGACGATCGCTCCGTCGATCTCGAAGTTGACCACGGTCACGCTGCCCGGCGAAACGGGACGCAGCCCAATGTCGTCGCGGTACAGCGAGGCGTCGATCGAGCCGACCGGAATCTCGTGATCGATCCGGGCGATCTCTGCGCCGAGCGATTCGGCCAGCCACATTCCACCACGTTGAAGGCCGATCAGAGCGACTCCGTCGAGACCACGGTTGCGCTCGATGATCTCGTGCGCCATGCGGGTCACGGCCCTGCGCACATCGTCGGCCCCGAGGACCTGTTTGCTCTCCGTCACGTTGTCTCCTTCCGTGTGAGCCTCACAGAACTCACTTCACGGTCAGGGCATGAACTTAGCGCCCGCCGGGCCTGGCGCGCTCAATCTGCCGGCGAGTTGGACAAAATGT
>CALFRK010000133.1 GCA_937919625.1 uncultured Ilumatobacter sp.
CAAACTTCACCCCAACAAACTTCACCCCAACAAACTTCACCCCAACAAACTTCACCCCAACAAACTTCACAGGGAGCAACAACATGATCAGCGCTGTCATTGTCGATGCCGTGCGGACGCCTGGAGGCCGCCGCAACGGGAAACTGAAGGATTGGCACCCCGCCGACCTTGCAGCTCACGTGCTCAAGGCGATCGAGGAGCGCAACGGTCTCGATCCGTCAATGGTCGACGACGTCATCATGGGCTGTGTCATGCAGGTCGGTGAGCAGTCGCTCAATATCGGTCGCAACGCGGTGCTCGCCGCCGGTTGGCCCGAAACGGTTCCCGCCACCACGGTCGACCGTCAATGCGGCTCCAGTCAGCAGGCGCTCCACTTTGCTGCTCAAGGTGTGATGGCCGGCGCCTACGACATCGTGGTCGCCGCCGGTGTCGAGGTGATGACTCGCACCCCGATGGGTGCCTCGATCGTGAAAGACATGGGGTTTCCGTTCCCCAAGTCGATGATGAAGAGGTACGAGGCCACAGGCCTGCCGATGCAAGGTGTTGGAGCCGAGATGATCGCCGACGAGTATGGCCTGACACGCGAAGACCTAGACGCCTTCGGCGCCGAGAGCCAGCGCCGCGCCGCTCAGGCAACCGCCGAAGGCCGCTTTGAACGCGAAATCGTTCCCGTCCCTGTCGTGATCGACGGCGTCACGGTGATGATGACCGCTGACGAGGGAATCCGCGAAGGCACCACGCCCGAGACGCTGGCCAACCTGAAGCCTGCGTTCAAGGAAGGCGGCAAGGTCACTGCCGGCAACTCGTCGCAAATCAGCGACGGCGCTTCGGCCGTGCTGGTGATGAGCGAGCAACGGGCCGCCGAACTCGGGCTCACCCCGCGAGCCCGCTTTCACACCTTTGCCGTGGTCGGCACCGACCCCGTCACGATGCTCAAAGGCCCGATTCCGGCGACCGAGAAGGTGCTCGAGCGCTCGGGGTTGTCAATCGACGACATCGACCTGTTCGAGGTCAACGAGGCGTTTGCTTCGGTTGTTTTGGCCTGGCAGAAAGTGCACGGCACCGATCTCGCCAAGACCAACGTCAACGGCGGCGCGATCGCCCTCGGTCACCCGCTGGGTTGCTCGGGAGCCAAGCTGATGACGACACTGCTCAACGAACTCGAGCGCACCGGTGGTCGTTACGGTCTACAGACCATGTGCGAAGGCGGCGGGCTCGCCAATGCAACCATCATCGAAAGGCTCAGCTGATGCCCAGAATGAATCTCGAAGGCTCGTCTTCGATTGTCACGGGCGGTGCGTCCGGGATTGGTGAGGCGTGTGCCCGCCAGCTGGCCGCGCTGGGCTCGCGAGTTGTGATCGCCGACCTTCAGGAAGAGCGCGGTCAGGTCGTCGCTTCCGAAATCGGTGGCCTGTTCGTCAAGTGCGACGTCTCCAGCGAGCAAGACGGTGCTGCGGCCGTCGCTGCCGCATCGGAGATGGGTCCTCTGCGGGCGCTCGTCAACTCAGCTGGCCTTGGCCGAGCCGGACGCACGGTCGATCGCAACAACGACCCGATGGCGCAGAGCGATTTTGATTTCGTGATCAAGATCAACTTGCTCGGCACGTTCAACATGCTGCGCTTAGCGGCAGCAGCGATGGCCAAGACCGATCCGCTCGATGCCGACGGTCAGCGTGGGGCGATCGTCAACATGGCGTCGGTCGCCGCGTTCGACGGCCAGATCGGCCAGGCCGCCTACTCGGCGTCGAAGGGCGGCGTGGTCGGTATGACCTTGCCGATAGCCCGTGACCTGTCGGCCATCGGTGTCCGCGTCAACACCGTGGCACCCGGTCTGATCGACACCCCGATCTATGGCGAAGGCGAGGCTTCCGAGGCGTTTAAGAATCACCTCGGCCAGTCGGTGTTGTTTCCGAAGCGGCTTGGCAGTTCGGAGGAGCTGGCCTTCATGGTGCTCGACCTGATCACCAACCCATACATGAACGCCCAGACGATTCGCGTCGACGGCGGGATCCGGATGCCACCGAAATAGGCCTGACGTACCGGCCCGGCGAGGTCGGGCCGTGTTCCAGCCCGGCTCTCGCCGGCGGCCTCTGGCAGGCGCTACATATTCAGACCGACGGGCCTTCGGCGCGGATTCGTTCGACGTCGTCGATCGCTCGTCGCAGGTCGGTCAACCAGTCGTCGGTGTGTTGCCCAACCAGCTTGACGCACCAGGCCAGTGCGTCGGCGCGTGACCTGGCAACGCCGGCAGCGATCAGGGTGTCGAGCACCTGCCGTTCGGGCTGGCGTAGTCGGGTCATGGCTGGTACGGCGATATGCGTGAACAGTGCGGTTTGGCCGTCGGTGCTGACACCCCACGCCACTTTTCGCTCGAAGCGGTGCTCAGCCTCGCGAGCAATCGCCATCCTTTGTTCGCGGGTGTCGTCACGGAACCCGGCGATCCGTCCAGCGGCTGCCTCGGAGCGGGCAGTATCGGTGGCGTCGTCGTTGACGGTCGGGGGAGCGATGTCGAGCGTGACCGTGATCTCTTCGCGGTCGACGACGACGGTCGGTACTGCATGTTGGGTCCATTCCGCCGGTAGGCGTCCGCTGAACCATGCGGAGATGTCTGATGAAGTTGTTGTCATGTAAGTAAGATTATATGATTACACCCATACTTCCACCCACCACATGTCGGTCAACCTCGCGAGCGCAGCAGGCGGCGGCGGCTCTCGTAGTCCTCGCGGTTGACATAGGCACCGCACAAATGGCGATTGCCGGTGTAGGCGGCGCGCCCGTGGAGTACGCGCCAATTGTCGAACAGCATCGCTGTGCCCGGTCGGTTCACCCTGCGCCACTGGAGCGCATGGTCGTTGGCAAGCGCCTCGAAGGCACGTAGCGCTTCGTAAAAGGCATCCATCTGCGGCGGCGGCAGCAGGAAGGGCGCTCGGTCGCCGTTGTTGAACGACACCTGTGCGAGGGCGCCGAGATGGTCGTGGCGAAACACGGGGCGGCCGGCCATGAGATGCGAACCGTCGCCGAGGTACTGTCCGGGCACATTCACGGTCGCCAGCACCTGGTACAGCTCGGGCTCGCTGGCACGCAGTTCGGATGCGATCCGGAACCCGTCGACCATCGTCGATTCGCCGCCCTCACCATCGAACATCAGACAGTGCAGCAGCTGCAGGCCCGGAGCGTCGTGGCTATACGTGCCGTCGGTATGGGGAAGCAGCTCGAGGTTGGTGTAGGCGGTGTCGGCTTTGGAGAGGTCGGCCTGGAAGTCCCAGAAGCCACCGAAGATCGTTTCGCGTACATATCCGACGCGACGTACCAACGCCTCGGTGGCCTCGATCGTCGGTGGCGTTCCGACCACCATCGCGAATCCATAGGTAGCGACAAGATCGAGCCAGCTCGCGATGCCTTCGTCGCCGGCCATCACGGTCTCGTGCTCGATGCTGGGCCACTGCTCATCGATGATCTCTGCATCCCACAACACCCGTTCGGTGGGCACATCGATGTTGGCCGGTCCGGGTGTACGGAACGAAGCGAGAAACTCGATCGGCAGATGCGATGCCGGAGTATTGTCGCTCCACGCCACCTCGACCTGATCGCCAACGACGCGGACGGTGGTGCCGCGCAGATCGTGGCGGACACCTGCGGTATGCAGCTGCCGCTGCTGTGTGACCGGGTGCAGCGTCGCCTCGTCGTGTGCATGGTCACGCAACCACAGCCACGGGTAGCGGCTGGTCACGCGATCGTCCCATGTGATGTCGAGCCAGTCGTCACCGAGGCCCAGCGAGGAGATCAGCGGCACACCCGTGATTCAATCAGGAGAAGGCTTCACAAGCATGATCGATGGCGATCACGGTTCGCCCAGTTGTGGCTCCAACCAGTCAGCCAGTTCGCCCATCAAGTCGATCCAGTCGACATCGCCGCATCTGCTTCCGTGGCGAACGATCACAAGCTCGGCACCGGGGTCGACATAGATCTGTCGACAATGATCACCGTTGGCAAAGAACGTGCCGGGGCGTTGTTCATCGAGCCACCACAGGTACTGGTACTGCGATGCCGGGTCGGTGTCGACGTCGTTGCGAGTGGCCTGGGCGACGAAGTCGGACGAAACGACCTGGGCAGCGCCGTTGTGCCCGTCGTGGAGGTACAGCCATCCGAGCTTGGCAAAGTCGATCGCTCGCCCGTTGATCCCGACGAACATCTTCTCGAACCCAGAGGCCTCGCTGTCGAGGCTCCATGAGCCCTCGGCCTCAGCTCCCATCGGTTGCCACAAGCTGGCTTGCATGTAGTCCGACACCGACATGCCGGTTGCCCGCTCCAGCACGAAGCCAAGCAGGATGACGTTCCAATCGTTGAAGTTGAACTCTTCGCCCGGCGGTCGTTCGACCGACGTCTTGGTCAGCGCCGCCGACCTGAGATCGCTGGCGTAGTAGGTGTTGGCGGGGTCGGCCCACGGCGACGACCCCTCGCGGAATGCGAGCCCCGACGACATCGTGATCAGGTGCAGCAACGTGATGTCGCCGAACCGGGTGTCGCGTTGCGACAACTCAGGGATGTATTTCGTAATCGGGTCGTCGAGCCCAGCGATCAAGCCCCCGTCGATCGCAATTCCGACCAGCGTCGCCGTGAACGATTTGGCGACCGAGAACGAAGTCTGCACGGCATCGTGGTTCGAACCGTTGAAGTAGCGCTCGTACAGCAAATCGTTGCCGTGCAGCACGATGAACGCCGTGGTGCCATTTGACTCGAGTGTGTCTCCGAACGACCCACCGGACGGATCGGCGAAGACCGTATCGATGGGGGGTCCATCCACCGGAGTGAACACAACCGGATCGGCTGCCGGCTCGAATGGTCTCGACGGAAACCGGAACTGGTCGCCGAAGCTCGAGTCGCCCCACACGATCGCCGGCGCCAACTGAGAGGTATCGGTTGCGGTTTGCGCCCACACCGAGACCGACAGCACGATCGCTGCTACGGAGGCCACCAAAGCCCCCATCCCGACGCCGGCCACCCGTGACGTAGTCGCTCGCCCCGGACGTCGCGCCCACCAGACCAACGCAACGCCGCATGCGATCAGCAAAGACGTCATGATCAACACGACCGTCATCGAACCTCCGATCCGCGTGACATCTGAGCGCCCTTGATGACGCACACCGCGGCCGGGCGGATCGACCCACCGTGCAGTGATCCTTCAGCACGACGAACAACAGCCCGCCAGAGCCCTCTGTCACCCCCCCCGGTGGGGAGCTTGGTCGGCGGGGGCATGTGGCCGGCGTGTAGTTCGGCTCAGCCGGTGACGATGACCTCGCCAATCATCCATGGGTGTGGCGTGCAGAAGTAGGTGAACGTGCCGGCTTCGTCGAACGTGCGCTCGAACAACTCGCCGGCCTGCACCTCACCCGAGTCGAACAGACCATCGGGAGTGCCCGTCTTGCCCGGCTCGCCGGTACTCGTGCCCGATATCACGGTATGGAACAAGGTGTCGGTGTTGCTCCACGTGACGGTGTCGCCGACCTTGACCGTGACCACGTTTGGTGAGAACGCGATATCGGCGTTCGTCGGATCCCAAGCCTCAGGGATGATGATCACCTCAACCGCAGCAGGCTCCTCCGCCGGCGCAGCCTCGGCCGCCGGTCCCCCTGGGATCCTGGCAAATGGTGACGTGCCGTCGTTGCCGTCATCGCCGCACGCAGCCAGCCCGACCACAGCGAAGGCGACAGCGACGCCGCCGCCCATCGTCCGGATGAACCGCCTGTGGGTGAGAGTTTCCCGGCGATCACCAGTCATCTTCATGGACATGTTCGACACCTCATTCTCGACATAGGGCTTGCACACCGTAGGGCGTCCCCACCTTGGCCCAGAAATACTGGGCCGAGTAGGGCCGAACTTCCCTTCGACGGTATCGATCGCGCGTGCGGATCGCCACGGGCGGTGGCGGGAACGTACGGTACTTCGCATGGTCGACCGCATCGAGTACGACGAGTTCGCTCTCTTCCATCAGAACGCCGCCGAGCACGACCTGGCCTTCGATGGGCCTCCGGATGTGAGACGCGTGGCCACTGAGCTACCGGATGGTCGTCGACTCAGCAGCCTGGTCTGGGGTAATGATCCACCCGAGATGGTGCTGATCCACGGGGGCGCCCAGAACGCCCACACGTGGGACACGGTGGCTCTTGCTCTGGGTCGCCCGCTGATCGCCCCCGACCTTCCCGGCCACGGCCACTCCGACAGTCCGGCACCAGGGGTCGGAACCGCGCCCGCCGCCAACGCCGCCGACCTTGCGGCGGTGATCGCTGAAAAAGCCCCAAACGCGGGCCTCATCGTCGGTATGTCGTTGGGCGGGCTCACCTCGATCGCGCTGGCGACAGTTCGACCCGATCTGGTGCGACGTCTCGTGCTTGTCGACATCACCCCGGGCGTCACGGGCGAGAAGGCCAAGGCGATTTATGACTTTGTGCGCGGCCCCGCCACGTTTCCCAGCTTCGGTGAGCTGCTGGCGCGCACGATCGAGTTCAACCCAACCCGTTCGGAGAGCTCCCTGCGGCGCGGAATTCTTCACAACGCCACCCAGCTAAACGACGGAAGCTGGGTCTGGCGTCACCGCCGCGACGACGTCGCCGTGATGGGCAATGATGAGACCGCCGGCCCTGACCCGGCGCTGTTGTGGGATGACCTGGAGGGGTTCGCCGGCCCGATTACGCTCGTGCGTGGGATGCGCTCTCAGTCGGTCGTCGACGATGGTGATGTTGTCGAACTGTTGCGGCGCCGACCTGACGCAACCGTGATCGAGGTCGACGCCGGCCACAGCGTGCAAGGCGACGCCCCGCTCGAACTCGCAGAGATCATCCTCGGCGCGTTGACATCCCGAGACACAGGAGACAGCCAATGAGCATCGACTACGACGCCCTCTATCCGAGTTTCACCTACGACCGCCCGCGAGACGGTGTGCTGCGGGTCACGTTCGACGCCCCAGGGCTGAACTCGGTCGGGCCCGGCGCCCACCGCGAGATCGCCGAGATCTGGCAGACGGTCGATCGCGATCCCGACGTGCAGGTAGCCATCCTGCAGGGCGCCGGCAAGGGTTTCTCGGCGGGTGGCAGCTTTGAGCTGATCGACGGGATGATCCAGGACTATGGCGTGCGCACCAGAGTCATGCGCGAGGCCCGTGACCTGGTATGGAACGTGATCAATTGTTCGAAGCCGATCGTTTCGGCGATCCATGGCCCTGCGGTCGGTGCCGGGCTGGTGGCCGGATTGTTGGCCGACGTGTCGATCGTCGGGCGCAACGCCCGCATCATCGACGGCCACACCCGCCTGGGCGTGGCCGCCGGCGATCACGCGGCGGTCTGCTGGCCGTTGTTGTGCGGCATGGCGAAGGCCAAGTACTACCTACTCACCTGTGACACCCTGACCGGCGAGGAGGCCGAGCGGATCGGATTGGTGTCGCTGTGTGTCGACGACGACATGGTCCACGAGGAGGCGCTGATCGTTGCCGACAAACTGATGGCTGTCTCGCCATCGGCGATGCGCTGGACCAAACACTCGCTGAACCACTGGTACCGTTCGGCGGGCTCGGCATTCGACGCCTCGCTGGCGCTCGAGTTCTACGGGTTCGGCGGCCCCGACGTGGCCGAGGGGCTGGCGTCACATCGCGAGAAGCGGGCCCCCGACTTTCGGGGAGCCACCAGCGAGTAACGGAAGCAACCCGGGCCTGACGGGGTTGCTCTCGACATGCATCGTCTGAGCCCACTTCCGACCTCGTACGCCACCACCCGCGACGTGTTGCAGCGGGTTGCCGTTCACATCGTGGCGCGAGCCCGGTCACAGGCGACGGGGCGTTTTGGCCTGCGCGTCACCAACGGCGGCTTTGGCACACCCGAGTTCGGCGAGGATCTGACGCGTGTACGGGTCTCTGGTGGTCTGCTGGTTCGCGAGTCGGGCGGTCCCGAGAAAGCGCACAGTGCGGCAGTCACCATCGATGGGTCGTCTCTGACCGATCTGGCTGGCTTCGCCCAGGTCGACCTCGGCGCCGAACTCGACGTTGGCCACGACACCCCGCCGCTCGGCGATGCCGGCCAGCCGCTCGGCGTCGATGTGTCAGCCGCCAAGGCGTTGGGCGATTGGTACGCGCTCGTGGCCGCCGCCCTCGATCGTGTCGTCGCCGAGGCACCATTCGCCGCCGACCCCTCGCTTGTTCAGGTCTGGCCTGAGCACTTCGACGCCGCCCTCGATCTGACGGCGGCGCCCGATCGCCGCGTCAACCTGGGTGGCTCGCCCGGCGACTCGTATCACGCCGAGCCGTACCTCTATGTCGGCCCGTGGACCGACGATCGCCCCGGCGACCCAGAGTTTTGGAACGCCGGGTTCGGCGCTGTACTCGGCCACGGCGAACTAGGCGGTGCGGGCGACCCGCTGGACGCGGCAGTTTCGTTCTTCAGGCGCGGGATCGAGTTGCTCGCCAGCTGACGGCGGTTCGGCTCGACCGTCGAGCAGGATCAGGTCATCTGATAGTTGTCGCAGGTAGTCGCCGGTGGGCTCGTGCGAGCCGAACCCAACGGCTTCGTTCTGTGACGAGTGCTTCGCGTCGATGTATGCGCGAGTCGATAGTCACGATGTCGTTGCGATGGCGATCGGACATGGACGTCGTCATAGTGTTCCGACATGGACCTCACCACGATGACGTATGGGGTGCGCAACGGCGTTGCGCACATACGATTCACCCGCCCGGAGGGAGCCAACGCGGTCAACCCGGCGTTCTCGGCCGACCTGCGGGCGGTGATGGTCGCGATCGAGTTCGACGCCGCCGTGAAGGCGGTGTCGGTCACTGCCGAGGGCAAGGTGTTCTGCGCTGGTGGCGATCTAAAGTTGTTCTACGAGGCGGGCCCGAACGTGCCGTCGCTGGCGTCCGACATGCTGGTCGACTACCACGGCGCGATCTACAAGATGAACTCGATCCCCAAACCGTTCGTGGCGGGTGTGCGCGGCGCTGCCGGTGGTGCCGGGCTGTCGCTGATGAGTGCCTTTGACTTGGTCGTGTCGGGCGAGTCGGCCAAATACACGATGGCCTACACCCGCGCCGGTGTAACACCTGACGGAACCTCGTCGTACTTTGTGGCGCGCCACATCGGGTTGCGCCGCATGCTCGATCTGACGCTGACCAACCGCGTGCTCAGCGCCGTCGAGGCCGAATCGTGGGGGCTGGTCAACCGGGTGGTGCCAGACGACGATGTCGATCAGGCCACGGCCGACCTGGCGCAACAGCTCGCCGACGGTCCGGCGTGGGCGACTGGCCACGCCAAGAGCGTCGTGTACCACGGCTACGAGCACGCCTTGCAGGCCGCCGGCGAGTACGAGGGTGCCGTAATCGCCCAGGCGATGTGCGGCCACGACGGCCAAGAAGGCATCGCCGCCTTCGCCGAAAAGCGCAAGCCGAACTTCACCGGCCAATAGCGAGCAAAGCGTTCGGAGTGTGTCAGGCACAACTCGAGCGGGTCGGATTGGACGCGTCGCCCAAACCATGCCGTGTCTGATAAGCCACGCTGTGTCTGGCGCAACTTGGCGCAACTTGGCGCAACTTGGCGCTACGTGCCGGCCCTGGCGGCTGGGTTCTGCCGATAAAAGTCGGCGAGCCGTTCGTACACCCGCGGTAATCGCTGGCGTAGGTCGACCGGGCGGGTGAAGAACAGTTCGCTGGTGACGGCGAAGTACTCGGCCGGGTTGGTGGCGGCGTATCCGCGCACCAGGGCGTCGCTGCCCCTCCGGCGCAGCCGGCGGTAGTTGGTGCCGAGCGTTTGTGCCCACTCCCGCTGTGCGTCTCGGTTTGGAAGCGGTGGCATCCCGTCGGCGGGTCCGTCGAGTTGGTCGAGTTTGTGGGCGAACTCGTGGTACACGACGTTCGCCCCAATCCCGGGCGCTGCAACCTGACGTTGCACGGTTTGCCAATCGAGCAAGACCGGACCGCGCCCATGTCCGGACTGTCCGGCCAGGTATTGCGGACCTGAGGTGTACACGCCTCGCACGGGCCCCGGCTGCACTTGACGGGTGACGATCGTGCGGGCATGCAAAACGATCGACTTGACGTTCAGAAACGGTTGCGTCTGTGGTTCGAACCCGGCGGTCAGCAATGCCGCGTGCGAGCTGACCGTCAGCACCATCTGATCGGTGACCTCGACGTCGCGGGCGCCCTCCCAGTGGGCTCGGCGGATCAGCCGTTCGCCATGGACGAAGAAACGTTCGCGTTCGGCCGCCGAGAGCCGATTGAATTCGGTCGGTGCGGCCCGTTCGAGGTCGCTTCGCAGATCGGCATCCACAGCGACAGTGTGCCCGCGAATCCGGATTGTGTCCGTCGCCAGATAGAAATCGTGCGGGTCGCACGTTCCGAACCTGCGACCCTTGCACCGTCATGTCCCCGTCCAATCGCCGTTCTGACTCTGGTGATCACGAGCAGCGACGCGCCCGTCAAGTTACGGCTCGCCAGGCCACCCTCGAACGTCTCACCGCGGCGGGGCCGATCGGGTACCCCGAGTCGCTGCCGATCACCGAACGCCGTGACGAGCTGGTGCAGGCGATTCGCGACCACCAAGTCGTGATCATCGCCGGCGAGACCGGTTCGGGCAAGAGCACGCAGCTGCCGAAGATGTGCATCGAGGCAGGCCGCGGCATCGAGGGGTTGATCGGTCACACCCAGCCGCGTCGCGTGGCGGCGCGAACGGTTGCCGAGCGGGTTGCCGAGGAGATCGGCACGACGATCGGAGATGGCGTCGGGTACACGGTTCGGTTCAACGACCGGGTCGGCGAGGGGACACTGCTGCGGGTGATGACCGACGGTATTCTGCTCAACGAGTTGCAGCGCGATCGAATGCTGCGCCGCTATGACACGCTGATCATCGACGAGGCGCACGAGCGCAGCCTCAACATCGACTTCACACTCGGCTATCTCAAACAACTCCTGCCGCGACGACCCGATCTGAAAGTGATCGTCACGTCGGCCACGATCGACACTGAACGGTTCGCCGAACACTTCACCGACGGCGATCGCACACCGGCCCCTGTATTCGTCGTCGAGGGGCGCACGCACCCGGTCGAACTGCGCTATCGACCATACGGTGATGACAACGAGAGCCGTCAGGGTGATCGCCGCGATCAGGTACGGGCGGTGATCGATGCATTCGACGAACTTGCCAAGGACGGCCCGGGCGACGTACTCGTGTTCCTCAGCGGCGAGCGCGAGATCCACGACATCGCGGATGCGCTGCGCA
Organism: uncultured Ilumatobacter sp.; assembly: GCA_937919625.1. Lineage (GTDB taxonomy): Bacteria > Actinomycetota > Acidimicrobiia > Acidimicrobiales > Ilumatobacteraceae > Ilumatobacter. Next base: position 11,250 of record CALFRK010000133.1, read on the forward strand.
AAGAAGATCGTCGCGACACCGAGATCATGCCGCTCTACGCACGATTGTCGGCATCCGAACAGCACCGCATCTTTCAAACCCATCGCGGCCGCCGCATCGTGCTGTCGACGAATGTCGCCGAGACCTCGATCACTGTCCCTGGGGTGCGTTATGTCATCGATGCCGGCACCGCCCGGATCTCCCGATTCAGTCGCCGGTTGAAGGTGCAGCGGCTTCCGATCGAACCCGTGTCGCAGGCGTCTGCCAACCAACGTGCTGGACGTTGCGGACGAGTCGCGCCGGGTATCTGCATCCGCCTGTACACACAGGACGACTACGAGACCAGGTCCGAATTCACCGAGCCGGAGATCCTGCGCACCAATCTGGCATCGGTCATCCTGCAGATGACGGCGATCGGTCTCGGCGACGTCGACCGGTTCCCGTTTGTCGAGCCGCCAGATTCGGCGTCGATCCGCGATGGTTACCTGCTGCTCGACGAGTTGGGAGCTCTCGAGCCGGGAACGATCGGTGCGCCGCGCGATCTCACCAAGATCGGGCGACAACTTGCGAGACTCCCAGTCGACCCTCGGCTGGGTCGAATGGTGATCGAGGCCGAACGCCAGGGCTGCGTACGAGAGGTGCTTGTGATCGCCTCGGCATTGTCGATCCAGGATGTCCGCGAGCGCCCCAAGGAGTCGCCAGAGAAGGCGGCCGAGCTGCACCGTCGGTTCGATGTAGAGGGCTCCGACCTGCTTTCGACGGTGGTGCTTTGGGATTACCTGCGTGAACGACAGCGCCAGCTGTCCGGCAATCAGTTTCGGCGCATGTGCCGTGACGAGCACCTCCACTACCTGAGGGTGCGCGAGTGGCGCGACCTGTACAGCCAGCTTCGCCAGGTTGCCGGACAGTTGAAGATCCGTCCGACGATCGAGGCCGGTCATCCCGACCATGTGCATCGCGCCGTGCTGGCAGGGCTGCTGTCTCACATCGGTGTGCGTGACGGCGACGGACGCGAGTTCCGTGGAGCTCGCGATGCGAGGTTCGTCATCGCTCCCGGTTCGGTACTGTCACGACGCCCGCCGCGCTGGGTGATGGCCGCCGAGCTTGTCGAAACGAATCAGCTGTGGGCCCGCCGCGTGGCCGGTATCCAGCCTGAGTGGGCCGAAACACTGGCGCAAGATCTGGTGAAACGCTCGTACAGCGATCCGTGGTGGGACGATCGTTCGGGCCGTGCGGTGATCGCCGAGACGGTCACACTGTTCGGCTTGCCAATCGTCAGCAGCCGCACGATCGGTCTCGACCGGGTCGACGTCCGGCTGGCGCGAGAGATGTTCATTCGCAACGCGCTCGTGTTCGGCGACTGGGAGACGCGCCATGCGTTCGTCGCCAAGAACGAACGGTTCCTCGATCGTGTGCGACTGCTCGAGGCGCGTGTGCGCCGGATCGATCTGCTCGACGACGACGCCCTGCTCGAGTTCTACGATGAGCGCGTCGGGAGCGCCGTCACCTCGGGCCGCGATTTTGATCGTTGGTGGCGAGACCTTCGTGAACAACAGCCTGATCTGCTGGAGCTCACGCCCTCCGTATTGTCGAACCGGCGCGGTATCGCTCTCACCGACTATCCCGACACTTGGAGACCAGATGGCTGGCAAGCGGGCGATCCCGAGTACCGCATTACCTATCGCTATGAGCCCGGCACGGCGCTCGATGGGGCAGCGATTACGGTTCCGCTGACCGCTTTGAACCAACTCGACGACACCGGCTTCGACTGGTTGATCCCTGGATATCGACCCGAATTGGTATCGCTGCTGGTGCGTTCGTTGCCCAAGGACGTGCGTCGCAATCTGATCCCGATGAACGAAACGGCAGCTGCCGCAGCCGAGTTGCTCGGACCCGCCGAGGGACGTCTGGTCGATGCTCTAGCGCGTGCCATCACGGAGGTGTCCGGCCAGCCGATCGACGCCGACGGTTTTCGTCTGGCCCGGCTGCCGAGCAATCTGCGGCTACACATAGTGGTGGTTGACGACAAGGGCATCGTGGTCGATGCCGGCGACGACCTGGCGGCGATCCGCGGTCGCCAAGCTGGCTCCGCCCGGGCAGCCCTCGCTGACGTCTCGCCGGTTACCGAGCGGCGCGACATCGTGCGGTGGGACATTGGTCGGCTCGACCGAGTCGTCGAGCACCGCATCAAGGACGGCCACATCGTGCGCTCGTATCCGACGCTGCTCGATCGCGGCGACAGCGTTGCCTTGCGGGTAGTCGACAACGAGGACCTGCAGCAGCGGGCGATGCGGGGCGGTGTACGCAGGTTGCTGCTGATGGCTGCCGCCCCGACCTCCTCCAAGATCGAGCGCACCCTCGACCAGCGCAGCCAGATTGCGATCGCCAAGGGATCGATTGCTCTGGGCGATCTCGTCGCCGACTGCATCGAGGCGGCGGTCGACGCCGTGATGGCCAGATACGAACTGCCGTGGGACGATGTAGCGTTTGCCCGGCTCGAAGGTTCGGTGCGCGGCGAGGCGCCGGGCGTCGCCGCAGACGCTTTGGCAGTGGCGGCTGACATCATCGGTGCCGGAGAAAGGGTTCGCAAGCGCACGCGTTCGCTGACCGCAGCGGCGTTGCGTCCGACGGTCGGCGACGTCGAGGGACATCTCGCTCGACTGGTGTCACCCGGTTTCGTGCGTCGATCGGGTACCGATCGACTTCCCGATCTGCATCGTTATCTGCGCGGCATCGAATATCGACTCGACCATCTGGCCGGTGACGTAGCGCGCGACCAGCGCCGGATGGCCGATGTCCGCCCGCTCGAGCGTGAGTACCTGGGCGCAGTGGCCGGTCTCGAGCGGGTCACCGACGAGGCGCGTCGGGTGGTGTGGCTGCTCGAGGAGTATCGGATGAGCGTGTTCGCGCAACCGGTCGGTGTCGACGGCCCGGTCAGCCCGAAACGAATCCGCCGCCAGTTCGAACAAGCAACCGGCATTCGCCTGCCCTGATCCGATCACCCGGCTGATCCGCCGCGGCCACCTGCTTGCACGTACTGTCCTGGCATGCCACAGGTTGTTCACACCGTCGATTCGGGTCGGGCGTGGCTGACCGTCGTGGCGTCGTTCCTGGCATCTGCGGTGACCCTGGGTACGGCGTACAGCTTCGGCGCTTTCTTCGAGTCGATGAGCGAGGAGTTCGGCTCGGCGAGTGGCGAGACGGCCGTGATCTTCGGCATCACGACGTTCTCGTTCTTCTGGTTGAGCCTGGTGACGGGTCGCATGATGGACCGCTTCGGCCCGCGTGTTGTATTGCTGCTCGGCGCCGTGGCGATGGCGGTCGGGCTGTTGTTGACCAGCCGGGTCGATTCGCTGGCGGTTGGCTACGTCACATACGGGGTGGGCGTGGGGATCGCCGCGGCGTGCGGCTATGTACCGATGGTGGCGATGGTGGGCGGGTGGTTCGTGCACCATCGCGCTGTAGCGGTTGGGCTGGCGGTTGCGGGCATTGGGGTCGGCACGATGGTGATGTCGCCGCTGTCGGCAGCGCTGATCGACCGTTACGGTTGGCGCGACACCTATGTGATGTTCGGGCTGGGTGGTGCGGCTGTGCTGCTTGCGTGTATCCCGCTCGCTGCCCGCCCGCCGGGCCATGGCACCCGGCAGCCGTCGCGTTTCGGCGATGCGTGGAGGAGCGCCGTGTTTCGGCGCGTGCATCTGTCATCGTTTGCCCTTGGGCTGGCCCTATTCGTGCCGTTCGTGTTTGTCGGCCAGTACGCCAAGGAGCGCGATGTCGGATCGGTGCAGGCTGCGGTGCTGGTCGGAGTGCTGGGCGGCGCAAGCGTGTTGTCGCGGGTCGGATTCGGATCGTTGGTTCGTTCGTTCGGCTCATTCCGGCTGTACCGGGCGTGTTACGCGATCCATGCCGTCAGCTTCGTGATCTGGTTCTTCGCCGGATCGTCGTATGTCGTCCTGGTGCTGTTTGTGTTCGTGCTCGGCGTGGGGTACGGCGGCTTTGTGGCGCTCGGGCCGATCGTGATCTCGGATCGTATGGGGGTTTCCGGACTCGGCTCGATCCTGGGGATGCTGTACACCGGCCCAGGGTTGGGTGGTCTGATCGGCCCTCCGGTGGCCGGCTGGTTGATCGACCAAACCGATACCTACCGCTGGGCGATCGGCGCCTGCTTCGCCGTCTGCATTGTGTCGGTCTGCTTGCTGTTCGGGCTGCCGACCACCAGCGACGGCCGATTACAGCGAGCTGACGACGCAATCGGCTGATCAAACACTCACCGAACGCGTGAACAGGCTGCGCAGTATGTGCGCAACCTGTTCACGCGAACCTTGAGGGTTTAGGTGTTCAGCTCGTAGGCGAGGATCTTGTCGACGACCTCTTGTTCGTCGTCGGTCAGTGTGATCAGGTGGCGGTACGGGTGGCCGTCGGCCAGCGATTCGAGCAACGGCCACACCGGACGATGGTGGGTCCAGTAGTCGACCCCGACCAGCACCATCGGGGCCGCTGATCCGAAGCTCTCGTAGTGGTTCTGGGCGGCGTCCTGGAAGATCTCCTGGATCGTGCCCGCGCTGCCGCGGGTGAACACAACACCGTGGGTAGCGATCGCCAGAAGCCCCTCCTCACGAACGCTGTTGGCGAAGTATTTGGCGATCTTCGTGGCGAACGCCGAAGGCGGCTCGTGACCGTACATCCAGGTCGGGATCCCGATCGAGTCATATCTAGTTCGGCCGCGGAAACTATCGAGTGGCCAGCGCCGACGCACCTCGAACGCGCGGTGCAGCCAGTCGGGATCGGTGTACTCCTTGCCAAGCTCGCCGCCCGTCGGGCGTGGCGCCAACACAGTGATCGCCTCGTCGAGCTGGGCGTCATCGAAGTTGGCCATCCAGGCGCCGAGGTGGGTCGCCTCCATCGCTCCCGGTCCGCCGCCCGACAGCATCAGCCGCCCGGATCGGGTCAGCCGGCGAGAGATCCGGGCGACACTGGCGTACTGAGGGTCGGCTCGCTCGAGGCCGTGACCGCCCATTACGGCGACCGGTCTGCGACCAGCGAGTTCCTCGTAGAGGGCGTCGCTGATCGAGTGATCATGCAGGCGCCGAGCGAGGCTCTCGTCGATCATCGGCGGATACTGTCGGCCCGACTCGACCCAGTGCCGATAAACCTTGGCGTCGTAGGTCGACTCGTACCCGGCCGGGTCGCCAGGATCGAACCCGGCAAACAGCTCCCCCGGCGTGTAGAGGCGCGCCCGGTGAGCCGTAAAGGGGCGACCGAGCTGATCGCGGATCACAGTGGCGCCCATCGTGGTGAGAAATCCAGCCTGAGCAGGCGTCAGGTGGCACGACAAGAACAAGCAACCGGCAAACGAACCCGACTCGAATCCGGTGATGTCGCGCAGATCGAGCGATTGGAACGCCGCCGGCGGTCTGTCGACGCCGAGCTCAACCCAGCCGCGACACTGTTCAATCTTGTCGATTTCGATCACATCGAGAACCTACCGAGTTGGGAGATGTGCCACGAGCGTGAGCCGATAGGCGAACTGCGACCAATCGTTACGGGGGGACAATGCGGAACGAAAGCAGCGCAGCGACCTGTCCGCTGGGTTCCCATGCACAACTCCCATCTCGGCGTGGTCAGGGCGAAGGACGGATCTGCGGTTGGGCGCGATCTAAATCGCCTTCGTGTAACAGCCGGTCACGTCGTCGCGAGCGAAACCGACCCTCAACAGGTAGCTGCTGTGTGACTCGAGGGCCGCCGCAGCGGTTAGCTGCGCGATCCCTGCCGATCGGAACACTCGGGCACCGGGCCCGTATACCCAACGGCCGAGCCGCGAGTCGCGGTAGGCCCGCAACACGAAGTCGAGCGTGATGTCGAGCGTTGCCCCATCACGCTCCCCAAGAATCGCCCCAGCTGGCAGGCCGTCCCGGGTCAGCACCATTGCGAACCCGACTGCGACCGTCGGGTCGTACTCGGGTTGGAAGCTCTTGATCTCTGTTTCGTGGTGATCGAGGAAGTCGAGCAGGAAAGGCGAATCGGCCGGCACGACGACCGCTCCGAGATCGCGCCTGCCACCCAGCTCGCGCCACAGAAACCAGACATTGAGGGCGACGATCGCCACATTGGTGCCGACGATCGGAACCGAGCCGATCAACACGCCGTACACGAGGAATGCCGCCGATCCCGCCAGCGATATGATCCGCAGCCGTACGACCGATGTCATCGCCAGCGAGATGACGACCAACACCGACGCCGCGTAGCCGACCAACTCCTGCCCGTTGAACTCCATACGACGGCCGTTCAGCCCTGCAGCCGGGCGACGGTTTCGCCGAACTCGCGCACCGTGTCGGCAATGATGTCGGCGACCGGACGCACCGACTCGATCCTGCCGGCCACCTCACCGCTGAGGGCGATCGCCGCCTCCATGTCGCCTCCGAAGTAGAGCGCCATAGCGTTGCCGAACTCGCCGAACACATTCTCCTCGGAGTCGAGCAGGCGGGTCGTGCGCTCGGTGCGAAGCGCACGCAGCGCAGGGGAGTGGCGCTGGTTGAGGAACAACGTGTCGGTCTCGTTGGCGTCGACGATCGCCTGCTTCCAATTGTCGTGCACCGGGGATTCGGCAGCCGACACCATGCGGGTGCCCATCTGCACGCCCTCGGCGCCGAGCGCGAATGCGGCAGCCATCGTGGCGCCGTCGACGATTCCACCGGCGGCGATGATCGGCACGTCGACCTTCGAGCGGATCAGCGGCAACAGCACCATCGTCGAGACCGGGGTCGGGCTCTTGAAACCGCCGCCCTCGCCGCCCTCGACCACCAACCCGTCGACGCCGGCATCGACCGCCTTGAGCGCCGCCGCCAACGTTGGGACAACGTGATACACGGTGAGACCAGCCTCTTTCAGGATCGAGGTGTACTTGGTGGGCGAGCCGGCCGACGTGGTGACGAACTTGACGCCCTGGTCGATCACGAACTCGGCGATCGCCGGGTCGCGAACGAACGCCTGAGCGATGTTGACGCCGAACGGACGGTCGGTCAGATCGCGCATCTTGGCGACCTCACCCTTCACGGCGTCGAGCTCACCCGAAGATGTCTCGATCACGCCAAACGCACCGGCGGCGGACACGGCCGAAGCCAGCCGACTGCGGGCGATCCAACCCATCGGCGCCTGAACAATCGGGATCTCGACTCGAAGATCGCGTGTGACGCGGTTGTCGAAGGCGGGGTGCGAAATCGGCACCCCGTCAAGCTACCGAGATGGGAGTGGTGCCGGTGATCTGCACGGACTTGTCGCGTCGCTTGTATTCCGCCGGCGCCGCCCGCACCTGGCAAGGACAGTTCGCAGTTCGCAGTTCGCAGTTCGTCCGTCCGTCCGGCCCACGCTCCACGCACGACTCCCGAGTCGCCTGTCTCAACGGTGTGGCCGAGGCACGAAGCGCGGCGTGGTGCCTGCGTACTCGGCGTAGCCGGGGTAGATGGCGGCCAACCGGCGTTCCTCCCAGGCCGCCTTGCCGTTGAAGAAGACCACGGTGACCACGCCGACAGCCAGCGCTGCGAAACTGCGGCTTCGCACCGCCAGCCCTACCACTACCAGCAACACTCCGCTATAGATCGGATGACGGGCGAAGCGGTACAGGCCACCCGTGCGCAGGCTGGCATCAGATTTCGGCTCGGGTGTGGCGGTGAGCGATTCGCCGAGATGGCTCGCCGCCAGGCCCACGACGACGAGTCCGACGATGACGAGCGCAATGCCCACGATCGTCAGCCCGGGTGGGAGAGGCCAGTCGGTTCCGGTCGGCAGCACCACGAGTGTCGCCAGCAACACGAACTGCGTCGCCACGAACAGCCATCCCGTCTGCCGGTTGTTCATGCTGCCTCCGTGCCTGGGAAGAAGTTGCCGAGAATCGAACGTGTCCGCTCGAGCGATCGTTCGAGGCGGCCACGCTGCCCGGCGGAGATGTCGTTGCGGGCCAGTTCAGCTTCGACCAGCACCGCTGTCCATCCGGCGTCTTTGTCGACCCACGTTGGGTGGGCGACCGGCCGGTCTACCGTAACTGTGCCCTGCTCGTCGACGGTGATCGCGACGGTTACCACGGCGGCATCCTGGCTGGCAGCGGGCCAGCGATCGGACGTTGGCAGATTCGACAAGATGTTGCCGAGCCCGAACAACACCCATGTGTCGTTGACCTGCTCGATCGGCTGCAATACATGGGCGTGATGGCCGATCACGAGATCGATCAAGCCACTGGCGGTGATCTCGTCGGCGACATTGCGCTGGAAACCGGTCGGCTGATGCAGCCCCTCGGCGCCCCAGTGCATGCTCACGATCACCACCTGTGCGCCGAGCGACCTGGCACTGGCGGCGTCGGCGATGATGCGCTGCGGATCGATGGTCGCCGACCGCCACTCCTCACCCTTCGGCAACGACAGACCGTTGTAGCTGAACGTGTACGAAAGATGGCTGAACGAGACACCCTCGACCTCGAACAACTTGGGTCGGATCTCGTCGGGCCGTCGGGCCATTCCCGACTGCTCGAGGCCCCGCGATTCGAGCACGTTGACGGTTCGATCGATGCCTGCGGTGCCGCGGTCGGCGGTGTGGTTGCTGGCTGTCGAGCAGCGGTCGTACCCTGCCGCCACGATCGCGTCGGCAATCTGCTCTGGCACTCCGAAGCGCGGCATTGTCGTGAACTGCTCGCCCTCCGGCGCGATAGCGGTCTCGAGGTGGCACACGGCAAGATCGACGGCGGCCACGACGGGCGCAAGCCCAGCCAGCATCGGATCAAAATTGTAACCGGTCCCCCCGGCGGTGGCAGCTGCGTTGCGTTGCGCCTGGCTCCACAGCGGACTGTGGGCCAGCGTGTCGCCCGAAAACGCCAGGCTGATGTGGCGCGGCCAAACGGGTTCGGCGGCGAGAGTGGTCGTCGGCGCCGTCGTCAGAGTCGTCGTTGGGACGCTCACCGCAGTCGCCGGCACGCTGATACTTGTCGGCGGTGGACTGGTCGTCGTGGTGGCGCCCGTCGTCGTCTCGGCGGCAGACTTGGCCGGCGCTGTGGAGGCTGCCCGGTCCGCCGACGAACACGCTGTCGTGATGAGCATCAACCCCGACAATATGACTGCGCCGGTACGCGTCAGAGCGACGCTGGCGGCGGGTGGACGAGGGTCCATCGCACCAGCCTCGCGCACGCGAGGATCAATCCAATCGTTACGGTTGTGCCCATGGCGCTCGACCGTGCAGCAACCGATCACGTCAACCAGGTCTGGAACGAGATCGTGCCGGTATTGCACGACTACATCAAGATCCCGAACGTCAGCGAGGCGTTCGATCCCGACTGGCGTGAACACGGCTACATGCAGCAGGCCGTCGAGCTGATTTGCGACTGGTGCGCGGCGCGCCCGATCGAGGGAATCAGCGTCGGTATCCAGGAGCTACCACAGCGATCACCGGTGATCGTGATCGAGGTGGCTCCGTTCGGCCAGGCCGGCGCCGAGCTTGGTCTTGACGACACCGTGCTGTTGTACGGCCACCTCGACAAGCAGCCCGAGATGGAGGGTTGGCGCGACGGACTCGGCCCATGGACCCCGGTGCTCGACGGCGATCGATTGTACGGCCGTGGTGGCGCAGACGACGGCTACGCGGCGTTCGCCAGCCTGACCGCGATCGAGGCGGTTCAAGCTGCCGGCGGATCTCACGGGCGGTGCGTCGTGTTGATCGAGGCCAGCGAGGAATCGGGCTCGCCCGACCTGCCTGCCCATGTCGAAGCGCTCGCCGATCGACTCGGTTCGCCGAGCCTGGTGGTGTGCCTCGACTCCGGTTGCATCGACTACGAACGGATGTGGGTGACCACGTCGCTGCGCGGTCTTGTCAGCGCCGTACTCACCGTCGACATCGTCACCGCTGGACTGCATTCGGGAGACGTTTCGGGCATGGTGCCGTCCAGCTTTCGGATCGCACGATCATTGTTGTCGCGGATCGAGGACGAAGCGACGGGTCGGGTGCTGCTCGACACGTGCCAGACCGAAGTCCCCGCTGACCGCGTCGCCCAGGCCGATTCGACGGCCGTCGACATCGGTGCGATCGCCGATCACTATCCGTTTGTCGACGGTGCCGGCCCGACAACTGCCGATGCCACCGAGCAACTGCTGGCGCGCACTTGGCGGGCCGCGCTCAGCGTGGTTGGTGCCGACGGATTGCCGCCGACCAGCCGCGCCGGAAACGTGTTGCGACCCAGCACCTCGCTCAAGCTGTCACTTCGGTTGCCACCCAACGCTGACCCGCAGGCCGTCGCCGACGAGTTCGCCGCGGCGTTGTTGGCCGATCCGCCGTACGGCGCCCGCGTCACACTGTCGGGCCTCGAGACCGGACCAGGTTGGAACTCCCCGGCGCTTGCGCCCTGGCTCGAGTCGGCGCTCGACGCTGCGTCGATCGTCGCTTTCGGGGAGGCGGCACGCATGTTCGGCGAAGGTGGCTCGATCCCGTTCATGGGCATGCTCGGAGAGCGCTTTCCCGAGGCCCAGTTCGTGATCACCGGCGCCCTCGGTCCCGATGCCAACGCCCACGGCCCTAATGAGTACTTGCATGTGCCCACGGCTCGCCGCCTGACCATCGTCGTCGCCGAACTCCTGGACGCCCACGCTCGCCGTGCGTGATACGAGAATGGTCGCCGTAGCGGCGGCGGGTGTTCTGCTGGCCGCCTGCTCATCGGGCTCTCATGCATCCCCGACCACGATCGTTCCGGCAGCCACTACGACGGTCGAACTGGCTGCGACGACAACGGTGTCGACCTCCACCACGATCGCTACGACCACGACCAGCTCGACCTCCACGACAACCTCGCCCCCTCCAGCGATCTCGTCGACGTCGACGTCGACCGTGACGAGCCCGCCGACCACAAGCCCGCCGACCACAGCGGCGTCGACCGTCGCCGGCGCGATTCCGCCGCCGCCGGAGATCACCCCCATCGATGCACTCTCGTTTCCGGTCGACACCGAGATCGAGATCGGTCGATCGGTCGAGGGCCGCCCGATCACGGTCATCCGGCGCGGCGACCCCGGCGGGGCCCGTGTACTCGTCGTCGGCGCCATCCACGGCAACGAAGACGCCGGCGTGGCGATCATCGATCGGCTGGCCAGCGGGCCGGTGCCCCTCGGCGTCGAGCTGTGGCTGGTGCGTTCGATCAACCCCGACGGCCAGGCCCGCCATGATCGCCAGAACGCCAACCTCGTCGACCTCAACCGCAACTTCCCGAACAAGTGGGGATACCTCGGCACTGAAGGGGACTGGCAATACGCCGGCACCAGACCGGCCAGCGAGCCGGAGACCCGGGCGATTGTGGCGCTCGGTGACTCGGTGCGGCCAGATCTGATCCTGTGGTACCACCAGGACCTGTTTCGGATCAGCCCATCGTCGGGCCGCGACGGTGACGCTCGCGCCCGCTACGCCGAGATCACCGGGCTACCGTTGATCGGAATCACAGGCGGCACGTACACCGGCACCGCTTCGCAGTGGTCGCGGACGGTCACCACCGATGTCGGCATCGGCTTCACGGTCGAACTCGGGCCGACACTGACCGAAACCGACATCACCAACCACGCCGCGGCGGTGTTGGCCGTCGCCCAAGAGCTGTTCTGAGTTGGAAGTTGGGAACTCCCAACTCAGCGGAGGAACCAGTCGCCTGACTCGATCGGGGTCAGGTCGAGGCCGTCGCCGTACTCGTAGGCCCATGCCCGAACACCACACCCGGTGGTGAGCTCGACGCGTCGATACAGGCCGAGCACGGTGTCCTCCTCCTCGTCGAGCACCGCCAGCGCCTTGTCGAGCGTGTCGGCTCGCAGCTGATAGGTGCGCCCGACGATCGTGCCGTCGCCACCGAACACGGCCGCTGGGTAGTCGAGGCCGGTGTCGAACAGGTGGCCAACGGCCGAGTCGGCCCGGCCGCCATCGGCGACGAACGGCTCGAGCAACGACCAGCGAACATCACCGGGGCGCAGCGTGCCGTAGACGAACAGATGCAGGTTTATCGGCACCGGTGGATCGCCGTCATTCGGCTTGCTCCAACGCCCGTTCGAGATCCTTCTGCACCGATGGGGCTGCGAGACCGATCACCGTGCCCTGCGACGGCACGGGATCGTTGCGGCAGATAAAGCTGAGCTGGCCGCCGAACACTCGCGCCATCGGCAGGAACAAACCAGCCTCGGTCGCCGCCGAGATCGGCTCGCCGGTAGGGGAGGGGCGAACCCGCCAACCCTGGCGTGTGCGCTCGTCGAGGGTTCCGTAGTCGAGTCCCTGGATACCGATCACCCTACCCAGCAGCGCTTCTGGCAGGGCGCCGCTGCGCTGGCGCTCGCCGGGGGCGAGCTGAAACGTTTCGCGTCGGCCGAACAGCCTGGCGAACCGACCTGAGGCGAGGGCGTTGACCTCGTCGTTGGAGGTGAGTGCCAGGATCCTTCCGATGCCCCGCAGATCGAGCTCGTGCGTGGCTTCCTCGGTCAGCACACTCAGCCGCCTTGCCGGCAACCCGAGCGCCACCGAACGGGTCACGTTGTACGGGTCGGTGTCGACCAGCATCGTTTTTACATCTAGATCTTCGAGCGCTTTCGCCAATCCTCTGGCGATCGAATGCGCTCCGACGATCAGCACGCCGTTGGCGCGGGCTTCCGCCAGCCCCAACGCGCGAGCTACCGGTCCTGCGAGAAAGCCGTAGACGAGGATCGTGCCGATGATCATCAAGAACACGATCGGCACGATCAGCTCGGCCCCTCGTACCCCCTCTTGCTCGAGCCGCAGGGCGAAGATCGCCGACACGGCGGCGGCCACGATGCCGCGCGGTGCCATGACCATCAAGAACAACCGCTCGCGCCAAGTCAGACCGGTTCGTACTGTCGACACGATCACCCCGAGCGGGCGAGCTACGAACACCAGCATGGCGAGGAACAGCAGCGATGGGAGGGCGACGTCTCGCAACTGGTCGGGTTCGATGCGGGCCGCCAGCAGAATGAACAGGGCGGAGATCAGCAAGGTGCGCAGACTCTCGTTGAACTCGAGCAGTTGGCGCACGGCGGCTGAGTCTCGTCGCGCCAGCCAGATGCCCATCACGGTCACGGTCAGCAGGCCTGCCTCCTCCTGCACCTCGTTGCTGATCACGAACCCGACCACCACGATCGCCAACGCGATCGGATTGCCGAGGTGGTCGGGGATCAGGAACCGGCGCAGGGCATGATCGAGCATGTAGGCCAGTAGGAATCCGATCCCGACACCGGCCAGCAGTGTGAGTCCGATCACGCCGATCAGAGCGCTGATCGCCTCGCCCGGCTCGTCGGTCAGCGCCGCCTCGAAGGCCACCAATGCGGCGGTGGCACCGATCGGGTCGATCAGAATGCCTTCTGCACGCAGCATCGGACCGGTGCGGCCGCTGGGCCGGACAAACCGCAGCAACGGTCCGACGACGGTGGGCCCTGTTACCACGAGCACGGCCGCCATGACAGCGGCGGCGCCACGGCTGATATCGAACAGTTGCTCGGCGCTCCAGGCGGCAACGAGGAAGGTGATGATGGCGCCGATGGTGATTAGACGGCGCACGACGGTGCCGGTCGATCGCAGCTCGCGCGGGGGCAGGTCGAGCCCGCCTTCAAACAGGATCAGGGCTACCGACAGCGAGACGACGGGAAACAGGGTTCCGCCCAGGAAGTCGTCGGGGTCGATCAGGCTGAAGACAGGGCCGAGCAGCAGGCCGGCAACGAGCAGCAGAATGATCGATGGCACTTGGGTACGCCACGCGATCCATTGCGCGGCCATCCCTACGCCGACGATGATCGCCAGCGTTGGGCCGAGCGCAGATTCGGTGGCTGCCAGCAGCGTGGAGATCAGCATCGGAACGGCGGCGGCGAGCTCAGTCTCTGTGCTGAACTCGCCGTGTCAGTGTTCTAGTCGATTTTCGACTGCCGCGGCGAAGAGTTGAACGCCGGATCCGTGTCAGGGTCGACCACAGGTCCAGTCATTGAGCGATCGTCGAGCACCTTTCCGGGAATCATGATCGCTGATCCGATCAGCGCCGCCGCGAACGATCCGATCAGCACACCGAGCCGAGCATCGGTGCCCACGACCTCCTCGCCGAAGGCAAGTTCGGTCACGAACAGCGACACTGTGAACCCGACTCCGCCGAGTGCACCAGCACCGAGCACATAGCGCGGCGTAACCCCCTCCGGAAGGCGCCCTATTTTGAGGGCGACGGCCAGAAGGGTCGCCCCGGTGATGCCGATCGTCTTGCCGACCACGAGCCCGAGCATGACGCCCCACGTCACGCGATTGGTCATCGCACTGCCCAGGTCGGAGGCAGGGATCTTGATCCCGGCATTGGCGAGCGCAAACACGGGCACGACCAAGAATGCTGACCAGGGGTGCAGTCGGTGCTCGAGCCATTCGACGATGGATACGGTCCACTTCGCTTGCTGCGAGACGGCTGCCGCCTTGCGCACGTCGGGCTTGGCGGCCAGCTCGTCGGCGTCGATCATGCCAGACCGTCGGCGGGGCGTTACGGGCGCCAGCAGGCCGAATGCGACACCGGTGAGGGTTGGATGTACGTGAGCGTTGTGAAGCCCCAACCAGCACAGAGCACCGAGGGCGACATACACCCCGATCCAAGGCACGCTGTTTCGGATCACGGCGGCGACGGCGACCGCTCCGATGGCAACCGACAACCACTCGAACGAAACACCCTCGGAGTAGAAGATGGCGATAACCAGGATCGCCCCGATGTCGTCGACGATGGCGAGTGCCAGCAGAAACAGTTTCAGCCACGACGGTGCACGCGAGCCCAACAGGGCAACGACACCCATCACGATTGCGATGTCGGTGGCCATCGGGATCCCCCACCCCTTCGAACCATCACCGCCCGAGTTGAGTACTGCGAAGATCGTGGCCGGCACAATCATGCCGCCAAAGGCGGCGATGATCGGGAGCGCGGCCTGGCGCGGGTCACGCAACTCGCCCTCGGTCAGCTCGCGCTTGATCTCCAATCCGACGACGAAGAAGAACAACACCATCGCCAGATCGTTGACCCATTCGCGCAGATTGAGATGGATACCGTGCCCGTTGAACTCAACGCCGGATTCGATGCTCCAGAGATCAAAGTAGCTTCCCGACCAGGGCGAGTTGGCCCAGATCAGGGCAAAGATCGCGGCACCGACCAGCAGCAGACCAGCGCTCGCCTCCTGATGCAGGAAGTCGCGCAGCGGACGAATGAAACGTTCTGCTCGCCCGTTGGGATCGCGGGCGTACCGGTCGGTGTGAGGATCGGTGGGCGAGGTCGACACGGTGGACAAGTATCGCAGCGCTGACGTCGAGTTCATACGTGCGCGGCGAAGCTGTTGGTACCGTCGGCGCATGCCCACCCGCATCGAACGTGTCACGTTTCCCGGCAGTTCTGGCGAACTGCTCTCAGCACGGCTCGACCTGCCGGCCGGCCCGCCCAAGGCGTTTGCCCTGTTTGCTCACTGCTTCACATGCAGCAAGGACCTTCGGGCGGCCTCCAGGATTGCGGCAGTATTGACCGACCTTGGCTACGGGCTGCTGCGGTTTGACTTCACTGGGCTCGGTGCCAGCGAGGGCGAGTTCGCCAACACCAACTTCTCGTCGAATGTCGACGACCTGATTGCGGCCGCTGATTGGCTGCGCCAAGACCACCGGGCGCCACAGTTGCTGGTCGGCCATTCGCTCGGAGGGGCGGCGGTGATCTGCGCTGCTAACCAACTCGCCGAAGTGAGTGCTGTCGCCACGCTGGGGGCCCCGTCGGATGCCGGTCACGTCGCCGGGCTGTTCGACGGAATGCTCGACGAGATCGCAGAACGTGGCGAGGTCGAGGTCGAGCTGCACGGGCGGCGGTTTACTATTCGTCAGCAGTTCATCGACGTCCTGCGCTCTGGGGCGGTCACCGATGCCGCAGCCACTCTCGACGCGGCTCTCTTAGTGATGCACTCACCGATCGACAACACCGTCAGTGTCGACCACGCTGCTGGCATCTTTCAAGCGGCTCGTCATCCGAAGAGCTTCGTCAGCCTCGATCACGCCGACCATCTGTTGTCTACGACCGCCGATTCCGAGTACGCGGCGTCGGTGATCGGAGCATGGGCAGCCAGGTATCTCGTTGACGAGAGCGGCGCGACCAAGGCCCCCAAGCCGTCCGCCCAGGTGGTTGTCGCGGAGACCACTCAAGGCTTGTTCCTCAACCACGTCGTGACCGGGCGGCATCGGTTCCTCGCCGACGAGCCCGAGTCGGTCGGCGGTTTCGACGCCGGGCCGGGCCCGTACGACTTGCTGGCGGCCGCGCTTGGCGCGTGTACGTCGATGACGTTGCGGATGTACGCCGATCGCAAGCAGCTTCCGCTCGACAAGGTGACGGTCGAGGTGTCACACGACAAGGTGCACGCTGCCGATGTCGCCACCGACACAGCAGACGGTGCTGTGCCGAAGAATGGCAAGATCGATCAGTTCACGCGGGTGTTATATCTGGAGGGCGAGCTCGATGAGAAGCAGCGCGCCGGCCTGGCGAAGATCGCCGATCGGTGTCCGGTTCACCGCACGCTCGAACAGGCGTCGCTGATCGTCACCCAACTCGGCCCGCCCGCCGAGTAGTCAGTCGTCGTCGGCGGCGGCAACGGGTGCGGTCGGTTGTTCCGACGGCGATGCTGGCTGGCGGTCATTGCGTCTGACCAGGGCAGCGTTCAGCTCGGCCCCGATCAGGCTGATCAGGGCGAGCAAACTGAGCCAGCTGAGCAACGCCAACGTGGCCGCAAACGTGCCGTAGACACTCTCGGCGTCGTCGAATGTCTTGGTGACGAGTCGTGTGCCGGCGAACTGCAGCACGGTGTACAGAATCCCTGTGAAGACCGCACCTGGCCAAACGATTTCCCATGTCGTCGACTTGGAGGTGAGGTACCGGTACATCGCACCTACAACAATGAAGTTGACCACCAGGCCACCGAGGGTGATCAGCAGCCGTCCGAGTCGAGGCATCCCAACCTCGCTGACGGTCGCCGCCAACGCCACGGTGACGATCTGACCGGCGCCGATCACGGCGATGCCAACGAGCGCCCTGACACGTTTGACGGCCCCATTCGCGCGATCGTCGACCGGGATCTCCCAGACGTCATCGAGGGCGGCCTGAAGGGCGACGAACGCTTTCAGCGATCCCCACAACGCGATCCCAAGTCCGAAAACCAGGGCCCACCAGTTGCCGCCGATCGTTGAACCGGGCTCGAGATCAGCACCGATCACCGGAATCTGGCTGAGGGCCGAATCGACAATGTCGGCCTGCAGTTCGGGGTCGCCTTCGAGTGCGAACCCGAGGATCGTCGTCGCCGCCATCAGCAACGGGAACAAGGTGAGAAACCCGTAGTAGGCGAGTACGGCGGCGTTGCGACCGGTGAGATGGCGCCGGAAGCCGTCGAGCGTTTCGACGGTGACATCGACAGGATCGCTGCGGCGACGCAACCGCATCACGCTGGTGCTGGTGGTCCAGGCCATGGTGCTTCACAGCCTCCAATCGATCGCTGGTTGGCCGTGAGCGACGAGTGCCTGGTTGCTGCGGCTGAACGGTTTGGCTCCGAAGAAACCGGTGTGGGCTGACAGCGGCGACGGGTGTGGTGATTCGATGATCGTGTGCCGTGATGGGTCGATCAGCGACTTCTTCTTTCGGGCGTAGGCACCCCACAAGATAAACACGACGTGATCCGGCTTGGCGCTGACGGCGCTGATTACCTCGTCGGTGAACGTCTCCCACCCCTTGCCCTGATGCGATGCTGCCTGGCCGGCGCGCACGGTGAGCGTGGCATTCAACAGCAGCACACCCTGGCGTGCCCACGGTTCGAGATTGCCATGATCGGGAATCGGCAGATCAAGGTCGCTCGACAGTTCCTTGTGGATGTTGGCGAGTGATGGCGGGACGCGTACGTCGGACTGCACCGAGAAACACAGGCCGTGGGCCTGGTTTGGGCCGTGGTACGGATCCTGGCCGAGAATCATCACGCGGGTCGCCGCGTACGGCGTCAGGTGCAGCGCCGCGAACACGCGGTCGGCGGGCGGGTAGACCGTGGCCTGCGAACGCTCTGCCGACACGAATCCCTGCAGCGTGTCCCAGTACGGCTTGTCGAACTCGCGCCTCAGAATCGGGTTCCAGTCGGTCTTCACGTTCGCCGCCGCTTTTGCCGCCCTACTGTCCTCACGCTCCATGTGCCTATCATGCCGAGCGTGTTCGGTCATCTTCCGCGGGCCCGCTTGGCGACATTGCCGACTCCACTCGAGCGTGGGTCTGAGCTGCCTGGCGGCGCCCGGCTGTGGATGAAGCGCGACGATCTGACGGGCCTCGGAATGGGTGGCAACAAGGCCCGCAAGCTCGAGTTCCTCTGTGGTGCGGCGGTTGCCCAAGGCGCCCGTTCGCTGGTCACCGTCGGTGCCGCCCAATCCAACCACTGCCGGATGACGGCGGCGGCCGGGGCGATGCTTGGTCTCGAGGTGCACCTCGTGCTGTCAGGGGACGCGCCGGCAGTGCCGACCGGGAACCTCCTTCTGTCGAATCTGTTCGGGGCCCAGCAGCATTTCACCGGTTCGGAAGAGAGCCACTGGGGCGAACTCGAGATCGCCAGGGAGGCGCTCGCCAACGAACTCCGGGCGGCCGGCGCCGAGCCTTACTCGATCCCGATCGGTGGTTCGACGCCAGTCGGCGCCGTCGGATACGCGGTTGCGTTCGTCGAGCTGATGCAACAGTGCCAGGCGTTCGACGTCACACCGGCGGCGATCGTGCACACTTCGTCGAGCGGAGGAACCCATGCCGGGTTGCTGGCCGGGCGAGCGCTGTGGCGACTCGAGGGACATGACGTGCCAGAGGTGCTGGCGATCGGGGTCGCCAAGGGTGTCAATATGGGCATGCCGAACATCGCCGATCTGGCCCGCGACACGATCGAACTGATTGGCGGTGACCGATCGATTCTCGACCGGGGCGATGTGCGGGTCGACCCGAATTGGATGGGCCACGACTATGGCGTCCCCACTCGAGCGGGTGATGCGGCAATCCGTTGGGCCGCCCGCCATGGTGGCTGGGTCCTCGATCGTGTATACAGCGGCAAGGGCTTCGCCGGGCTGGTCGGCAATGCCGAGGCCGGCCGCTGGGCGGCAGGGAACGATGTCGTGTTCATACACACCGGTGGCACGCCGGCGATCTTCGCTGCAGGCGGGGTACCGCCAGGGCGATGAGGTCAGCCGGCTGACGGCAGTTGAGAGCGGCGAGCGATTCACCGACGATGGGTTGGCCGTGTTCGCCCTACTCGTGGGCCGCGTCGACCGAGTCGGCTGCCATTGTGAACGTTGCCTGGGCGCTCTAGCCGCGGCGAAGCAGCGCTGCCGGGTTGAACTCGTCGGCGAGCATGCCAGCAACCCAATATTCGGCGGGGATCTTGAACGGCAGTCCCCATCCGGGGGCTGGCCAGCTGCCCAATCCGCCAGGTCCGTGCGGTTCGACCGGCGCCCAGACACAATCTTCGGGGGCCAGAATCAGTGCTGATCGGCCGTAGGCGGTGACTGTGCCGTTGGAGTGCAGGGTCCAGCCGCCGTTGACGATCGCGGACACATTGGCGGTGCCGCGTTCGGCTCTGCTAACGCCGACGAGTCGTGGGTCGGCGGGCACCGACCACGGACCGATGGCGACGTGGCATGCCTGGTGTTGCTGAGCTGCGCTGACGAGGGTGTCGGCGTCGAGCATGCTGCCGTCGGGTGCCAAGATGGTGAGCCGTAGATGGGGCCAGATGTTGCCGTCGCCGATGCCGCGGAACTCGTCGGATGGCATCGGGTCGGTGTCACCCATGTAGCCGAGGATCTGGCCGGCGAACACAGGCGTGCCTGGCTGCCCGAGCGCAGTGAACCGGAAGGAGTGGTGGGCGGCGCCGTCGTCGGTGCCCGGCGAGTCATCGTTGAACCCGGCGTAGTGGTAGGTGCGGCCGATCGCGTCGACCAATGTGATGCTGACCTCGCCAGTGACCGGGTTGTCGTATTCGATTGCCGTGACGACCCCGTCTGCGACAGCCAGGATCGGTTGCAGCGTTTGGCCGAAAACGATCGCCGACGTGCCGCCTCCGCAGTCGGCGGCGTCGCACGGAGTTGGCGGGGCAACGACGGCCCGGCCGAGCACGGGGAAGGCGATCTCGACGAGTGGCTCGCGTTCGACATCGATGTCTGGTGGTAGACCAGCGAGGAAGCGAAGTTCGGGCGGCACGGCTGTCAACCGGTGCAGTACCGGCTCGCCGGTGACGAATGCCAACATGTCGAGCCACCGGTACTGGTATTCGCGAACCGTAAGACGGTTGCCGGCCGACGGCAGCGGAACTTCATCCATCAGGGCCGGGATCAGGGCGGCGCGCGGAAAATACCAGATCACCGGCACCATTGAGACGTCGCCTCGCCATTGTTCGAGGATCGCGCGCACGTCGAGCAACGCCCTTTCGTCCTGGACCTCTGGTGGCGCCAGATAGGCGTGCGGGTAGCCGCCGTAGTTGTTCCAGGTAGAGGCGATGTATTGATAGGCGCCCGACGCGTTGCCCTTGTTCGGTGTGAGGTAGTAGCGCTCGCTCGACTCCATCAGGCGGATTGTGCGGAGGATGTCACCGATGTCTTTAGGAACGGTGATGCCGAGTGCTGTCGGCGCAGTTTGCGGCCCGGCCGGAACCGTGGTTGTCGTGTTGGGTACCGAGCTGGTGGTCGTGGTGGGGCACGGCGGCAGGGTGGTCGTGGTTGTGGTCGTGGTGCTGGTGGTGCTGGTGGTGCTACCGGGAAGCGTCGTGGTCGTGGTCGTGGTCGTGGTGCTGGTCGTGGTCGTGGTGCTGGTGGTGGTGCCGGGAAGCGTTGTGGTTGTGGTCGTGGTGGTGCTGGTCGTCGTTGTTGGCGGGGCACACGGCATCGTGGTCGAGGGAGCGCTCGTTGTGGTGCTGCTCGTTGTGGTGCTGGTCGAGGTCGCAGCTGTACTCGTCGTCTCGGGAACCGAGGTAGTGGTGGTGCTGGTCGTTGTGGTGCTGGTCGAACTCGTGGTGCTGGTGGCCGAAGGGGGCGAGCTCGTGCTGCTCGATGACGTTGTGCTGGCCGATTCGGTTCCGGCGAACGCGATCGTGCCAGACACGGTGAGAGCGCCCGCCAGCATCAAGATGACGGCGCCAGGAAGAGATCGCAGGTTGTACATGGTGGTTAGCGGTATCCGAATGGTCTGGCCACGCTACCGTGCCTGGCGGTAGCAGGCAGGGCGTCCGGCGCTAGCGGCGCGCCGGTAACGTGCGACAAGATTAGTGGTCGGGATGACCAATTGCCGGTGAGCAACAAGAGATGAGCAATTCGAGATGATCAATTCGAAATGAGCAATCCGGATGCTCAGCGCGATGTGATCCTGGCGATCGACATCGGCGGCACGAAGTTCGCCTCGGGGCTGATGACGATTCGTGGCGAGCTGCTCGACCGATCGAGGATCGACGTCGAGCGTGATGTTGGCCCGCAATCGCACTTCGCTGCGCTGGCGACCATCGTCAGTGAGCAATTGGAACAGGCGAGGGCGCAGCACGCGGTCCGGGTGCGGGCGATCGGCATCGGATGCGCTGGGCCGATCACCCGCAACTGCGAGACCGTGTCGCCTGTCAACATTTCGTCATGGCGATCCTTCCCATTGCGCCAACACCTTCACGATCTGACTGGTCTTCCGGTGTTCGGTGACCTCGATGCCAAGGCGCTGGCGCTGTCGGAAGGGTGGCTCGGGGCAGGTCGCAACGTGTCGAGCTTCTGTGCGATGACCGTGTCGACGGGCGTCGGTGGCGGGTTCGTGATCGACGGTGAGCTGCTCGATGGTGCGACAGGCAACGCCGGGCACGTCGGACATATCATCGTCGAGCCGGGCGGCCGTCGGTGTGGTTGCGGGGCGCGCGGCTGCCTCGAAGCTGAGGCGTCTGGGCTGGCAATCGAGGCGATCACCGGGCGCTCACCAACCGAGCCGACCTACGACATCATGCGTCGTACCGGGCGGCTGGTAGGCAGGGCAGCCGGGATGATCTGTACGGCGATGGATCTCGATCTCGTCGTTGTCGGCGGTGGTGTGGCGCTGGGCTTCGCGGCGACGTTCTTCAATGCCGCTCAGGAAGAGATCGACGCTGTCGCCCGGGTCGGCCAGGGCGCTGCGGCGCGAATCACGCCGGTTCGTTTGGGTGATCGTGGTCCTTTGATCGGCGCCGGTGCAGTTGGCCTGCGGGGCCTGCGGCGATCTGGCCGGCACGCCGCTACGACTCGGATCCTGTAGCGAGTGCTTCAACCTTTGCCAGACCGTCCGACATGGCCGGGTGATCCCGAGTTGTGTAGACACGGATCATCCGCTCAGCGTGTTCGGTGGTTCCAGCGGTTATCAAACCGGTGATCCGCAGCGGCGCACCATGTTCGGTGGAGTGCTCTGATTGGTGGGGAGTGCTCTGATTGGTGGGGAGTGCTCTGATTGGT
>CALFRK010000134.1 GCA_937919625.1 uncultured Ilumatobacter sp.
CATGGTCCGGCGCAACATGGTCCGGCGCAACATGGTCCGGTGCAACATGGTCCGGCGCAACATGGTCCGGTCTCGGCTGGTCGGGAGACTTCTGGTCATGAACTTGACCCCGAACACCACCGGCATCGTTTCGCCGCGATAGCTGCGCTGCTCGCCTTTACTCCAGGCCCGCCGGGATCGGCAGCCAAGCGCGGCAACGGCCACACCCACGAAGACACCGACGACTCGTCCGGCTCCACCTGGTGCTGCAACCCGGTCTGATCGCCCTCAACATGGCAGCATTTCTGACCGATACGATCAGGAAGGAGGTGGCGACATGCCAACGGTCCGCACTACTGACGATCGACAGAGTGTCCTCGGCCGCATACACGCATCGGTGCGTGTGCTCGTGTACGCCGCCATCCTGGCCGCGATCGGCGCCGGCCTGTTCTTCCTCACGCCATCGTGGACCACCGTTCCGGACCGTGCGTGGTCGCTGCCGTTCTTCGCACTCGTGATCGCCTTCGGACTGACCGAAGCAACCGCGCTCCACGTCGAGATCCGCAAAGAATCACACTCGCTCTCGCTCGCCTGCATCCCGTTGATGTTCGGGCTGCTGTACACGAGCCCGGCGCTGGTCCTCGTTGCGTACGTGCTGGGCGGGACCACCACATTGCTGTGGATCCGCAAATCCGACCTCATCAAGGTGATCTGGAACACATGCCTGTTCATCGCCCAGGTGGGTCTGGCGGGCCTACTGGTTCACGCCGTGCTAGGCGAACGTCTGCCAGAACGCCCAGTCGAATGGCTTGTTCCACTTGGTGCGGTGGTCGCCGCCGAACTTCTCAGCCTGGTCGCGGTTCCGCTCGTAATCATGGCCGTCGACGGCCAGTTCAGACCAAACCTGTTCGCCAGCGTGGGCCGATCACAGATTCTGGCGGTGCTCGCCGGCACGTTCGCCGTTACAGCGTTGTCGGCATCGCTGGCGAGCCCCTACATGGCGATTTTCGCCTTCGTGCCGCTCGTCGGCGTCGGCTGGTTGTTGCGCAGCAGTGGAGAGCTCTCCCAAGACTTCAGGGACCTGCAACAGCTGCTGACCTTTACACACGCGCTTGCCAATCAACGCGGGGCCCGAACCCTGGACATCGGTCTTGTCGAGTTGGTCCAGATCATGCGGTCGCGGTCCGCCGGTCTGGCCGTGGTCGGTAAACGCGACGGCGACCAACACAATTCGACGATTCGAATGCTTGTCGACGACACGTTCGTGGACCTTGATCCCGAGCCACTAAGCGGAATGCTGATCGATCTGCCCGAGGGCAGCGCCGTCACTGAGCTCAACCTCGACGACGCTCGGGATGGCGCCCGCCAAATCCTCGAGCGGCTCGGATCGAACAACGTCATTGCCGTGCGGGTGCTCAGCGAAGTCGACGCCGAGGCGGTGCTGTTCGTTTGCGATCGACTCGGCATGCGAGACAACTTTGTCGTCGACGAGCTTCGGTTGTTCGGGTCCCTGGCCAAAACATTGAGCGGACGTCTCTCCAACGACTACTTGGTCGGGCGATTGGAGAACCAGGCGCACACCGATGCGCTCACAGGGCTGGCCAACAGATTGAGCTTCGAGATTGGCTTGACCGCCAACCTTGCCAGAACAGGTCAGCGCGGCGCTGTCATCATGATCGACCTCGATCGCTTCAAAGACGTCAACGACTCGCTCGGGCATGAGACCGGCGACCGCCTCCTCATCGAGATCGCCAACCGCCTGCGGTCCAACACGCTCGCCGCCGACATGGTGTCACGGTTTGGTGGCGACGAGTTTGCCGTCATGTTGGGCTGCGTCGACCCAAACTGCCCTGACGACCTGACCGAACGGGCCGACAACCTCCGCGACGCACTCACCGCCAAGGTCGAGCTCGAAGGCATCATGTTCGAGGTCGGTGCCAGCGTCGGTGCCGCGTCTTGGCCCGCGCAAGGCACCGATAGCAGCACGCTGCTGCGCCGAGCCGACGCAGCCATGTACGAAGCAAAGCGCAATCAACTCGGTGTGGTCTGGTACCACCCCCGGCTCGAGGCTGATGCACCGCGTCGACTCGATCTGTACCTTTCCGTGGGCTCGGCGCTCGAGAAGGAGGACTTCTACGTCCACTTTCAGCCCAAGGTGTCGCTCGTCGACGGTCAAATCACGGGGGCTGAGGCGCTGGCGCGGTGGTCGCATCCCGTGTACGGCACCATCTCCCCCGCCGAGTTCATCCCCTTGGTTGTTCAGGCGGGGCTGATCGGCAAGCTCACACGGCTGGTCGTCCAGCGTGCCACCGAGGCCGCCGCCACTTTCCGGGATGCCGGTCTCAGCATTCCAGTCGCCGTCAATCTCACACCACGCGATCTGCTCGATCCAACGCTCGTCGACGAAATCGCGCAGCAGCTCCGGACGACCGGCCTCGACCCCAGTTCGTTGACGGTGGAGATCACCGAGGATGCGATGGTGGTCGATTTCGACACGAGTGTCCTGACGTTGACCAAAATGCGAGATCTGGGCATACGCGTCGCGATCGACGACTTCGGTACTGGGCACGCATCGCTGCAACATCTACACCGGCTGCCGGTAGACGACCTGAAGATCGACGAGAGCTTCGTCAACCGAGTTAGCACCGACCCCAGCGCCGAGGCGATTGTGCGAGGGTCGATCAACTTGGCCCGCGATCTCGGACTCTGCGCGATTGCCGAGGGCATCGAGGACGCTCATACGCTTCGCACCGTCGCCCGAATGGGATGCCGCGAGATGCAAGGCCGGCTCGTGAGTCGACCGGTACCGCTCCACGAATTCGTCCAGTGGGAGCGCAGCTGGAATCCGAGCTGGTTGGTCGACAGCCTGGCCGAGCCCAACCCGAGACCCGATTCGGTGTCAGTGGCGATCCACGATGACCCGACCGCGCTCAGCTCTTCGCAGCCGCCCAGGTTGTTCCCCAGGCCACGTTGACCTCGAACGGCACATTGAGCTCGGCGGCACCCCTCATCAGGTCGATCACGAGCTCACCGACTACATCGTGTTCGTCGGCGGGCACCTCGACGATGACCTCGTCGTGGACCTGCAACACGAGTTCGCTTTGGTAACCGCCTACCTCGAGTGCCTCATCGATGCGAATCAAGGCCACCTTGAAGATGTCGGCAGCCAGGCCTTGAATGCCAGCGTTCATTGCCTGCCGCTCGCCGGCCTGCCGGATCCGCCAGTTCGAGTTGAGTAGCTCAGGGATCGGGCGGCGGCGGCCGAACAACGTTTCGGTGTAGCCAAGCTTGCGTGCCTCCTGAACCGTGGACTCCATGTACGCCTTGACGTTCGGGAACGCAACGAAATAGGCGTCGAGGATGACCGCCGCCTGATCGGTCGGGATTCCGAGCCGTTGTCCGAGACCATAGGCCTCCATGCCGTAGGCAAGGCCGTACGACACCATCTTCGCCTTCGAACGCTGCTCGAGCGTGACGTCGCCGGGATCGACCGAGAATACCCGCGCCGCCGTTGCGTTGTGAATGTCTTGTCCGGTGGTGAACGCCTCGATCAGACCAGGATCGGCTGCCAGATGGGCGATGCAGCGCAGCTCGATCTGGTTGTAGTCGGCGACCAGCAACGACATGCCCTCGCTGGGCACGAACGCCGTGCGAAAAACGCGGCCCTCGTCGCTGCGAACGGGAATGTTGTGGAGGTTCGGCTGATCAGAACTGAGCCGGCCTGTACGCGCCACCGTCTGGTTGAACGTGGCGTGAATGCGACCGTCTTCGGCGACCTCGCTCAGCAGCCCTTCGCCATAGGTGCCGCGCAGCTTCTCGACCTCGCGGTGACGCAGCAACGGCACGATGAACTCGGGCCACTGGTCCCTCAATTTCTCCAGCGTCTGAGCGTCGGTCGAATACCCCGACTTCGTCTTCTTGACACCAACCGGGCTGAGTCCACGTTGTTCGAACAGCAGTGCCCGCAACTGAGTTGGCGAGTTCAGATTGAGATCGTCGCGTTCTGCCACCTGTCGAAGCTCGGTTCCGAGTGACTCGACTTCGGCGGTCAGCCTGTCGTTGATCGCCCGCAACGTGTCGGCATCGACGCCGACACCGACGTGCTCCATCTTGGCCAACACTCGCACCAGCGGGTTCTCGATCGAGTGGTACAGATCGGACATGCCGAGGGCATGCAGGCTGGCCTCGATCGGACCGGCGATGTGATGGACCGCGAGAGCGTCGCGCCCCGCGCGTTCAGCATCGGTCACCGCGTTGCCTGTGAGGTCGAGTTGCCCAGCCGCCGCAGCGTCGTCGCCCGGTGGCGCAAACCCGGTGAACTTGAGCAACAGGTCGGCCAGTTCGTAGCGGGCTTCGGCCGGGTCGATGAGGTAGGCGGCGATCGCCGTGTCGAGCCGCAGCCCGCGCACATCGACATCAGCTTCCAGCAGCGACCTCATCAACGGCTTGACGTTGTGCCCGCGGACGTGGGCATGCCCGCCGATCGCTATGGCGACGGCGTCGTCGCGCATCAAGGCACCCGGAATCCAGGCGACGGCCGAGGTGCCGGGCTCGGTGACGATCGCCACTCCACGAAGGCTGCTGCGTCCTGGTTCGCGATCCCATGCCGCCGCGATATCGAGCACATCCAGGCTGGCGATCACCGCCGCCGCGGCCCCGGGATCATCGATGATCCCGACCTCGGCAACCAGTTCGTCACGAGCAGCGCTGGATGCGATGCCCGAGTTCGGACCGAGCACCTCGGCGAGGCGGTCGCCGAGGGCGCGAAACTCGAGGAAATCGAACAGGCGTTGCAGCTCATCGGGCTTGGGTTGGATCGCCAGCGAATCGAGATCGACCGACTCGATCGGGGCGTCGTGGCGAAGGATCATCAGTTCGAGGTTCTTGCGGGCCCGCGCCTCGTACTCGGTCAGATTCTGGCGAAGCTTGGGCGTCTGCTCGTCGACATGGGCAAAGATTCCGTTTAGACCGCCATAGGTATTTATCAGCTTGGCGGCGGTCTTTTCACCCACGCCAGGCACGCCCGGCAGGTTGTCAGAGTTGTCGCCGCGCAGAGCCGCGTATTGCGGGTACAACGCCGGCGTGACACCCGTTCGTTGCTCGATGCCCGCTTCGTCGTAGAGGGCGTAGTCGCTGACTCCGCGCTTGTTGTACATCACCTTGACGTGCGGATCCTTGACGAGTTGGTAACTGTCGCGGTCGCCGGTGACGATCACGACATCGTCACCGCGACGCACCAGCGTGGTGGCCAAGGTGGCGAGCAGGTCGTCGGCCTCCCAGCCAACGGCCTCGACCCACTGGATTCCAACGGCGTCTAGCACCTCTCGCACGAGCCCCATCTGTTGACGCAGGATGTCGGGGGCAGCTTCACGCTGGGCCTTGTACATGGGTTCGGCCTCGTGACGAAAGGTTGGCTCGGGGCGATCGAAGGCGACGATTATGCCGTCAGGCTGTTGATCCTTGATGACATTGATCATCATCGAGGTAAACCCAAATACGGCGTTGGTGACCTGGCCGCTGGCTGTTGCCATGTCGGACGGCAGGGCGAAGAACGCCCGATAGGTCAAAGAGTTGCCGTCGACGAGGAGATACTTACCCACGATGTCAGCTTGGCAGTTCGTGTTACGCAGGTCGCAACGAGCCGTCGAGAATCCGCTCAGCGACCTGGCGCATCTTGGTGCGCTCGCTCATCGCCGTGCGCTGGATGAAGCCGAAGGCATCACCTTCCTTCATGTCGCACTCGTCTATCAACACGCCCTTTGCGCGGTCGATCATCTTGCGGGCGGCGAGTTGCTCACCCAACGCGTCGATCTCGCCCGTCAGGTTGCGCAGCTCGCGGAACCGGCCAATCGCGACCTCGATGGCGGGGATCAGATCACTCTTCTGGAATGGCTTGACAAGATAGGCCAGAGCGCCGGCATCACGTGCCTGTTCGATGATCTCGCGCTGGCTGAAGGCGGTAAGGATCAACACGCCACACAGCTTTTCGCCAGTGATGATGGCAGCCGCCTCGAGACCGTCCATGCCCGGCATCTTGACGTCGAGCACAGCCAGGTCGGGCAACAAGGTGCGAACCAGCTCGACTGCCTCGTCACCGCGGCCGGTCTCACCGACCACCTGGTAGCCCTCTTCTTCAAGGGTCTCACGAAGGTCCATCCGGATGATGGCTTCGTCCTCGGCGATCACGACTCGCAGTGACACGTTGGGTCCTTTCCACACCCCAGCCGTTCTGGAGCAGCTCCATTCAATCAGACGGGGTGCCGCCTCGTTGGCCCTGCCGCTCGGCGATTCATCCGTTGGTGGAGAGTTTGTCGAGCAGTTCGTCCTGGCGTCGTTCGAGCTCGGAGATCGAATCGACGACATGTTTACGGTGGCGACGCATCGCATCGGCATGCTTGCGAGCATCGTTGGCGTCATGAGCAGCGCCAGGCGTCTCGGACACGAGCGCCCGGATTGCCTGGTCGTCGGCGTCGCTGGCGAAGACGTCGAGTTGCTCGTCGATCTGAGCCAACTCGACACGCAACGACTTCAACCGTGCCGAGTTTTGTGTTAGCCGACGCTGCACGAGCCAAGAAACCACCGCTCCGATGCTACGAGCCAATCAAACGCCGCGAGGTGCGACTCGTCTGAAAGTTATGTGCGTGCCCCGGGTGGGATTCGAACCCACACTGGACGGTGTTTGAGACCGCTGCCTCTGCCGTTGGGCTACCGGGGCGTGCGAGCGAGGCTACCTGCACGGGTCGTCGGGAACACTGATCGCTCCGTGCCACCACACCGTAGCGATCACCTGCGCGGCAGTGCACAAGCGATCGATCACCGAGTCGACGCAGCACCAGAAACTTTTTGGTTACCCGCGGGTAGTGCGAGTGACCCTCGGAAATCCGTCTAGCCTCGCCACAATGCTCGCATTCACGTTCCCCGGACAGGGGTCGCAGCGGCCGGGAATGGGGCGCCCTTGGGTCGATCACGAAAGCTGGGAACTCGTCGCCGAGGCCAGCGACGTAGTCGGCCGCGACGTCGGTGCCCTACTGCTCGATGCTGATGCCAACGAGTTGAGAGACACACGAAACGCGCAGCTGGCCACATTCGTCTCGAGCCTGATGGTGCTCGATGCCGTCGAGCGGCTGGGGATCGAAGCCAGTTTCTGCGCCGGCCACAGTCTCGGCGAATACACGGCGCTGGCTGCCACGGGCGCCTTGGGGTTCGAGGAGGGCGTGGCGCTCGTCGTCGAGCGGGCGGCAGCGATGCACGATGCAGGCAACGCTCGCGAGGGCACGATGGCCGCCGTGCTGGGACTCGACGATGATCAGGTCGTCGTGGCGTGCAACCTGGCCGACGCAGAGGTGTGGGTCGCCAACTTCAACGCTCCTGGCCAGGTGGTGATCGCCGGTTCACGGGCCGGCGTCGAGGCGGCTGGCAAACACGCCAAAGATCTCGGCGCCAAGCGGGTAATGGCACTCCAGGTCTCGGGTGCTTTCCACACGTCCTTCATGGCGCCCGCCCGCGAACGCCTGCGGGCGGCGATCGCCGTCGCCGACATCCGCGATGCTGAGATTCCTGTGGTGTCGAATGTCGACGCCAAACCCCACGATCGCGGCAACGAGTGGACCGCATTGTTGTCCGCCCAGCTGGCAAGTCCCGTTCGTTGGAAGCATGGCTTGCAGATGCTGTCGTCGCTGGGCGTCACCCAGTTTGCCGAACTCGGACCCGGCGGCGTACTCACCGGTATGGCCAAGCGCAGTGTCGTTGGCGCCAGCACCGTGTCTGTCGCAACGCCTGACGACCTCGACAAGCTGGTCGAGTGGCTGCAGGGTCAGGCAGCACCCATACCTCATATCGAGGGCGAGCATCTCTTTGCAGTCGAGCGGCTGGTCGTGTCCCCGGCAGCCGGGATCTTCACCCCGATCAAGCTCGAATCGGGTGCACTGATCGAGGTTGGGTCTGTGATTGGTCACGTTGGCGAACACGAGGTTCGCTCTCCGTTTCATGGGATCCTGCAAAGTTTTATCGCCGTCGACACAGAACGCGTTACATCCCGACAACCGATCGCATGGCTGCGTACCGGCTGACGCCGACAACGGAGGAATTTTTATGCCCGCAATTCGCCATGGTGCCAAAGGTGCCGTCATCTCCGGTTGGGGCACCGCCCTGCCCGAAAAGGTCGTCACCAACGAAGAACTGGCGGCCACGATGGACACGAGCGACGAATGGATCCGCTCGCGAACCGGCATCGAAGAGCGTCGCGTCGGCGGCAGCACTGTCGGATTGTCGGTCGAATCGGGCCGTCAGGCGCTCGAGATGGCGGGTCTCGATCCGTCCCGAATCGATGCACTGGTATTGGCGACCACCACCCCCGACAAGCAATGGGGTACGTCTGCGGCTGTCCAAAACGAGCTCGGTCTGTTCTGCGGTGCGTTCGATGTCAATGCCGCTTGCACAGGATTCATGTACGGCCTTGTGACTGCGCACGGCCTGATCGCGATGGGCGCCGACCGGGTGTTGCTGATCGGCACCGACACCTTGTCGCGCATTACCGACTGGAACGATCGCGCGACTGCCCCGCTATTCGCCGATGGGTCGGGGGCGGTCGTGCTCGAGTCGGTCGATGGCCCCGGCCAGATGCTTGGGTGGGATCTCGACGCCGATGGCTCGGCATTGTCGATCCTGCAGTCCGAGGTGGGGGGCACAATCAAGATGGAGGGCAAGGAAGTCTTCCGTCGCGCCGTTCGGATCATGGTCGATTCCGCGGAGAAATCGTTGGCCCACGCCGGTGTTCAGATTGACGATATCAAGCTGGTCGTCCCGCATCAGGCGAACATTCGCATCATTCGGGCCGCCTGTGATCGCCTCGGCATCTCGATCGACCGCGCCTCGGTCGTGATCCAGCGCACCGGCAATACGTCTTCGGCATCGATCCCCCTGGCCTTGGCCGATGCCCTCGACCGCGGCCGTATCGAGCACGGCGACCTGCTACTTCTGGTCGGCTTCGGCGGGGGAATGACCGCCGCCAGCTGCGTGCTGCGTTGGGGTGGTGGACTCGAATGAGCATGGCGACAGCGGCGACGCCCCGGGTTGTGCTGATCACCGGTGGCTCGCGAGGCATCGGCCTCGCATGTGCCCAACGTTTCAAGGCGCTCGGCGATCACGTCGCCGTCACATACAACTCGTCGCCGCCTCCGACCGGGTTCTTCGGCGTAAAATGTGACGTCACCAGCACCGAACAGGTCGATGCCGCGTTTGCCGCTGTCGAAGCCGAATTCGGCGGTGCCGTCGAGGTGCTCGTGTCGAATGCAGGGGTGACCCGCGATGGTCTGCTGCTACGAATGAGCGAGGACGACTTCGCCAGCGTGATCGATGCCAACCTCACGGCCGCGTACCGGGTCACCAAACGTGCCGCCCGCGGCATGCTCAAGGCACGTCGGGGTCGAATCGTGTTGATGTCGTCGGTCGTCGGCCTGCTCGGTGCCGCCGGCCAGGCCAACTATGCAGCGTCCAAGGCGGGGCTTGTTGGTCTCGCCCGCTCGCTCGCTCGCGAGCTCGGTTCACGCGGCATCACCGTCAATGTGGTGGCGCCCGGACCGGTCGAAACCGACATGACCGCCGCCCTCGGCGATGACCGCATGGAGGCCATCGTTCAGGCCGTTCCGTTGGGGCGCGCCGCCACTCCTGACGAAATTGCCGGTGTCGTCAGCTTCCTCGCCTCCGCCGATGCCGCCTACATCACCGGTGCCGTGATTCCCGTCGATGGCGGGCTCGGTATGGGGCACTGACCTCGCTCACACGTTCTTACGGCGGTTGATCGACCGCCAACACCACAATGACCACCCGTCGATATCTAGACTGGTCGTCGTTCCGTAGCTACAAGGAGACATCCGTTGGATCAAGAACTGTTCGCCCGCTTTCAAAAGTGCGCCATTGAGGTGCTCTCGGTCTCAGCCGACCAGGTCAAGCCCGACGCCAAGTTTGGTGACGATCTCGACGCCGACAGCCTCGACCTGGTCGAGCTCGTAATGGCGCTCGAGGAAGAGTTCGGCGTCGAAGTCCCCGAGGAAGAGCTCGAGGGCATCGAGACCGTCGGTCAGGCATACGAGCTGGTCACAGCGAAGCTCTGAGGATCTGACCCCGATGAAGGGAACCGGACGCCGCATAGCAATCACGGGCTTCGGCGTCGTTGCTCCGTGCGGGCTCGGCAAGGAAGCGTATTGGTCTGGCCTGTTGGGGCCAGGCCTAACCGGGGTTGGTCGGTCGATCGAAATTCAGGACTGGGACTCGTCGCCCTACTACGCCACTCCCAAGGATGCCCGCCGAGCCGACTTGAGCGAGCAATTCGCGGTCGCCGCCGCTACTGAGGCGATCGAGCAGGCTGGTAATCTGACGGCCGAGCGGGCACGGATCGGCACGATTTTCGGCACAGGTGTCGGCGGCATCCAGACGCTCGAAGATCAGATCGTCGTACGGCTCGACCGGGGCGAACGCCGCGTGTCACCTTTTCTTGTTCCGATGATGATGGCCAATGCCCCAGGCGCCGCTGTTTCTATGCGTTTCGGGCTCCAGGGTCCGAACGAAACGATTTGCACGGCGTGTGCAGCCGGAACACATGCACTCGTGTACGCCGCCAGGCTGATCGCTTGGGGTCTCGCAGATGCAGTCGTGGCCGGCGGCACCGAACGCGCCGGAACCGCAACCGCTTTGGCAAGTTTCGGCAACATGACCGCGCTTTCGTCAACGGGTACCAGCCGCCCGTTCGACACCGATCGCGACGGGTTCGTGATGGGCGAGGGCGCTGCCGTATTCGTGCTTGAAGAGTGGGACATGGCTGTCGCTCGCGGCGCCACCATCCTCGCCGAGATTCTGGGTGGCGGCAGCAATGCCGATGCGCATCACATAACGGCGCCCTCGCCCGGCGGCGTCGGTGCGATCGCCTGTATCAAGCTGGCACTCGACGACGCCGATCTCCAGCCCAGCGACATTAGGCAGGTCAACGCCCACGGCACGAGCACGCCCCTCAACGACGCCGCCGAGGCGGCTGCGCTGCGCGTCGTGTTCGGCGACCACTCGGTGCCGGTCGTGTCCACAAAGGGGGTCACCGGGCACGCCCTCGGTGCCGCCGGTGCACTCGAGGCCGCCGCCGTGCTGCTGTCGTTCGACAAGCGTCAAATCCCGCCCACCGCAAACACCAAGGTGCTCGACGACGGAGTCAACCTCGACGTGGTGATCGGCGGGGCACGCGACTGGCAGCCAGGGCCAACACTCTCGACCAATTTCGGCTTCGGCGGGCACAACGGCGCGATCATCATCGCCCCCGCTTGACAGCGGGCGAGACCGTTACCAAACGTGCCCCGGAACCAAGCGGATAGGTCGCTGCGCTGCTTTTCGTTCCGCATGGTTCACTCGTAACGATTGGTCGCAGTTTGCCTATCGGCTCACGCTCGTGGCACGTTTTGTAACTTTTCAGGCGTCGACGATGACAAACATCAACTCGCACTCGGTGGCGACCTTGCCGTCGAGCAGTGCCCGGCCCTTACCCTTGCCGGCCCGCGCTGACATCCGACCCATCTCACATTCGAGGATCAACTCGTCACCGGGACCGACCTGACGGCGAAACCGGGCGCGGTCGAGACCACCGAACAGTGGCAGCCTGCCGGCGAACCGCTCGTCGTTGAGAACCGCGAGCGCGCCCACCTGGGCAATCGCCTCGCACATCAACACCCCTGGCAAGGTCGGGCGCTCTGGAAAGTGGCCAGAGAAGAACCACTCGTCGCCGGTCAGGCGCCACAGGCCGCGCGCTGACACGCCGGGATCGATCTCGAGGATCTCGTCGACAAACAAGAACGGGGGTCGGTGGGGCAGCAGGTCTTCCGGGCGCACGATGTCACTGTACGCGACTCGGCAATCCGAGGCGATTGTCACGCAGCGCGACTGTGGTGACACAAACGCGGGGCG
The DNA here is from genome assembly GCA_937919625.1 of uncultured Ilumatobacter sp. GTDB lineage: Bacteria > Actinomycetota > Acidimicrobiia > Acidimicrobiales > Ilumatobacteraceae > Ilumatobacter. Next base: position 11,923 of record CALFRK010000134.1, read on the forward strand.
AGACCAATACGGTCGGTTTCTGCATTTTTTCAAGAAATTGTTCGGAAATTGGCAATCGAGGCCACTCAGAGTGCTAATGTCAGCACTGACCGTTTGTCCCAGGTCGGAAGGAGGCTCTCATGCATTACGTTCGTCCGTACTGACAAGAACACGTCTGGGGACCGATCCCGGGCTGCAACACTGATCACGCTGGATGCCTCCGTGCGTGGAAGTGGAAGTGGTCCGGGATCGTCCATTGGCACGTCGCTCAACTCAGATTCGGCGTCCAACAGACATCATCTACGAACCACCACATAATCATCTAGGTAGCTTCACACAGTTCCCAGTTCGACCAGGACAGCGAACAGACTGTAGATCGGGTTAGCACGATCAAGTCCCTCGGTGGGAAGTGGCCGGATCGGAAGGGAGGCCCGCTCGTTTGCGGGCCTCCCTTCGCGTTTTCGTGTTGATCGGCTGTGCTGATCGGACCGGCTCAGGCCGGTCAAGCGTCGATCGCCGACCGAACCTCTGCGACATACTCCCCGACGGCGTCGGGGCCCTGCTCCATCAGGCGACGCACGACCGAGGCGCCCTGAATCACACCGTCGGCGACTCGCGTGGCTTCAAAGGCCTGCTTGGCATTAGACACACCGACACCGACCAGAACCGGCACATCGGTGATTGCCTTCAACCGCTGGGCAAGAGCCGTTGCCGTCGACGCCAACGAATCACGTTCACCAGTGACGCCAAGCAGACCGACCGAGTACAAGAAGCCCCTGGCGCGAGCGGCGACACGTGGGAGGCGCTCGTCGGGCGCCGTGGGCGCCGCCAGCATCACGGTTTCGACACCCTCGTGATCGGCGGACCGACACCATGGGCCTGATTCTTCGAGTGGCAGGTCGGGCAGGATGCAACCCGATATGCCGGCCTCGATCAGACGGTGAGCGAAACGTCGATGACCCTCGTGGTGCACGATGTTGTAATAGGTCATCACCAACAACGGGATGTCGACATCGAGACCAGGTACCTCATCGAGGACCGAAGCCGGCGTCGAACCGAGTTCGAGCGACGCCTGCGATGCCTGCTGAATCACCGGCCCGTCCATCACCGGGTCGGAGAACGGCACGCCGATCTCGACCGCGTCGGCGCCGTTCGCAGCGGCAGCCCGGATCGCCTCTTGCCACCCCGGGTAACCACCGGTGATATAGGGCACGAGCAGCTTGCGGCCGGCAGCCCGTTTGGCACGAAACTCGGATTCGAGTCGGCCGGGCGGCAAGCCATGCGGTTCTCCATGGAATCCGAGGCTCATCCGACGATGTCCATCATCTGGGCGACGTCCTTGTCGCCGCGGCCGCTGAGGTTGACGATGACGGTCTGCCCCTGCATCGTCGACGCCTCCCTCGACAACCATGCGATCGCATGGGCCGACTCGAGCGCAGGGATGATGCCCTCTGTGCGGGCAAGCAGCTGAAACGCAACAACGACCTCGTGGTCGGTGACATTGGGGTACTCGGCCCGCCCGATCGATGCCAGATAGGAATGCTCGGGACCAACTCCGGGATAGTCGAGACCCGCCGAGATCGACAACGCCTCCTCGACCTGACCGTGCTCATCCTGCATCAGATAGCTGCGCATGCCGTGCACGACACCGGGCACGCCGTGCCTCACCGCTGCACCGCCGGCCGGCTCGACGCCGACAAGACGGGTGTCGGAGTCGACGAACCCGGAGAAGATTCCAATCGCGTTCGATCCTCCACCGACACAAGCGATCACCACATCGGGGTCTCCCCCGGTTGCCGCCCGACACTGTTCACGCGATTCGTCGCCGATCACTCGCTGGAACTGGCGGACCATCCAGGGGTAGGGATGCGGGCCCATCACCGAGCCAAGGCAGTAGTGCGTGTGGCCAACGCTGGAGACCCAGTCGCGCATGGCCTCGTTGACGGCGTCCTTGAGTGTCTTCGAGCCGCTGTGGACCGATTCGACCTCGGCGCCGAGCAGTTGCATCCTGAAAACGTTGAGCGCCTGCCGTTCGACGTCGACAGCACCCATGTAAACCTTGCACTCGAGCCCCATCAGGGCCGCAGCAGTTGCTGAGGCAACACCATGCTGCCCGGCGCCCGTTTCAGCGACAAGGCGAGTCTTGCCCATCCGCTTGGCCAGCAGCGCCTGACCGAGCACATTATTGATCTTGTGGGATCCCGTGTGGTTGAGATCTTCGCGCTTGAAGAACACCCTTACGCCCAACTCTTCACTGAGCCGAAAACACTCGGTAAGCATCGACGGGCGGCCGGCATAGTCGCGCAGGATCGTGTCGAGCTCGGACCGAAACGTCGGGTCTGCCCATGCTTGACGAAAAGCAGCTTCGAGCTTTTGGCAGGCAGGCACGAGCGTCTCGGGCACGAACCGCCCACCGAACTCACCGAATCGGCCCGTATCCGAGGGCTCGGTCATCAGCGATTCGGGATCGACCTTGGGGGGAGGATCGATGTCGGTCATGTCAGTGTGATTGCCAGTTGATTCATTCGTCGGCCCAGTCGTACGGAAGTTCGTCGGGGCCGAGATACGGAGCGGGTGACGCGGCGCGCGCATTGGCGATGAACCTACGAACCAGTGTGGGGTCTTTGCGCCCCGGGGACGCCTCGACCCCGGAAGACACATCGACGCCCCACGGTTCGACGGCGGCGACGGCGTCGGCGACGTTGTCGGGGTGCAGACCGCCAGCCAAGATCAGCCGCAGCCCCTCAGGCACCTCGGCTGCCAGATGCCAGTCGAACACTCTGCCCGAACCCGGGTTGGGCGCGTCGACAAGCACAAGATCGGTTCCGTATTTGTCGGCCGAGTGAAGATGCGGCGAGTCGGCGCCAAACGCCTTGATCACATATCGAATGCTGCGGGCGATCTCGGCCGTTTGCTCAGGTGTTTCGCGGCCGTGCAACTGAACGGCCTTGACACCTGACTTGTTGGCGATCTCGATCACTCGCGATGGGTGCTCGTCGCGGAAGACGGCGACGGTCAAGACCTCTGGCGGAAGTCGGCGGGTGATGTCGTAGACCGCTTGCGCGGCGACCTGTCGCGGCGATGGAGCGAACACGAACCCAACGGCATCGGCACCCATGGCGACCGCAAAGAGGGCGTCGTCCTCGTTGGTGATGCCACAGATCTTCACGAACATGTGGGCCCGATCCTACTACTCGGACAGACACCAACACGCGATAAAAAGCACCAGCTAGACCCCCCTCATCGTGTCCGCATTGGTGTCGTCCGACCCGATCATCGCCGCCTCGCAGCGCAGCACGGTGCAATCGCGGATCAGCTTGCCAGGTGAAGGGCGTGCATACCCACGGGCAATGATGGCCCACATGACCACAAAGGCCGACTTCAGTCCTGACGAATGGGACTGCCTGCATCAACTGCCATGGATCGCAGGTGTCATCATTGTCCTTGCTGACCCAAGTTTGCGACAGGCCAGCGAGTTCAAGGCCATGACGAAAGCGATCTCTGAACCCGGCCGCTATGGCGCCGCCGATGGTCTGATCGAGAGCCTCGTCACCGAAATGAAAGACAGCCCCGAGCACGACGACTTCGAATTCGACCGAAATGACGATGACGATGACGACCTGATCCACCAGATTGCGCGAGCAGCAAGGATGATCGACATCAGATGCGATCGCGGCGAAGCGCGGGGGCTTAAACAGTGGGTGCTCGACGTCGCCGTTTCCACTGCCGAGGCACACAAAGAAGGCGGCTTCTTGGGCATCGGGGCGACTAGCGTCAGCGATCCAGAGGTTGCTGCGCTAGCCCGTATTCGATCGATGCTCAGGTTGTGACGGCGCAGCTCGACGCGGTCAGCCGATCAGTTCGACAACGGCCTGGGTCGGGTCGCTTGACGTAACGAGCGACTCGCCGACCAGTACCGCGTGAAAGCCAGCTTCGTGGAGCGCCCTGGCGTCTGCTCTGTGACGCACACCCGACTCGGCAACCTTGATGATTCCGTCGGGAATATTGCTACCGACTCGAAGTGCACGTTCGTGATCGACCTCGAACGTGACGAGATCGCGCTGATTGACGCCGATCAGGGTCGCCTCGGCCTCGAGCGCGACGTCCAATTCGGCCTCGTCGTGGATCTCGACCAGCACGTCGAGACCGAGTTCGATCGCCAGAGCATGCAGGTCATCGAGCACACCCGAGTCGAGGGCGGCGACGATCAGCAGCACACAATCGGCTCCCATGATGCGGGCGTCGACGATGTCGTTGGCAGACACGGTGAAGTCCTTGCGCAGCACTGGCAACGAGCAGGCCCCCCGCGATGCTTGCAGATCAGCGACAGATCCTCCGAAGAATTCGTGGTCGGTGAGCACCGACAGGCACGCCGCTCCCCCAGTTTCGTAGTGCTTGGCCAAGATTGCCGGATCGAGTTCGACGTTGAGATTTCCCTTTGACGGGGACCGACGCTTGATCTCACTGATTACGGCCAACTGATCGCGGTGCGCAAGCGCAGAACGAAAGCCCCGCGCTGGTTGGCATTTCATCGCCTGCGCAACCAGACGATCGAGTTGACGTTGATCGGCCGCCGCCTGGCGGCGATGCCAATCAAGAATCTTGTCGAGATACGTGGTCACGGAAAGTAGATGTTTCTCAGAATCCGAGCCGGTCGGTGACAATTTGGACCAAGTCTTCAACGGGCACGCGAACCTGATCCATGGTGTCACGATCGCGGATGGTCACGGCATTGTCGTCGAGCGAGTCAAAATCGACCGTGACACACAGCGGCGTACCGATCTCATCTTGTCGCCGGTACCGGCGGCCGATCGCCTGCGTCTCGTCATAGTCGACCATGTATCGATCGCTGAGCAACTTGTGCACCTGGTGGGCGAGTGGTGTCAGAGTGTCTTTCTTCGACAGCGGCAGAACGGCGATCGTGTACGGGGCAAGACGCGGGTGCAGGCGAAGCACGGTGCGGGTCTCATCGTTGACGACCTCTTCGTCATAGGCGGCAAGCAGAAATGCGGCCATCGTGCGCGTGGCACCCGCCGCCGGTTCGATCACATACGGCACATAACGCTCGTTGGTTTGCTGATCGAAGTAGTCGAGCCGTTCGCCCGAGCGCTCGCTGTGGGCCTTGAGGTCGAAGTCGGTGCGTTGAGCGATGCCCTCGAGCTCGTCCCATCCCCAAGGGAACAAGAACTCCACGTCTGACGTGCCGGTCGAATAGTGCGACAACTCGTCGTCACCATGGGCACGGAGCCGAAGCATGTCGGAGGGGATTCCGTGACGGACGTACCAGTCGAGCCTCTCGGCGCACCAGTACTCGTACCACTTGGGCCCGTCGGCGGGGGGCACGAAGAACTCCATCTCCATCTGCTCGAACTCGCGGGTCCGGAAGATCCAGTTCTGGGGAGTGATCTCGTTGCGAAAGCTCTTGCCAACCTGGGCGATTCCGAACGGCGGCTTCTTGCGGCTGGTCTGCAGCACCTGCCCGAAGTTGGTAAACATGCCCTGGGCCGTCTCGGGTCGCAGATAGGCGTCTGCGCCCGAATCAGCAAGGGGGCCGGCCTGTGTCTTGAACATCAGGTTGAACTGGCGCGCTTCGGTGAATGAGCCAATCGCGCCACAGCTCGGGCACGTATTCGGATCGTCGAGCTTGTCCTCACGGAAACGGTTTTTGCAGTTGGTGCAATCAACGAGTGGATCGGTGAAGTTCGACAGGTGGCCGCTGGCCTCCCACACCTGGGGTGGGCTGAGGATCGCAGCATCGATCAGAACGACGTCGTGACGCTGCTGAACCATCGCACGCACCCACGCGTCTTTGACATTGCGCAACATCAGCGAACCGAGCGGGCCGTAGTCGTAGGTGGATCGGAAACCGCCATAGATCTCGGCCGACGGATAGACGAATCCGCGTCGCTTGCAGAGATTGACGATCTGGTCGAGCTCGGTAGCCGGCATAGGCCCAACAGGCTATGAGCGTCGGTCGGTATTGACGTGTCAGTGACGCTCGAACATCGCTACCGCCTTGAGGCGCCGCTCGATGTGATGCTCGAGCGCCCGCGTGGCAAGTGCACCGACTTCGTGTGTGGCTGGCGATTCTTCGAGGGCGAGCGCTTGATTCAGCCGTCCGTCAAAGATGTCGCGCATGATGGCAAGTGCGGCCGCCGAGATCGGCCCACCGGACCGACAGGCACGGCACATCACACCGCCCTCGTTCAGATCGATCGATACGAGTTGTACGTCTGGCTCGGTTTCACCGCACCGGACGCACGCGTCGAGTTGAGGTTCGAGTCCCTCGGCCGAGAGCAGCTTCCAGTAGAACGCCGGAACATTGAGCGCAGCAGGACGCGCGGCGATCGTGCGCAACACACCGACCGCCATGCGGTACAACCGAGGGTTCGGCTCGCGTTCGAGGCCGAGCTGATCGACGGCTTCGATCGCCGCCATCCCCTGCGACGCCCGATCGAGCGACGAGAGCAGCGGCGCCAGCGTCTCGACCGATTCGGCCTGATTGACAATGTCGAGTTCGCGGCCCCGGTGCAACAGCAGGCGAACATGGCTCATCGGCTCGAGCCGGGCACCAAACTTTGACCTCGTCTTACGAACGCCCTTGGCGACCGCTCGAACCTTGCCGTTCTGCTCGGTCATGATCACGACGATCCGATCGGACTCGCGCAACTTGTAGGTGCGCAGCACCACGCCGACGTCGCGGTACAGCTCACTCATCGTCGTCGAGACCGCCAAACCTGCGCCGCCGGCAGGAGAAGTCGGCGACTGCACCGGCGATATCGTCAGCACATAGATCGGTCCAGGAAACAGAAGCAAACACCAACTCGGCGTAGGCAAGTTCCCACACCAAAGACGGCGGTAACTGGGTCGGCGGACCGAGTACCACGACCAGATCGGGTTCCGAGTCGGCTGGTTCGTACAGGGCAGCCGATACCGACGCTTCGTTGACCTCGTCTCCTGGATCGAGCAGCTGCAAAGCCTCGGCGAATCGTTGACGTCCATCACCGCATGGATCGACGACGATGTCGCAACCATCGACCGAATAACGCCACTGCACCAGATCGGTGCCGGTGCCGCCACTCCCCTGCTGATATGCCCGAAGCGTCAGCCACGGCACGCCGAGATCGGCGCACAGCGTGCCGAGTTGATCGACCCGGCGCGACCACGCTTCGTTCGACATCGCACCCCACTCGCCCAATGTGCCTCCGACGACCAGCACGTGGCGCAGCGACGAGTTCGATGGCTTCTTGATAGCGCCCGTTGCGCTGCTCTGCGGCGTCGGCGCCGACGAGGACTGCTTCACTCGCCCATTCTCCCACGCCGGTGGCTGCCTAGGGCGCCTCCCCGAGCACTACCGTGGTCGTTCTGTGAACATCGCCGTCACCAGCAACGGAACGAACGGGGCAGATGCTCGGGCGATCGCGCCGCCGTTACACGTCGCCATCATCATGGATGGCAACGGACGGTGGGCGGCCAGCAGGGATCTACCCAGAACGGTCGGGCACACCGAAGGCGAAGAGAATCTCGCTCGGATCGTGCGCGTCGCGGTAACACGCAACGTCGGTTGGCTGACCGTGTTCGGGTTCTCAACCGAAAACTGGGTTCGGCCACGCGGCGAGGTCCGACACATTCTCGGTCTCCACGAAAAGCTGTTCGGGCGCGTCCGCGAGCTCAACGAACTGAACGTTCGGATCCAGTGGATCGGGCGACCATTCGATAGCGCCAGCGCTCGGACACCGAAGTATGTTCAGCGGGCGATTCGTAAGGCCATCAGCGACACATCGTCCAATACCGGCATGGTGCTGACCGTCGCCTTCGACTACGGCGGCCGTACCGAGCTGATGACCGCCGTGCGCGCCGCGCGCGCTGCCGGCTTGGCAATCACACCAGACACCATCGACGCCAACCTGTACCTGCCAGAGTTGCCTACAGTCGACGTGATGGTGCGCACCAGCGGCGAGCAGCGGGTCTCTAACTTTCTGCTGTGGCAAGGCGCCGGGGCCAAGATGCACTTCGCCGACGCGGCGTGGCCTGATTTCGACGCCGACGACCTCGACGCCGCGATCGCTCTCGTTCGATGAGCGACAGCCATTCGAGCGCTGCGGCGCTCGCAGCACTCGACGCCGTCACCGCCGCCCTGCCGGCTGCCGAGCAGCGTCCCGGGCAGCGCCAGATGGCGAAACAGGTGGCTGCCGCGATCGAACAAGGCCGCCATCTCGTCGTGCAGGCTGGTACCGGTACGGGCAAGACACTCGCCTATCTGGTTCCGGCCATCGTGTCGGGCAAGCGAACGGTCGTTGCCACAGCCACCAAGGCGCTACAGGACCAGCTCGCAACCAAGGACCTCCCGTTCCTGACCGAGCAGCTGGGCCGGCAGGGCATCGAAGTCGAGTGGGCTGTTCTCAAGGGCCGCAGCAACTATCTGTGTTTGCAGCGGCTCAGAGAAACCAATAACCCTGCCCAGGCTCAGCTCGAACTCGACGAGATGTCGGCCACGACCAAACTCGAGATCAAAAAGCTCGGCGAATGGGCGGTGGCCAGCGACACGGGCGATCAGGCCGAACTCGATTGGAACCCGAGCGACACCTCGTGGCGTGCCGTCAGCGTCGGTTCCGATGAGTGCCCAGGAGCCGACCGTTGCCCGATGGGCCACGAATGTTTCGCCGAACTTGCCAGACGGCGGGCGCAGGCCGCCAACGTGATCGTCGTCAATACCCACCTGTACGGGCTACACGTCGGCAGTGGTGGCGTCATTCTGCCCGAGCACGACGTGACCATCTTTGACGAGTCCCAGGTGCTCGAAGACACGATGAGCGACACGGTCGGCGTGCAGATCGCCCCTGGTCGATTTGTCACCGTCGGCTCGACCGTGCGGAGGTTTCTCGAGGATCCACAACTGGTCGGAGCGATCACCGATCTTGCGTCCGTCTTCCGCGACGCGCTGTCGCCGTTCACAGGGCAGCGCTTGACTGCACCATTGCCCGATCCGATCGTCGAGGCGCTACACGAAGCCCAGTTGCGGCTGACTCGAATCGGTGAGGCGGTGCAGAAAATCGAGACCGGAGTCGAGGATGCCCAACAGCGAAAGCTGCGCGCCCAACGCATCATCACGCGCACGATGGAGTCGGTCGAGGCCGCGTTGGTCGCGAGCGACGGCACCGTTCCATTCGTCTCGGGCAGCCGCGACAACCCGCGACTCGAGATCGCACCGCTCGACGTAGGACCAACACTGGACGCCGGCGTCTGGCAACAGCACACGGCGATCCTGACCAGCGCCACAATTCCATCGTCGCTCAGCCGCCGGGTCGGCTTGCCGAAGACCAACACCACCGAGGTCGACGTCGGCAGTCCGTTCGACTACGACTCACAGGCAATGCTGTATTGCGCGATGCACCTTCCGCCCCCCAAGTCGCCCAAGTTCCGCCCCGCTGTGGCGGAAGAACTGATCGCCCTGATCGAGGCGGCGGGTGGTCGAACGCTGGCACTGTTCACCAGCTGGGCGGCGATGGACGACGCCGTCGAGGCCGTCCGCGGCAAGGTCTCGGTGCCGATTCTCACCCAACGCGATCTGCCCAAACCAGCACTTGTGAAGCAGTTCGCCGAATCGGTGGAGACCTGCCTGTTCGCCACGACCGGCATGTTTCAAGGTGTCGATGTTCCGGGCAGCACGCTGTCGCTGGTCGTCATCGACAAACTGCCATTCCCGCGGCCTGATGATCCGTTGCTATCAGCCCGCCGCGAAAAACTCGGCCCGAACGCCTTCGCTGAGATCGACCTACCCCGCGCCGCCACGATGCTCGCCCAGGCATCGGGCCGGCTGATCCGCAATGCCACCGACCGCGGTGTGGTCGCAGTGCTCGACTCGCGCCTTGGCTCGGCCCGGTACCGATGGGAGATCGTCAAAGCACTGCCGCCGATGAAGCGCACGCGGGACCGCACCGAGGTCGAGACATTCCTCCGGAGCTTGCGCGACGAGTAGCCGGAGCTACGGTCGCTCGAATGGGAGAACTCGTACGCCTCGACATCGCCAACGGTGTCGCCACCGTCACGCTCGACTCACAGCGAAACCGCAATGCCCTGTCGAAGCAGCTGATTACCGAGCTAAACGCTGCCATCCGTGCAGCCGGTGAAACCGGTAGTCGGGCGATCGTGCTGGATCATGTTGGCCCTGCCTTTTGCGCTGGCGCCGACCTGAAGCAACGCTCGGATGACGGTGGCGCTCCGGACTCGCGGCCGTTCGTGCACGTGCTCGAACAGCTGATGGACTCGCCGGTGCCGACGATCGCCGCTGTGCATGGCGCTGTGCGGGCGGGTGGGATCGGCTTGATGGCGTCTTGCGATCTCGTCGTCGTGCATTCGTCGGTGACGTTTGCCCTCACCGAGGTTCGGATCGGCGTCGCCCCGGCGATCATCTCCGTACCGATTCTTCGCCGCGTACCACCTGGCAGAATTGCTGCGGCAATGCTCACCGGCGAGCAGTTCGATGCCCGTGAGGCGCGCTCGATTGGTCTGATCACACACGTCAGCGACGATGTCGATGCAACGGTCACCGCCCTGTGCGATGGAATCAAGGCCGGCGCCCCGCGGGCGGTCGCGGAGACAAAACGTATGCTCCGCCATGTTCCGACGCTCGACCGCTCGACCGGATTCGCCGAGATGAGCGCACTCAGCGAAGAGCTGTTCGGTGGTCCTGACGCGGCGGAAGGCATGGCCGCATTCGTTCAGAAGCGCCCCCCGACGTGGCCGAGCTGACCTAACGCCGAATGACTGTTAGGCCATCAGGCGATAGCCAATGCCGCGCACGGTAACGATCAACTTCGGTTCGTCGGGGTGGTCCTCGACCTTCAGTCGCAACCGGCGTACATGGGCATCGACCAGCCTCGAGTCGCCGAGGTACTCGTACCCCCACACCCGCTCGAGCAGCTGGTCACGAGACAACACGGCGCCAGCATGATCAGCGAACTCGCACAATAACCGGTACTCGGTCTTGGTAAGGCTCAGTTCGTCGTCTTTGAGCAACACGATGCCCTGCTCTCGACGCAACTCGACATCACCAAACTTGGCGGACTTCGACGCAGTGGTTACCTCGTGGAGGTGGACACGTCGCAGCAACGCCCGAATTCGAGCCGCCAGTTCCTTCGGAACGACTGGTTTGGTGACATAGTCATCGGCGCCCGCCTCCAGCCCGGCGACCATGTCATGGGTGTCGGTCTGGGCGGTGATGATGATGATCGGCACAATGCTGTCTGCCCGCATCGCGCGGCACACGTCGAAGCCCGACATATCAGGTAATCGCAGGTCGAGCAGCACGAGATCGACGTCGTGTTCGCCAAACACGCGTAGCCCCTCGGCGCCATCGACGGCCTCGTACACGGTGTAGCCCTCGTCTTCGAGAGCGAGTCGGAGAGCGAGGCGAATGCCGTCGTCGTCCTCGATGAAGAGCAGGGTATTCACGGTGACACAGTGTGCCACGAATCTCGTCATCTGGGAAAAAGCGCCGCTATCAGGTCGTTTGAGCTCCAATTGACATGATTTGTTACAGGAATCGCACACTCCCAGCGTGTTTCCGTCACACAGGGCGACGAACATAATGACTGTTCACGCTGCCCCGGTGGGGTGCCTTCCTCCCCCTGGCGCCTCACCGGCAACGGCGTTTTTCGGGTGAAGTCGGCGGCATCGCCGCTCGTCCTGACGGTTGATCGGCGCAACACCGCCCGGCAGTGCCACACTATTGCCCATGGCCCGCCGTCGATCACTGCGTCTCAGCACCCGTGTGACGCTGTTCTTCGGCGCCATGGCACTACTCGGCGGAATCGGCCTGACCGTCTCCACGTTTTTATTTGCCCGCAACTCACTTCTCGATCAGCGAATCAGCGCCGCCAAACTCGCGGCAATCGACCATGCCACCGACCTGAACGACCTGCTCGCCACCGAGCCCGATTCGCGAACATTGGCACAGGCCGTTCAAGACCTCGACACCGAACAGTTCGGCTATGCCGCGCTCTTGACCAACCCTGAACTGGTGACCCGCCCTGTCAACGTGTTCTCCCGAAATGGGTACTCGATCAAGGACCTTCCCGAACAGCTCGTGGCGGCGGTACGCAGCGGAGAATCAGGCCAACAGTTGTTCGCCGATGACGATGGCAACCCGTGGGTGGGTGTGGCGCTCAGCTTGCGTGCCCACGATGTCGGCTATATCGAGGCGTTTCCGCTCGACAGCACCGAACGAACCCTGCGCGTCTTGGCGTCGGCGCTGATCGTCGGAGCGATCCTGGCGACCCTGATCGCCACCTTCTTCGGCTGGTCGACAAGTCGCAGACTGTTGCGTCCGTTGTCACGTGTTGCCGATGCGGCCGGTGACATCGCCTCTGGAACTCTCGGAGCGCGGCTCGACGAGGAGACCGACCCCGACCTCAATCGCCTAGCCGGCTCGTTCAACGAGATGGCAGATGCCGTACAAGAACGGATCGAGCGCGAACAACGATTTGCTTCCGACGTCAGCCATGAGTTGCGCTCGCCGATCACTGCGCTCACGGCGGCTGTCGAAGTACTCGACGCACGGCGGGCGGACTTGCCCGACCGAACCCAGCAGGCGCTCGATGTGGTCGTTAGCCAGATCCGTCGGTTCGACGACATGGTGATCGATCTGCTCGAACTGTCGCGGCTCGAAGCAGGCGCACATGATCTGCATCCCGAATCGGTCGACCTGGTCGAACTCGCCGACCGGGTGTCGCAGCGCTTTGGGTACGGCGATCTACCGATCGAGGTCCACCGACGGGCCAAACGGCGCGCTCTCGTCGACCGGGTCCGGTTCGAGCGAATTCTTGGCAACCTGCTCGACAACGCCACCAATCACGGTGGCGGACCGATTCGGATCTCGATCGAACCATCACCGGTCAAAAAGTCGGTTCTGCTGGCGGTCGAGGATGAGGGGCCCGGCGTCGCCGCCAGTGAACGTTCTCGTATCTTCGAACGCTTTGCCCGCGGCAGCGCTGCCCGCAACCGAATCGGGACCGGGTTAGGGCTTGCCCTGGTGTCCGAACATGCCACCGCCCTGGGCGGCCAAGCCTGGGTCGAGGATCGCCCCGGCGGCGGAGCTCGATTCGTCGTTCGACTGCCAACGGAGAACGCATGATGTCACCGACCAGCTTCCGAGCCCGCTTGTGTGCCGCCTTGCTGTTGCCGCTGGCGCTCGTGGCCTGCAGCCTGCCCACCGACGAGCGCGTCTCGCCATACAACCCTGCCGATCTGCCGGGCAATCTCACTAACACCACCACCACCACGACCACCACGACAACGACCAGCACAACGGTGCCGCCCGTAACCGAGTCACTTCCCGGCGGCCAAACGACCACGACCAGTAGCACGACGACGATCGCGCCGCCGCTTACCTCTCCGGTCGTGATCTTCTACACGATCGGCTTCACCGATGAGGTACAAGCGATCCGCAGGGAGCTGATCGCGCCGGTGCCGATCCGTCTCGTGCTCGAGCAACTCGAATCTCCGCTTTTCGACATTGGTCCGTACGGACTGCGCAGTTCGGTGCGTTCGGGCTTGATCCTGGGGGACGTCCTGCTCGAACGCGCAGTCGCGACAGTCGTCCTCGACCCGCTCGTGCTCGGACGGCTCTCGAACGACGAGCAGCGGCGGGCGATCGCACAGATCGTCCTGACGCTGACGTCGTTCGTAACGGCCGAGGAGGGAGCCATCGGCTTCGTACGGTTCGAAGTCGACGGCGACGGCTTCTCCGTTTTCGTACCGTCGCTTGGAGGCAACAGTGATCCTGGCGAGGCGCTGGCCTTTGTCGACTTCGCCAGCTGGGTAGTCGAAACATCGTTGTCATCTCCCACCACCACGACAACGAACCCGCCCAGCACCCCGATAACGACCCCGATCACAACCACGAACACGAGCACCACGACAACGAGCACAACGACAACAGCACCCGCTGGCAGCACCATCCCTGGCGGCTGATCGATTAATAACCCAGGCGTTCGACGCGGTCGGGACGGCGTTGCCAGTCCTTGTCGACCTTCACCCGCAACTCGAGATAGACGCCCTCGGGCATCTGGGCACGGGCTCGGATGCCGACCTCTTTGAGCACACTGCCGTTCTTGCCTATCACCATGCCCTTCTGGCTGTCGCGCTCGACGATGATGTCGACCCGGATCCGTGGCCACTCCCACTCGGTGACGCGGGTCGCGATCGAATATGGCAACTCGTCACGTGTGACGGCGAGCAGTTGCTCTCGAACCAGCTCGGCGACGAATTGCTCCTGCGGCATGTCGCTCAGCTCGTCATCTGGGAAGAACTTGTGGCCCTCCGGCAGGCGGCCGGTCAGATGCTCGACCATCGGACCGATCCCTTCCCCGGTCTTGGCGGACATCGGAAAGTACGCCTCTGCATCCAGCGCCCCAGCTGCGGAAAGCATCGCGATCACCTGATTGCCTGTTGCGATATCGGTCTTGTTGACGATCACGATCGCCCGTTGCATCTGCAGTTTCTCGGCGACCCAGCGGTCACCATTTCCAAATGGCATCGTGGCGTCGAGCACCAGGCACTGCACGTCGACGTCGACGGTGCTCTCGATGGCGGTGGCGTTGACGCGCTTGCCAAGCGCCGACACGGGCTTGTGTAGGCCGGGGGTATCGACGAACACGAGCTGCGCGTCCGGTCGCGTCAACACCCCCATGATGCGGTGCCGGGTGGTCTGTGGCTTGTCGGAGACGATGCTGACCTTCTGACCGCAGATGGCGTTGATCAGCGATGACTTGCCGACGTTCGGTCTGCCGACAAAGGTGATGAAACCCGAACGAAATGGCATTTCCGGCGCGGAATCAGACATCGCTGGCGTGCCCCGCCCAGAGTGGTTGCCGCAGCTCGCGTTTGAGAACCTTGCCAGCGCCGGTTTTGTGTGGTTCGTCCATCCAAGAGATCGAACGCGGCGCCTTGTGGCGGGCGAGGTGATCGCGGGCGCAGGTGACCCCGCCGTCATCGGTGAGCTTGCTGATGTTGCCGTCACGGCGATCGTTGGCGGCGACAAGTTTGTCGGGTTGGCTGGTGGCGTGGGCGGTCAACAGGTCAGTCATCGTCAGTATTCGTATCACTTCAGACCTGGATGCCATGCTGGCGGACATGTCAGCACGCATCATCAATGGCGTCGACGAGTTGAAGAGCCTCGTCGGCGAACACCTCGGCTATAGCCCATACGTCGACATCACCCAGGAGCAGGTCAATCTGTTCGCCGAGGCGACCGGCGACCATCAGTGGATCCATGTCGATCTCGAGAAGGCCAACGCCGGTCCGTTCGGCGGGCCGATCGCCCACGGATACCTGACGTTGTCGCTCGGACCAGCCCTGTACCCGCAGGTGGTCACCATCACGGGGTTTTCGATGGGCGTCAACTATGGCGCCAACAAGATTCGCTTCCCGTCGCCGGTGATGATCGGCTCGCGCCTGCGGCTCGGAGTCAAGCTGCTCGAAGTCACCGACATCCCAGGTGGCGCTCAGATGGTGCTGGAGTTCACGTTCGAGTGTGAGGGCGCTGCGAAGCCCAGCTGCGTCGCCGAAATCATCTTTCGTAGCTATCTCTAAGACTTTCAGCAGCCTCCGAAGGGCGTTCGGTCGATGCAGGCCGACCGTCGCGCCGCTCGCGATGCTTCAGCCTTCGAGCGTCACCTCGTTCAGCTGCCCGCTATCGACGTCGTAGACGAACCCGCGCACGTGCTCCTTGTGGGGAACGAATGGCGTCATGTCGAGACGTCGCATCGACTGGCGTGTGTCGGTGTAGGGGTCGCTGAACGATTCGAGTGCCCACCACGGCTTGATACCGAGCTCGGCCTCGAGCTCGGCCTTGAAGATGTCCTCGGTGACCCGTTGCAGCCCGCAGTCGGTGTGGTGCAACAGGATAATTTCGCGGGTACCGAGGTAGCGCTGCGAAAGGCACAGTGACCGGATCACATCATCCGTTATCACGCCGCCGGCATTGCGGATCACGTGTGCTTCGCCGTGGGCGAGCCCGAGCATCTCGAAGATGTCCATCCGCGAGTCCATGCATGCGACGATCGCCAGTTGGCGCCGGGGGGCGACCGGCAGGTGGTCGTCGGCGAACCTGGCTGCGTATTCGACATTGCGAGCAAGCATCTCGTCGGCGCTCGGCACGAACTGGCCGCTCGGCCGTGCCGCTGGCATCAGCGGAACTCGGGCATGATCTCGGTGGCCAGCAGTTCGAGCGTCTCGGTGTCGGGATAGTCGCTGCACCACGGCACAAAGCCCCGGCACCCAAGTTCGACATAGGTGCTGATCTTCTCGGCGACCTGTTCTACAGTGCCGACGAGATTGTTAGCGCGCCACTCGTCGGCCGGCTGCCCCCACACCGCCAGCGAGCCGGCGGCCTGGACCTCGGCCTCAGTGCGACGGATAAACACCTCAGGCGACCACGTCATCCGAATTTCGGCCGGGTCGCGACCGACGGCGGCGCAGTGCGCCCGCAGCACGTCTCGCTTGTGCGCCCACGTTTCGGCTGGACCACCAAAATTCGAGCAGTCACCGTGCTTGGCGACGACTCGAAGCGTGAGCTGCTCGCCACCTCCGCCAATCCAAATCGGTGGAGTCGGTTGCTGCAGCGGCTTCGGGTCGCAGTTCGCCCGTTTCATTTCGTAGTACTGCCCGGAGAACGTCGTTTCGGGCTCGGTCCACATCGAGCGCACGATCTGCACCGTCTCCTCCAACATTCCGATCCGATCCTTCGGCCTGGGGAAGTCGAATCCATACGAGCGATACTCGTTTTCGTACCAGCCTGCGCCGATCCCCCATTCGAGGCGCCCACCAGAGATGACATCGATGTTGGACGTGACCTTGGCGAGCATGCCTGGATTGCGATAGCTGTTGCACCCGACCATCTGACCGAGACGAATCGTCGACGTGAGCTGGCTGATCGCCGCCATCGTGGTCCAGCACTCGAACACCGCCTCCTGGGAGGGACGCGGCACATTGTGGAAATGGTCGTACACCCAGATCGAGTCGTAGCCAAGACGTTCCGCTAGCTGGGCCACTTCGACAGCCTTGTTCCACTTGGCGACGGCCCCGTCGACACCTGCCAGTTCCATCTTCCAACCCTGCGGAATGAAGGCACCGAACACAACACCTGGAGCGCTCATAGACCTACACGCTACGTCACGACCTCAGCCCACCTCAACACTGCGACGTTCGCTCTGGCCGTCAGCGATCCGACCAGCGATCCGACCAATGATCCGGGAGTACGAGATCAGCCCGATGACGACCGATTGACCGCGACCGCTGTTCAGCCGCCGCTGCGACGACGTTGCCGCCG
Organism: uncultured Ilumatobacter sp.; assembly: GCA_937919625.1. GTDB lineage: Bacteria > Actinomycetota > Acidimicrobiia > Acidimicrobiales > Ilumatobacteraceae > Ilumatobacter. The sequence goes on from CALFRK010000134.1 coordinate 29,234, forward strand.
ACCTCGGCGGTCGGCCAACCACAACCGTCCGACCAGCAGCAGCGCCTCGTGCACGATCCCGCCCGACAGCTTCGACTCGCCCGCGATTCGTTCGCTGAACGTGATCGGAAACTCGACGATCCGGCCACCGGCACGCACGAGCCGATGTGTCATCTCGACCTGAAACCCGTAGCCGTCGGCCCGCACAGTTTCGAAATCCATGCGCTGCAAAGCTGCCACCGAGTACGCCCGCATGCCCGCCGTGGCGTCGTTGACAGCCAGTCCGAGCACGCCGGCCGCATACCGGTTTCCCCACCGCGACAGAGCCTGACGGGTGGGCGGCCAATCGACCGTGCGACCACCCGGCACATATCGGCTGCCGATCGCCAGATCGGCGCCGTGCTCGATATTGGCGATCAGCGCCGGCAGCACAGCGGGGTCGTGTGACAGGTCGCCATCGATCTGAATACAGATCTCCGCCCCGCCCTCGATGGCAGCACCGAATCCGGCCCGATAGGCGGCACCGAGGCCGCCCTTGTGGGTCTGCTCCAACACCACGATGTTCCCCAAACGCTCGCCCGCCTGGCGGGCCAACGCGGCGGTGCCGTCAGGGCTGGAATCATCGACGATCAGCAGTTCGGCGTCGGGCAACGAGGTGCGAACGCGCTCGCACAGGGTGACGATGTTGTCCGCTTCGTTGTAGGTCGGAACGACGACTACCACACGCACGGCCGAGAACTCTACGCACTCACGGGCCAGGCCGATAGGCAAGACGACAATTGACACACCTAGGCTGGCGGCGTGTCGGAGCCACGTCCCCTCTCGGCGATCCCGCCGGTAGCAGCCCGCGTCATCGCCTTCGTCGTGATCCTGCTCGGCGGACTGGCCGGCGGATTGATCGGATTCGCACTGGTCGACCTGCAATGTGACGGCGACTGCGCGGTGCCAAGGGGGATCGGCCTGCTGGTCGGTGCCGCGATGTCAGCTGGTGGGATGGCGATCGTCTCGGTACTGGCGCTGCGGGCAATGGGTGAGTGGCGTCAGATCTCCGACCGCGAGCGCGCTGGGCACGCCCCAGAATGATCTCGCCGGCCGATCACACCCTCGCTGAACGATCCGAATTGCGTTCACTCGCCGAGCGGCTTGCGGCCGAGGCCGGTGCGATCGCCCTCGCCGGACGGCGCCAGGCCAACGATGCAGCCGGTCGACTCGGCAGCCACATCGGCGGCGACACGAAGTCGTCGCTGACCGATGTCGTTACCGAGTTCGACCGCGCCGCAGAGGCTCATATCGTCGGCGAACTCCGGCGACTGCGTCCTGATGACGCGATCGTCGGCGAAGAAGGCACCGACGACGACGGCACGAGTGGATACGCCTGGTTTCTGGATCCGATCGATGGCACCACCAACTTCGTCTACGACCAGCCGTCGTGGGCCTGTTCGATCGGCGTGGCCTTGCGCGGCGAGATGCAGGCCGGAGCCGTATTCGTCCCGCGATTGAACGAAATGTTCACGGCTGCTCTCGGTGCCGGCGCCACCCGCGACGGCCAGCCGATCTCGGTCAGCACGCAGACAGACCTCAGCCAGGCTCTGGTCGGCACCGGATTCGGGTACCGCTCCGAAACGCGCCGCCAGCAGGCCGTCTTCCTAACCGATCTGATCACACAGGTCCGAGACATCCGACGACTCGGTTCGGCTGCGGTCGATCTATGCATGGTCGCCTGTGGCCGGCTCGACGCCTACTACGAGCGGCACCTCAACTCTTGGGATGCGGCGGCAGGCGAGCTGATCGCCCGCGAGGCCGGGGCGATCACGAGCGACTTCGCAGGCGCCGTAGCCCGTCCCGAGGAGATGCTGGCGGCCGCTCCGGGGGTGCACAACGCGCTGCAAACGGCGATTCGTTCTATCGGACTCGTCGATTGATCGTCATTTGCCCTCCAATTGAGGCATCATGGAGTCGTGGGAACCAGAATCTTGGCCGTAGAGGACGACGAGCGCATCCGTTCTGCTGTAAAACTCGCCCTTGAGGACGAGGGCTGGACCGTTGACGAGGCGGGTAGCGGCGAAGAAGCGATCGAACTGTTCGGCAGAGTCGCCCCCGACGTTGTGCTGATCGACATCATGCTGCCGGGTATCGACGGATTCGAGCTGTGCCGAACGATTCGGCGCACCAGCGACGTGCCGGTCGTGATGGTGACCGCCCGCAACGACACCCACGACATCGTCGCCGGGCTCGAAGCAGGCGCAGACGACTATCTGACAAAGCCGTTCGCCGCAAAAGAACTGTCGGCTCGTATCCGCGCCCTGCTGCGCCGCATCCGGCCCACGTCGCCGGCACATGCTCGAATGGTGTTTGGCGACCTCGAACTAATTCCCGAAGAGGGCAAGGTCTTACAGGGCGGCCACGAGGTGCACCTCACCAAGACCGAGTTCCGGCTGCTCTGCGAGTTGGCCGAGAATCCTGGCAAGGTGTTCAGCCGAGAAGCGCTACTAGACAAGGTGTGGGGCTACGACTACTTCGGTGACGGCCGTCTCGTCGACGTCCACGTCCGTCGGCTGCGCACGAAGGTCGAGCAGGACCCTGCGAACCCACGCCATGTCGTCACCGTGCGCGGACTCGGCTACCGCCTCCAGACGTGACCCTGGGGCCTCCGGTGGACAACCTCAGATGACCGTCGCCGCAGCCGGTCCGGCGTCACTCGACGACTTCTCGCCGGCATCATTTGGCAGTTCGACACGCCGAAAGTGGGGCCTGCGACGGCGGATTCTGTTGATATTCACGCTCGGCGCCCTGATGCTGTCGCTATTTCTCGCTTTCGTGACGTACGGGTTCGCCCGGTCGAGCGTGGTCCAACAGCGCGACAATGATGCTCGCACAGCCGCCCGTCGTAGCGCATCGATCGTCGTGGGAGCGCTACGAAGCAACCCAACCAACGCCCAACAGGCGATGACGCGACTCGTTGAAGACTTCGGTGTCCAGCGCCCTCTGATTTGGTACAACGACCAGTGGGCGCCCGGACGCACCGGCTACGACTGGCCACAACTCCCACAGAAGCTGGTCGATCGTGTAATCGACGATGGCATCGCCTCGCGCATGGTCGTCACCGTCGAGGAGGAGCCGAACATCGTGGTCGGCTACCCACTCACTGCCAATGACGGGGCGTACTTCGAGTTCTTCAGTCTGGAGGAGGTAGATAACACGCTCCAGTCTGTCCGCCTTTCGCTCGTGCTGGGCACGATGATCACCACCGCCCTCGGTGTATTGGCGGGCTCGTTCGCCGCCAGGCGCGCCGTCCGGCCGGTCGGTGTTGCCGCCCAGGCCGCCAAGGCGATTGCCGGCGGCCGCCTCGACACCCGAATCGAGCCGACCGAGGACCCCGACTTGAGCGTGCTCGCCAACTCGTTCAACGACATGGCGGCCGCTCTTCAGAGTCGAATCGAACGCGACGCTCGGTTCGCCTCAGATGTCAGCCACGAACTGCGCTCGCCATTGATGACGCTGTCGGCGTCAGTCGAGGTGATGGATGCCCGCCGCGATGAGATGCCCGAGCGGGCACGGGCGGCGCTCGATCTCCTCAAGAGTGATGTCGTACGCTTCCAGGGCCTTGTCGAGGACCTGCTCGAGATCAGCCGGTTTGACGCCGGCGCCGTGCGGCTCCACATGGAAGAGCTGATCGCCGCCGAGCTCATACGCCAGGCGGTCGCTGTCAGCAGCATGCCCCACACACCTATCACCGTGTCGCCGCGAGCCGAGGTGGTGCTGATCAACGGCGACCGGCGACGCCTGGCGCGCGTGGTTGCCAACCTGATCGACAATGCCCGTCTTCATGGCGGCGGCGGGCCAGAGATATCGATTAGCGAGGTCGACCCGGCGGGCGAGCCGGTATCGGCGATTCAGATCGCGGTCGAGGACCACGGGGCGGGCGTGCCGGAGAGCGAACGAAGTTTGATTTTTGAACGTTTCGCGCGCGGCGGGGTGGCCGGCCGCAGGGCCTCCAGCGACGGTGCCGGGCTCGGACTGGCGCTCGTTGACGAACACGTGCGCCTTCATGATGGCCGTGTCTGGGTCGAAAGTCGGCTTGACGGCGAGCCGGGCGCCAGATTCGTGATCGAGTTGGCAGCTGAGGAGCTCGAGGCGTGAGCCGGACCCATGCCACCCTGGCGCTGGCGCTGGCGATCATCATCAGCGCCTGCGGTATCCAAACCGACTCGGCGCCACGCGATCTTCCCGAAGACGAACGCAGCCTCGTGATCGCCGGCAGCTCCGCTGGGACCGATGCCTCGGGCGCCGACCGGATCTATCTTGTCGCCCCTGGCGAAGAGCGGTTGCTGCGGTCGGTGCCGCGAGATGCAGCGCTTCGCGAGGACTTGATCAAGATCCTTC
>CALFRK010000135.1 GCA_937919625.1 uncultured Ilumatobacter sp.
AACTCGCACCCTCGATCGCAGACCGCGTTCGAGATAGTTTGCACCCTTCGTCGCACTTCTGAACGGTCGGTCGACTCCACATCTCGACCGTGCCGTCGACTACCGTCCGCAGCCATGTACCCCGGTTCACACGTCGATCAGCACGCGGACAAACCAGCGGTCATCATGGCCGGGAGCGGGGCGACGCAGACGTTCGGCGAGCTCGACGCCGGAGCCAACCGTCTCAGCCGGTTGTTCAGAGCGGCCGGGCTGCAACCTGGTGATCATGTAGCCCTGTGTCTCGAGAACCACCCACGCTATTTCGAGATCCTGTGGGGTTGCGAGTACGCCGGCCTGATCTACACCGCAGCGTCGTCGCGACTGACCACCGATGAGCTTTCATACGTAGTCAACGACTGTGGTGCGCGGGCCTTCATTACGTCGCAGTACAAGGCTGAACAGGCGGCCGAGTTGGTCGCTGATACGCCCAACGTCGAACTGCGCCTAATGCTCGATACCACTATCGACGGATATGAGAGCTACGAGGCTGCCGTTGCGGCACAACCCGCCGAGCCCCTGCCCAACCGGGTCGCCGGCACCGACATGTTGTACTCGTCGGGCACAACCGGCCGACCCAAGGGTGTATTGCCGGGCTTCGAACTGCAGCCGCTCGAGGAACGAACGACCAGCGTTGCCGGCATGTTGCAGGTGTTGTTCGGGATGGACACGTCGAGTGTCTATCTCTCGCCGGCCCCCTTGTATCACGCCGCCCCGCTGCGGTTCTGCATGGGCACGTTGGCTGTTGGCGCAACGCTCGTCGTGATGGAGCACTTCGACGCCGAGGCGTACCTGAAGTCGCTGGATCACTTCAAGCCAACCCATAGCCAGGTCGTACCGACGATGTTCGTGCGGATCCTCAAGTTGCCAGATGAGACGCGCGCCAAGTACGACGTATCGAGCATCGAGTGCGTGATCCACGCCGCGGCGCCGTGTCCGATCCCAGTGAAGAAGCGGATGATCGAGTGGTGGGGGCCCGTCATCCACGAGTATTACGCCGGTACCGAGGGCAATGGATTGGTTTACTGCAACAGCCAGATGTGGCTTTCTCACGAGGGCACGGTCGGCACGCCGGTCAACTGTGAAATCCACATTGTCGACGACGACGGCAATGAGATCCCACAGGGCGAGATCGGCGCCGTGTACTTCGGCGGCGGTGCCACGTTCGAGTACCACAACGACGCCGAGAAGACAGCTGATTCCCGCCACCCGAACGGATGGTCGACACTCGGCGACGTCGGCTATCTCGACGCCGACAACTTCTTGTACCTCACCGACCGCAAGTCGTTCATGATCATCTCCGGCGGAGTAAACATCTATCCGCAGGAAGCCGAGAACGTCCTGACGATGCACCCGGAGGTCATCGACGTCGCCGTTTTCGGAGTACCCAACGAAGACTTCGGCGAGGAGGTCAAGGCCGTCGTGCAACCCGAGCACATGCCCGCCGACGAGGCCGCCGCCACCAGACTGGCCGGCGAGTTGATCCAATACTGCCGCTCGCACCTGACGGATGTGAAGTGCCCACGCTCGATCGAGTTCAGAGAAGAACTCCCTCGTCACCCAACCGGCAAGCTGTACAAGCGTCTCCTCAAAGACGAGTACTGGCAAGCTGCGAACCGCAGCATCTGATGGCTGCTCATCCGTTCCTCGACTGGCCGGGACCGCTCGCCTTCGCTCATCGGGGCGGGGCCAGCGACAATCCTGAGAACACGATGCCTGCGTTTCAGCACGCCGTCGATCTCGGGTATTGCTTTCTGGAGACGGACGTTCATGCCACCAGTGACGGAGTGTTGGTCGCTTTCCATGATCCTGATCTTTCTCGAACCTGCGATCGCGACGGATTCATCAACGAGTTGCCGTGGAGCGAAGTGTCGAAGGCGCGCGTCGGTGGGCGCCAGCCGATCCCCTTGTTCGAGGATCTGATGGAGCAGTTCCCGACCACCCGATTCAACATCGACTGCAAGGCCGACAGCGCCGTCGACGGGTTGATCTCCTCGCTGAAACGACTCGGCTGCCTCGACCGAGTCCTGATCGGCAGCTTCAGCGATCGCCGGCTGCGTCGTTTACGAGCCGAGTTCGGCGACGCCCTGTGCTCGAGCTTCGGCCCGGTCCAAATCATTTCACTCAAGTACGCAGGACGCGCACCGTGGGGCGGTCAGGTGGCACAGGTGCCGGTAAAGCATGGCCGGATCACGGTGGTCACCGAACGTTCGCTTCGCAACGCCCATCGGCACGGACTGCAGGTCCACGTGTGGACCATCGACGAACCCGACGAGATGCACCGCCTACTCGACCTCGGAGTCGACGGGCTGATGACCGATCGCCCTCAGGTGCTCAAGGACGTCTTGGTCTCACGCAATCAATGGCACCAGGTGTAGCCAGGGGCCCGTCAGGGTCCAGCCGCAACTTCAGCAATGTGCACGACGGCGTCGCCGCGGTTCACCAGTGGCGCTTCGACCCGACCGATCACGATTCCCGATCGGTTCGCTTTGATCGCCGACAGCTGACGACCGAACGAATCGAAGATCACGCCAAGCCGCGAACCGACGAGCACTGTGTCGCCGAGCTTGCTTTCGATCTGCACGATCCCTGAGCGGCCGGCACGCACCCAACCAGTCCGCCGCGACTCGGATGTCGCTGATGCCCGATCGTGACCCTCGTCGGTCATCCCCAGCGACGCCAGCACCCGCCGTACCCCGGTGACGCCCGCCGAGATAGCCCATTCGTCGAATCGCCATGCCTCGCCGGCCTCGTACACCAGCACCTTGGCACCATGCTCGCGGGCAGCCTGCCGTAGCGAGCCGTCGCGGGTGCGGGCCTGGATCATCACCGGTGCACCAAACGTTTCAGCCAGAGCGCGCGTGCCAGGGTCGTCGAGGTCGGCTCTGATCTGTGGCAGGTTGCTGCGATGGTCTGATCCGGTGTGGAGGTCGATCCCGACCTCGCACCGTTCGACCACGTGGGTCATCATGAGGTGGGCGATCTGACCCGCCAAAGAGCCTCGAGCCGAGCCCGGAAACGAGCGATTTAGATCACGACGATCCGGGAGATACCGGTCACCGTTCATGAAGCCGTGCACGTTCACGATCGGAACCGCGATCAGGGTGCCGCGCAGTTGTTTGGCGTCGATAACTGAAAGCACTCGACGGATGATCTCGATCCCTCCGACCTCGTCACCGTGAATCGCTGCGTCGACCCATGCCGACGGGCCCTCCTGACGGCCGTGCACCACCAGTACGGGCAGGGTGATCTGGGCGCCGGTCACCAGACGGGCGATCGGCAGCCCAATTTCGTGCCGCGTGCCAGCAGGCACCTGCATGTTGCCCATGGTGAACGGTGGACGAACCATCAATCGACCACGTCGGACAGATTCCGACGTCGCAGAGCCCGTGAGGGCCGCCCGCCAAGATACGAGCGACTCGGGTCGACGAGTATGACCCCCCGCATCGCCTCGCGGCCGACCAGCATTCGAAAGCCCATCTCGTCTCGATTGGTTAGCGTCAACTCGGCCGTCAGATCAAGACCCACTGCGCGCACGATCGTCGTCACGACCAACCGTTCCTCTTCGTGGCCGGTCGAGCTGCGGACGATACGGCGATCGATCACCGGCAGCTCGATCCGACACGAGTCGAGGTCGGATCGTTGCCAAGGATGAAGTTCGAACGACACCCACGGGGAACCATCGCGATCGATCTCCTCCATGTCGTATGCATGGATAGCCGATGACCGTGCACCCGTGTCGAGCTTGGCCTTTACCCACTTGATTCCGAACACGGGCAACGACACCCATTCGCGCCAACCAGCCACGTTCGCCGGACTGGACTGGTCATTCACGCCGTTAGTATCGCGGCTCTTGACCATGAAGCTTGCGATCCTCTCCCGAGCCCCGCGTTCCTACAGCACGCAACGGCTCCGAACGGCAACCCTCGAACGCGGCCACAACGTCAAGGTGCTCAACACGCTGCGGTTCTCGATCGACTTGTCGGGCCGCGAACCCGACCTGCAGTTTCGCGGCAAGCAGCTGTCGCAGTACGACGCGATCCTGCCCCGAATCGGAAACTCGATCACATATTTCGGCACTGCGGTCGTGCGCCAATTCGAACAAATGGATGTCTACACACCAAACACGGCGAACGGCATCTCCAACTCGCGCGACAAGCTGCGGGCGATCCAGATTCTTTCGCGGCACAACATAGGTATGCCGCCGACCACGTTCGCCCGTGACCGTGCAGACGTCTTGCCGGCAATCGAGCGAGTCGGCGGAGCTCCGGTCGTGATCAAACTGCTCGAAGGTACGCAGGGCATCGGCGTCATCCTGGCGCCCGACACCCGAGTAGCCGAAGCGATCATCGAGACGCTCCAAAGCACAAAACAGAACGTGCTGATCCAACGCTTCGTCGCCGAGAGCAAGGGCCGCGACATTCGGGCGTTGGTGGTCGGCGATCGGGTCGTCGCAGCGATGCGGCGAATTGCCCAAGGCGACGAGTTTCGCTCCAATGTGCACCGCGGCGGCCACGTCGAGGCGGTTGAACTCGAACCCGCCTACGAGGAAACGGCCGTTCGGTCAGCCCAGATCATGGGGCTTCGGGTCGCAGGCGTCGACATGCTCGAGGGCGAAGATGGTCCCCAAGTGATGGAGGTCAACAGCTCACCCGGTCTGGAAGGGATCGAGACAGCGACCAAGCTCGACGTTGCCGGAGCGATCATCGATCACATCGCCAATCAGGTCGCGTTCCCCGAGATCGACGTACGCCAGCGCCTCACGGTGTCGACCGGCTACGGGGTCGCCGAGTTGGTCGTTCATGAGGGCGCCGAGCTGATCGGCACCACGATCGGTGCCTCCGGCCTGCGCGACCGCGACATCACGGTGCTTACGCTGCATCGAGGCCCGACCGTTATCCCCAATCCCCGGGTCTCTCGTGAGCTGGAGGCAGGCGATCGACTCTTGTGCTTCGGCAAACTCGAGGAGATGCGCTCGATGGTGCCCGATCGGCGCAGCAAACGTGCACGGATCAAGAAGCTGCCGAAGGCTCCGCTCGCTCCCGACTGACCGGCCGGCCGATAGGAAACGACAACCCTGCGATCATCATCGCCGATCCGAACAGCGTGGTCCAGATTCCAAAGCGCAGGCGAAACAGTCCGCCCTCGGGTGCCAGCAATACAGCCAACGCTGTTCCGCCGGCGTAGGCGATTGACAAAACCGCGAGTACCAGCCGCGTAAGCCGAACTCGGCGGTCGCCGTGAGGTGCGCCTTGAGCGACGGCAGCAAGCACCAGCAACAGCGGTGCCAGCGGCCACATGCGCAGCGCCCAGCCGATGGCGCCGTCGGGTGAGAAGCCGAGGCGGTCGGTGAGTTCAAACAGCTCGTAGCTTGATCGCGACACGGTGCCCGAGCTGAGCCATGGCAGGAATGTGCCGACCAATCCGACCGCCGCACCACCTCCCACCAGCCAACGAGGAAGTTCCGTGTGATCCACCACGCCGTGAGCGTACGGCCGCGCCTACCGTGGCCGCTGTGACCGACCTCCCGAACAGCAGCATCCGCGGCACACACCACATGGTGGCGTCGGCCGACCAGCTCGCCAGCCGAGCCGGCGACCGAATCTTCGACAGCGGCGGTAATGCGGTCGACGCCGCGATTGCCACCAACGCCGCGATTTCTGTGACAGGACCACACATGTGCGGTATGGGCGGCGACCTATTCGCCTTGATCCACACGACCGACGGGGTGGTCGCCCTCAACTCGAGTGGTCGCTCCGGTTCCGGAGCGAACGCCGCTCAGCTACGGGCCGAAGGGCACACTGTGATGCCGTTTCGCCACGATATCCGGGCCGTAACGGTGCCCGGTTGCGTCGACGGATGGTTGGCACTACACGCTCGCTTCGGTTCGCTGACGCTGGCCGAGATTCTGGCTCCAGCGATCGATTTGGCGACGAACGGCTTCCCGGCCAGTTCGCTGCTCGCCGGGTCGCTGCGGCGTCTCGACCCCGCAGGGGCGGCAAACCTTCATGAACTCGCCTCGCAAGCTCATCGCACTGGGGCGCTGGTCAAGCGGCCAGGTGTTGCCAGGGCGCTGCGGTCCGTCATCGAACTCGGGCGCGATGGCTATTACGGCGGCGAATTCGGGGCCGGGCTACTCGCCCTCGGAGCTGGCCATTTCGACCCGTCGGATCTGGCGATGTCGCAGGCCGAGTGGGTCGCTCCGCTCACAGCCCACATGTTCGGAGTCGACGTGCACACGATCGGGCCCAACTCACAGGGATACCTCACGCTCGGAAGTGGAGTCCTCGCCAGTGGTCTCGACCTGCCTGAGAACCCACGCGACGAGAAGTGGGCACACCTGTTGATCGAGTCCTCCAAGGTGGCCGGTTTCGACCGGCCCGATGTGCTGCACGAGGCCGCCGACGGTCTTGGCCTACTCAGCCGAATCGGCGACCGCTCCCACCTGATCGACACCGAATGCGCGTCGAACCTTGCGTCGTACGTCGGGCCCGGCGACACGACGTATCTCTGCACAGCACAGGTCGGCGGGCTGGCCGTATCGTTGATCCAGTCGAACGCCTCTGGGTTCGGTTCTTGGCTGGCCGAGCCCAGCACGGGCATCAACCTGCACAACCGGGGGCTGGGGTTCAACCTCGAAGAGGGTCACCCGGGCGAGTTTGGCCCGGGCCGCCGTCCACCGCACACACTGGCACCGGCCCTGGCGACGCGTGGTGGCGATCTCGTGGCAGTATTCGGCACCATGGGCGGCGACTCCCAACCCCAGATCCTGCTTCAGATCGCCGCCCGCCTCCTCCACCACGGGCAGTCACCTGCGGCGGCGATCAACGCTCCGAGATGGGTGCTTTCCAGGCCGACCACGGGGTTCGACACTTGGACAACCGCCGGCGGCCCGAGCGTCGAACTGGAGGGCCACGCCCCCGCGGGTTGGATATCTGGTCTCGCCAACCGAGGCCATGTCGTCACCACGCAGCCCGCGTACGACGGGGGTTTCGGACACGCCCACGCAATCATGCTCGGTGATGACGGCGTACTGGCGGGAGCCGCTGACCCGCGCGCCCGGGTCTCGTCTGTTGCTGCTCGATAGATACCGACGCTCTGGTCACTACCCTGGGAACGATGACCGACCGTTCGGGCCTGATTGACACGATCCGCGCGTCGGTGATCGGCGGGTCGGAAATGGTCGACGGGCCATTTGGTCCGCGCCCGGTCGTATACGCGGACTACACGGCGTCCGGCCGATCGCTCTCGTTCATCGAGGAGTACATCAACGACGTTGTACTGCCGCTTTACGCCAACACCCACACCGAGTCTTCCGGCACCGGGCTGCAGACGACCCGCTTCCGCGAGGATGCCCGCCAAATCATCGCCGACTGTCTTGGAGCCACCGACGAGCACGCAGTCTTGTTTTGCGGTAGCGGCTCGACCGGGGCGATCGCCAAGATGGTCGGGGTGCTGGGGTTGCGGATCCCATCCGCGCTCGAAGACAAGTACAACCTCTCGAGCCATATCCCTGCCAACGAACGGCCCGTCGTGTTCATAGGGCCATACGAACACCACTCGAACGAGCTTCCCTGGCGTGAGTCGATCGCCGATGTCGTCACGATCGATGAAGATCATGATGGTCACGTCGACCTGGCCCAACTCGAGGCCGAACTGCAGCACTACAGCGGTCGCCCACAACTGATCGGTTCGTTCTCGGCTGCATCCAACGTGACCGGGATCGTCACCGACACGGTTGCTGTCTCATCGCTGTTGCACCGGTACGGCGCGATCGCCCTGTGGGACTATGCCGCCGCTGCCCCATATGTCCAGATCAACATGGGTTCGCCCGCCGATGGCGACGGCTACCTCGATGGGATCTTCATCTCCCCACACAAGCTGATCGGCGGCCCTGGCACCCCTGGCCTGTTGGCTGCCCGTCGCGAACTGTTTACCAATCGAGTCCCCGATGTTCCCGGCGGGGGCACTGTCGCGTTTGTTAATCCCAACGACCACGACTACCTCACCAACATCGAGCACCGCGAAGAGGGCGGTACCCCCGACATCGTCGGGGCGATTCGTGCGGGCCTGATCTTCCAGCTCAAAGATGCGGTTGGGTTCAACGAGATCAACGCCAGAGAACACCGCTTCGTGCACAAGGCAATCGATGTTTGGAATGCCCATCCGAACGTGATGATCCTGGGCAGTCGCGAGGCCGACCGACTGTCGATCGTGTCGTTCGTGGTCCGCGACGTCGCTGTCGGTGCGACACCGCTGCAGGGCCGCTATCTGCACCACAACTTCGTCGTCAGCGTGTTGAACGATCTGTTCGGCATTCAGTCACGGGGTGGGTGTTCCTGCGCCGGGCCATACGGACATCGCCTGCTCGGGATCGACCTCGACCGTTCGCACGAGTTCGAACGCGAGATCACGCGCGGCTGCGAGGGCATCAAGCCGGGTTGGGTGCGCGTCAACTTCAACTATTTCATCGACGACGACACGTTCGACTACATCGTCGACGCCGTGGCGTTGATGGCCGATGAAGGGCGCAAGCTGCTGCCGTACTATCGCTTCGAACCCGACACCGGATTATGGAAGCACCGCGACGGTCTCACCGGTGCTCCCCTTTCGCTTTACGGCGTGTCGTATCCCGACGGAAAGATGTCGTATTTCCGTCGCCCGCATTTGTTGCCGGAAGGCGGCCTGGCCGAATACCTCGATCGGGCCCGCCAGTTGCTAAGCCACCTCGCCGACGCTCCCCCGTTGCCACTGGGTCTACCCGACACCACAGCTGACTTCGAACACCTACGCTGGTTCCCCTACCCCGACGAAGCGTAACGGAAAGGGGTCAGGCACCCTTCCGTGCGCCGCGGTTTAGCGGTTGAGCGTTCTGGTGGTTGACGAGGATGCTACGAGTCGGCCGGCTTTGAAGACTTTGCGGTCGGCTGGGGCATCGGCGATTGCCCCCCGAATCGACGGAGCGTCGATGGCGACGAAATCGGCCGGATCGCCGACCTCAAACCGGATCACGGGCAACCCCATCGCCCGGCGGACATTATTGCTGACCATCCGATAGGCGTCGTCGGGCAGTACGTGGCCCGCCATCACAAGCATCGCTGCAGTTTCGAGCGGGTCTGACCGTCCGACCAAATTGAATGGGTCTTGCACATTGTCGGCGCCCGCCGCGATCAACACGCCCGCCTCGCGAAGGGCCGCGATCGCCGTGAGGCCTCGCGGAGTAGCCGTCGAGTGGGCGCGGCCCTGGAGGAACAGGTTCGTCTGCGGCAATGGGATAACCGTGATGCCCGCCTCGGCGACCTCCCGAGCGATGGCGGCCTGATCGTCGGCCGACTGCATACCCAGACTTACACAATGGCTCGCAGCCACCCTGCCCTCGAAACCCGTGTCGATCACCATTCGGGCGAGGTCGCGCAGCGTCAGCACCGTCGGGTCGAGCGTCTCGTCGACGTGCAGATCGATCGGCAGGCCGGCGGATTGCGCCGCCCACAGGTCGTAGGCGATCGAGCCGGCACCGTCATCTTCGAGGTGCGGGCAACCGCCAACGAGATCGACACCGAGCTCGATCGCGTCGATCAGCGCTTTGCGGTTGGGTTCACTGCCGTCTCCGACCATCGGCGAGTGCGTCAGGGCGACGAACTCGATGTCGACCATGCCCCGGTAGTCAGCGACAGCCTCCTGGGCGGCCACGAGGTGAGCAATGCCGGCACCCGATCCACAGTTGATGTGGCTGCGGATGGCTGTCACACCACTGAGCAGAAGCTTGTCGATCGCGGTCCGGATTCTGCTCACCATGTCGTCGTGCGTGAAAACGCCGGCATCGGCCGCCGCCTTCCAGGCTTCGATCGCCCCAAACAGATCGCCGCCCGGGTTGGGAACCTGCTCGGCCGTGAGCGCCTTATCTAGATGGGCGTGAGGTTCGGCCATTGGTGGCAGCAACAGCCATCCCCCGACATCGACGACATCGGTCCCATTCAGCTGTTCAAGTCGAAGGTCGGCGGCGGGGGTGACTGCCTGTATGCGGCCGCCCTCGACGGCGATGTCGACGACCCGACCATCGGTCAGGCGAGCATTTGTAATCACAGTGCGCATCGTCACGCAGCGTAGGTGTCACTA
>CALFRK010000136.1 GCA_937919625.1 uncultured Ilumatobacter sp.
TCAGGGTGTGATGTTCAGGGTGTGATGTTCAGGCGCACGATACACAAGTGGCCGCCCAAGGGATGATGTTGAGTCGGTCGATCGGGATCGCCTGGTTGCAGCCCGGACAGACGCCGAATTCACCGGCTTCGATGCGGGCGAGTGCCTGCTCGACGGCAGCCAATTGTTGGGCCACCTGGCCGTGGATGGCGACGTCCTCGAAACGTTCGGTAGCGCCGGAGCCCTTGCCAGCTTGCTTGCCGTATGTAATGTCGCCGATCGGGATGTCGGCACCTTCTCGCTTTAGGGCCTCGCGGTGTTCGAGCTCGGTTCGGAGTTCTTCGAGAACGGAACGGTAGGCAGCGAGGTCTTCGTCGCCGAGAGAATCGTGTGCGGACGCGTCAGGCATGGTACTTACGACGCTACACCTGTGGATGGCGAACCGTTTCTGGCACGATGAGGCCCGTGGGGATTTTCGAAGACGAGACGGCAGTCAAACCGATCACACCAGGCGAGTGGCAGGCTGAGTTTGGCGACCGGTGGAACATCGGCGCCAGTGCAAACGGTGGCTACGCCTTGACACCGGTTCTGCGGGCGTTGCAAAAGCTGGGAGGGCACGCCGACCCGATCTCGGTCACCACTCATTTCCTGCGACCGGTCCAGATCGCCCAGGGCGATCTGCAGGTGGCCCAGGTTCGGGCTGAGCTGATTCGCACGGGGCGCACCACGTCGGTGGCTCGTGGTTCGCTGGTGCTCGACGGCAGTGAACGGCTGACCGTTATGGCAGCCTTCGGCGAGTTGGTGCCAAGTGAGGATCCGCCCGTCGAGATCAATGTGTCGGCCCCGGAGATTCCGCCCCCTGACGAGTGTGTCGACCGGCGGGCGCTCGACCAGGGTGTCGAACTGCCGATTCTTGATCGTCTCGACATTCGAATCCACCCCGACCGCGCTACGGCCGACCCCACTGGAGATGCAGTGATGGAGGGCTGGATCAGGTTCGGTGATGGCGCCGAACCCTCGACGGTCGCGTTACCGCTGTTCTCTGATGCCTTCCCTCCATCGCTGTTTTCGAAGTTCGGTAGGGTCGGCTGGGTGCCCAGCGTCGAACTTACGGTGCATGTCCGTCGGCGGCCGGCGCCGGGTTGGGTGCAGGCAAGGTTCGAATGCGACGACCTCGTCGACGGTCGGCTGATCGAGTCGGGCGCGTTGTGGGATCAGGACGGCATGCTCGTCGCCCGCTCGCGCCAGCTCGGACTTCTGCTTACTCGCTAGGTCACTTGTCCGTCACCTTGCTGTAAGGTCCGCTGTTACGCCGGTGACGCGGTCCCAGAGACCCTTCATCCGTTGCGTTTTTGTTGATTCGCCCATTCGTCGCGGAGCCCGACCGTGCGGTGGAACAACATCGGCTGGCGTGGGTCGTTGGCAAAATATCCGAGCCGTTCGAACTGCACGACCTCGCCGGGCGGAGTGTCGGCGAGCGCCGCCTCGACCTGGCATCCGGTCAGCAGCTCACGCGAGTCGGGGTCGACGTCGTCGAGTGGGTCGCCCGTGGCTTCGCCGGGCACCTCCGCCGTGAAAAGCCGCCCGTACAAGGCGACTGTTGCCGGCACGGCGTGCGGTGCCGACACCCAGTGCATCGTCGACTTGACCTTGCGACCGTCGGGCGCGGAGCCACCCTTCGTGTCGGGGTCGTAGGTGGCGAGCACCGTGGTGACGTTGCCATCGTGGTCGGTCTCGTACCCGGTGCACGTGATGAGATAGGCGCCACGCAGTCGAACCTCGCGGCCTGGTGTCAGCCGGAAGTACTTCGGCGGGGGATCGGCCCGGAAGTCGTCGTGTTCGATGAAGAGGTCACCCGAAAAAGCGACCGAACGGGTGCCGTCGCTCTCGTTCTCGGGGTTGTTGGTGACCTCGAAGTGCTCGACGATCGGGTTGTCGTTGGCATCGGTCGGCCAGTTGGTGATCTGCAGCCGCAACGGATGCAACACCGCCATCCGCCGTTGGGCGGTGCGGTTGAGTTCGGTGCGAACGAACGACTCCAACAGCTCGATCTGGTGTCGGCTGTTGGTGCGGGCGACCCCGATGAATCTACAAAACTCTCGGATCGCCGACGCCGGGTAGCCGCGCCTGCGCAGGCCACGCAGCGTCGGCATGCGTGGGTCGTCCCAGCCGTCGACGACGCCGTCGTCGACGAGTTTGGCGAGCTTGCGCTTGGACGTGACCGTGTGGGTCAGCTCGAGCCGCGCCATCTCGGTTTGGCGGGGCTGGTCGCCGGGCAGCGGCAACTGCTCGAGGAACCAGTCATAGAGCGCCCGGTGGCTGTCGAACTCGAGTGTGCACAACGAATGCGTTGTGCCCTCGATGGCGTCGCTCTGGCCGTGCGCCCAGTCGTAGGTGGGATAGATCACCCAGGCGTCAAGGGTGCGATGGTGATGGCCGCGCCGAATCCGATACATCACCGGGTCGCGCAGCTGCATGTTGTCGTGCTGCATGTCGATCTTGGCGCGCAGCACGTGCGAGCCGTCGGCGAACTCGCCGGCTCGCATACGGCGCAACAGATCGAGGTTCTCCGCGACTGGCCGATCGCGGTGTGGTGATTCGATTCCGGGCTTGCCGTAGCCGCCGCGCTGGGCGCGGATCGTGTCGCTGCTCTGGTCGTCGACGTAGGCCTTTGCGTCGGTGATCAGCAACTCGGCCCAGTCGTACAGCTGCTCGAAGTAGTCGCTGGCGTACAGCGGCTGGCCCGGGTCGTATCCGAGCCACTCGAGGTCGGCCAGAATGCCCTCGACGAACGAAACCTCCTCGGTGTCGGGGTTGGTGTCGTCGAAGCGCAACTTGCACACGCCACCGAACTCGCGGGCCAGCTCGAAATCGAGCGTGATCGCTTTGGCGTGCCCAATGTGCAGGTAGCCGTTGGGTTCGGGAGGGAATCGTGTCTGCACACGTCCGCGATAGGTGCCACCGTCGATGTCGCGCTGCACCAGCTCGCGTACAAAATCGGTAGTTGTCGAACGTTCGTCATCAGGCGTCGCCATAGCGCTCCCAGTATGGAGGCTGCATGCACCGACGTGGTGCCCTGATGCGATCTGCCGGCTGCGCTGGTTCTGGCCCGCGGTCTTCAGGTCCCGGAATATTCGTGCGAGTAGTGCTCGATGATGTCGACCAGTTGTTGCACTTTGAACGGTTTGGTCACGTAGGCGGCGAAACCTTGCTCGAGGCGGTCGGTATTCGTGAACATTGCATCGGCGGTGAGTGCCACGACGGGGATCTGGCGGGTGAGCGGGTCGGCTCGCAGCCGTCGTAGCACCTCGTGCCCGTCGATGTCAGGAAGGCCGATGTCGAGCAGGATGATGTCGGGCTGGTGTTGGCGTGCCAGGTCTGCAACGGTGTCGCCGCGCGACGCTTCGATCGTCTCGAACCCGCTACTCGGTAGGAGGATCCGTTCGAGCAGCCGCATACTGGTCGGGTTGTCTTCGACGCAGAGCACGGTGCGAAGTTCGGTGCGAAGTTCGGTGCGAGGCGATGTGTCGGGCGTCGTGATCGCAGTGTTGGCGGTGTTGGCAGTGTTGCCGGGACCTGGCACCTCGGGGAGTTCGAGCGAAACGGTGGTGCCGCTACCAAGTTCGGATTCGACCTCTATGCTGCCGTGCATCGCCGTGATCAGCCGCCGGCACAGTGCCAGCCCGATTCCGGCGCCGCTCCTGCCCGTATAGGTCGGCTCGATCTGTTCGAACGGTGCGAACAGGCGTTCCATTGCTTCGGGGGCGATACCGATGCCGTTGTCGTGCACGCTGATTCGCACCCGTTGGTGCTCGCTGTGGCAGCGCAACTCGATCGTGCCGCCTCTGTTGTTGTATTTCACCGCGTTGGAGAGCAGGTTGTCGACCACTTGGCGTAGCCGGTTCGGATCAGCGAATACAGCACCTTCGTCGACGAAGCAGGTGGTGATGCTGATACCGCGTTCGGCGGCGAGCGGGGCGACGATGTCGATGCAAGCTTCGGCGAGCGGTCGCAACGCGACCTGTTCGATGTCGATCGTCAGATCGTTCGACTCGATCATTGCCAGGTCGAGCATCTGGTTGACCATGTCGTGGAGATGCTCGCCGGCCCGCAGGATCTCGTCGACGGACTCCGTTTGATCCGAAGTGAGCGTGTCGATCTTGAGTAACTGGGCGAACCCCAACACAGCGTTGAGCGGTGTGCGCAGCTCATGGGAGATGTGCGACAGAAACTTGGTCTTGGCCCGGTTGGCGCGCTCGGCCTGGTCGCGAGCGACAACCAACTCCTGTTCGGCGCCCTTGCGCTCGGTGATGTCCTGAATCGTGCCGGTCAGCCGCACGGGTCGGCCGTCCGCGTCGCGCTCGAGTTTCCCTGTGTCACGAACCCAACGGCTCGAGCCGTCTGGCAACACGATCCGACGGTCGGCCGCGAACCCGTCCAGGCCGTCGGTCGCATCGTTGACCAGTTGCCACAGTTGTTCACGGTCGTCGGGATGGATCGCGGCCTTGAGGGTGTCGATGTTCGGAGTGAACGTGGTGCGGTCGCGTCCGAAGATGCGGAACATCTCGTCGGACCAGACCGATTCGCCGGTCTGCAGGTCCGCGCTCCAAGTGCCGATATGGGCGAGTTGTTGCGCCTGTTCGAGTTGCAACTGGCGTTCGGCAAGCTCGGCGGCGCGCTCGCCGGCACGCACTTCGAGCTGTTCGTTGAGGTGATGAAGCGTGTTCTCGGT
>CALFRK010000137.1 GCA_937919625.1 uncultured Ilumatobacter sp.
CACCCGATCCGCCCGAGTGCGCCCTCCCCTGAACGGCGCATCGACCCGGGGCGGTTGACATATCGATGATTATCAATATGATGGAGACGACGATTCAGGAGGCTCACATGACGAACAGCACCGATACCGACCAAAGTCGACTCCTCGAGCAGGTCCGTGACCGATACGGCGAGATGGCTCGCCAGTTCTTGACCGACCCGCCGTTGCCGACCTCTTGCGGCTGTGGTATCGGCGACCCGATCACCCGAGATCTCTACACCAGCGACGAGACCGCCGCACTCCCGCCGGCCGCCGGCGCAGCATCGCTCGGCTGTGGCAATCCCACGGCGCTGATCGATCTCCACGAGGGAGACGTAGTCCTCGACCTCGGCTCGGGTGGCGGCATCGACGTGCTCCTGTCGGCGCGCAGAGTTGGGCCAACAGGGTACGCCTACGGGCTCGACATGACCGACGAAATGCTCCAGCTGGCCCGCCGCAACCAGGCGGAAGCCGGGCTCGAGAACGTCGAGTTCCTCAAGGGACAGATCGAAAACATCCCACTCCCCGACGACTCCGTCGATGTGGTCATCTCCAACTGCGTCATCAACTTGTCCGGCGACAAGGGTCAAGTGCTGCGTGAGGCCTTTCGCGTACTGCGACCCGGGGGACGGTTCGCAGTCTCCGACGTCGTCGCCCGCGGCGAGATCGACCCGTCGATCCGCTCCAGCGTCGAGGCGTGGATCGGGTGTGTGGCCGGCGCTCTCGACGAGGATGAGTACCGATCGCTACTGGCACAGGCCGGCTTCACCGACATCGAGGTGGTTCCCACCCGCGTGTACCACCTCGCCGATGCCAAGGACCTGCTCGCCGCGCAGGGCATCGACATCGACGAGTTCGCCGACGCCGACGGAAAGCTGATGTCGGCCTTCGTCCGCGCCACGAAGTAAGTCACCATCGGCCCGGATCGAGTAAATCGACGTCAGCGGCACGCTCAATCGGCGAGGTCGAACTCCCCGAGCCGGGTGGCACCGGAACCCGCTGTCAGTTCGACGTCGTGTAGAGCCCCGACCTCTCCCCCACCGCAACAGGTCGTGATACCGAGCCTCGGATCGCCCGCACCACCGGCCGTGCAGCCATATTCACGATGCTCCTGGCGGCCAGCCTGGAACACTTCGGCTCCGATCCGGTGCCACGAAATCGCGACCATTGCCGTACGCGTTCACGAATCCGTATATCTGCATCGGCGACGCGTATATACTCCCGGTATGACCAAGCGATTGATCGACGTCGATGACGATGCGCTCGATGCCGCCCGCGCCCAACTCGGTACCCGCACCATCAAAGACACCGTCAACGAGGCGCTGCGCGGCGCCGCTCGCCAACGCCGCGCCGAACTCGCAAGCGCACTGTCGGTTCTCGCTGACGCGGACCTCGATGACCGTTCCGCCGCCTGGCGCTGATGTTTCTGCTCGACACGAGCGTTCTGACCCGACTCCGCGCCCCTTCGGTCCTCCGGCGAATCGAGGAACTCGACAATGAGGGCCTCGCACGTACGTCCATCACCGACCTCGAGATCGGCTTCTCGGCGCGCAACGCCGACGAATGGGACCGGCTCGTCGTGGCGCTCGGAGCGTTCCGTCAAATCGACGTCGAAGCACATCACTTCGACCGCGCACGACAGGTCCAACGCAGGCTTGCCGCCGAGGGACTCAAGGGACGCAAGGTGCCCGATCTCCTGATCGCAGCAGTCGCCGAGGCCTTGTCGCTCACGGTCCTGCACTACGACGCAGACTTCGACCACATCGCGGCCGTCACCGGACAACCAACCCAATGGATCGTCGAGCGCGGCACAATCGATTGAGCCCTCACGGGTATCGCGTTGCCCGAGTTCGGCGATCGCGTGAACAACTTGCGTAGATAGTGCGCAAGTTGTTCACGCGTTGCCCGGTAGCGGGCCGCCGCCGCCACCCCACCAGCCCACTCGGTCGAGCGAACGGGTCGGTAGCCTGCTTCACCTCATGGAACGCTTCGGTCTTGTCGGACTGCCCAACGCGGGTAAGTCGTCTCTTTACAACGCACTCACGGGCGGGGGTGCGCTCGCTGCGCCCTATCCGTTCGCCACGAAAGACCCCAACATCGGCGTCGCCCGAGTGCCCGACGACCGCCTCGATCGCTTGGCGATCATGTCGAAGTCGAAGAAGGTCATCCACGCATCAGTCGAGGTGGTCGACATCGGTGGGCTCGTCGAGGGGGCCTCCAAAGGTGAGGGCCTCGGCAACAAGTTCCTCGCCAACATCCGCGAAGTCGATGCGATCGTGTTCGTGCTGCGGGCCTTCGAGGATGACGACATCACCGGCCCATCCGACCCACTCGAACACCTGCGTGTCGTCGAGCTCGAGCTGGCCCTGGCCGACCTCGAAACCGTCGAAAAGCGGCTCAACCAGGCCGAACGCCAGTCGAAGCTGGACAAGACGCTCGGCGACGAGATCGACGCCCTGCGGATCGCCTACGAATCGCTCAGCGACGGACGTCCGCTCTACCGGGCCGGCCTGAAAGAAGACCACCGGCAGCTCCTGGCGCCCTACTTCTTGCTCACCAACCGGCGCGTGCTGGCGGTTGTCAACGTCGGCGAAGACGCCCTCGACGACATCCCCGCCGCTACGGCCCGGATCGAGGCCGAGTTCAACGACGCCGGCGACAACGTCGAGGTGATCGGCATGTGTGTCCAACTCGAAGCAGAGGCGGCGGCCATCACCGACCCCGCCGAGCGAGCCGAAATGCTCGAAGGTTTCGGGCTCGGCGAGGGCGCCCTGTTCAGGATGGTGCGCTCGGCGTATCACCTGCTCGGGCTGCGCACCTACCTCACGACCGGCGAGAAAGAGTCACGCGCCTGGACCTTCTACCAAGGTTCCACGGCACCCGAATGCGCCGGCCGGATCCACACCGATTTCCAGCGCGGTTTCATCCGCGCCGAGGTGATCCAGTGGGACGAACTGCTCCAGCTCGGCTCGTGGAACGCCGCCAAAGACGCCGGCAAGCTCCGCGTCGAAGGCAAGGACTACATCGGCCAAGACGGCGACGTGATGGAGTTCCGCTTCAACGTCTGAGTTGGGGTTTCGCGGGCTGCGCGGTCGCGTCGATAGTGCTCTGACCTGGCCCCCGAGATGTCGTCGAGCACCTCGATCTCGCCGACTTCGTTGGAGGCGACCGCTCGATCAGTTCTGTAGACGGGCTGACGCGGCCGCGAGCAACTGCTCGGCCCACTTCACACAACTCGCTGCGTCGGCGGCGCTGATGTCGACGCTTTCGTAGCCCGCCTGAGTCTTGCGGTCGAGCGCCCTCTTGAGCGCCGTTGCCAATCTGGAGTCGACCTGGCGGAGCAGATCGACGGCTGACGCGTGATGACCATCGCTTGACCGCTCACCGAGCGCGTGGCAGGTGATCGCATCGGCAGCCGCGATCGCGGCGTGGATTGCGCACGTCGCTACGACGTCTGGCGAATCCAGCAGTTTGGCCGCTTCAATGAACTGGCGGGCGTCGACAAGGCGCTGCCGCGCCTGCTGCACGTCGCACGTCTTGCGGGCACCCCTGCCCCGACTCATCGTTGACGCCCCAGCAACGAGGCAGTGTCACCTGCGAGCGAAATCCCGTCCAGCCGAATCTGCTGGACAAGCGGGTTCTTGGCTCGTACGAGCTTCCGCCACGACGTTTGCGAGTGCTCGACGAGTTGCAGATCGTTGCCGGTCCAGGAGCGAACGTCGGCATGGAGCTGTGCCAGGCGATCGTGCAGCTCTGTCGACTGGAGGTCGTCTGCCACGATCAGAAGGTCGATGTCAGAGTCGCTGTCGGCGTCACCCCGGGCCACCGACCCGAAGAGCCAGGCACCGTGAAGGTCGGGCCATCCCGAGAGCCGCTGGCGCAGTCGCCGGATCAGCTCGCCGCGCAGACTCGCCAAAGCAAGTACCGGCCCAGCCGCGAGGTGGCTCCGGTTCAGCATGACCATCGACGATCGGCCGGCGACGGTCTCGCCCACGAGCCCAGTCTGGATCAGCTCCTCGACGACAGCGCTGGCATTGCCGGGGGCAACGCCAGCAGCAGCAGCGAGCTGTCGCCGGGTGACAGGCTGCTCGAGCCGGGCCAGCGCCTGGAGCAGCGCTCCGCGGACGGCGGGTGCAACGTCGAGAACTGGTGAGCCCAGATCCATTCCGTCATACTACTCCGTCGATGATCGGAAACAAGATCATATGATCTGTTTCTAGATCACCCCACCACGCCTGTGATCCATCGATGTCGCTGGCCGGGAGGGAACTGCCAGGC
>CALFRK010000138.1 GCA_937919625.1 uncultured Ilumatobacter sp.
ACTCTGACAAGACCCTCCCCTGACAAGACCCTCGATCCACAGCAGAGTCCGGCCCGCCGGATACCCGGCGCAGTCGGTCAGGCCGGGCTTGTTGAGGTGCCGCAAGTAACACGATTCCCGACAGTGGCCGGTTCGGCCTTGGCCGTCGTGACTATGCGGTGGGCGGCTTGGGCCGTGGTGCAGCGCGGTCTCACAACGGTCGGGCGGGATTACGTGTGCCGATATCGAGTGCGTTCGCAAGTCAACTTGCGATCCCCGGCGATGCAAGCTAACTTGTGGAGGTGGATGCGCCGCTCGTCGCCCCCAGCGCACGCAAACACAGCATCCGCGACGACGACATGATTCACGCCTTCAACAATCCGATCCTCGTGGACGAACTCGACGAAGGATTCACGATGTTCATCGGCGCTGACCCCGCCGCCAACTTGCTCGAGATCGGCGTCGTCGACACCAGCGACGGCCCGATCATCGTGCACGCCATGCCCGCCCGACCGAAGTACCTGAGGTGACCACCATGCCCCGCACTGCACAAGAGATTCTCGATCACGCCGACGAACTCGCCGCTCGATTCGAATCCCACGAACCCGACGACGTTCACGACGCCACCGAGTTGCGACTCGTCCGAGAGGCCTTCCTCGACCGCGCCAACGCAGAACGCACTCTCGGTGACGCCGTCGTCCACGCCCGGCACAACGGGCACTCGTGGGCAGCGATCGGAGCGATGGTCGGAACCTCGGGCGAAGCAGCCCGCCAGCGCTACGGGCAATCCGTCAACGCTCCATAGCCAAACCAACAGCCGGGACTATGCGGCGTCACGCTGGGGCCGTTCCCGAGTCGTGTGATCGAGCAGTCGACGGTGATTCGGCGTGTCGAAGTGTGCGGTCATGGTCGAACCTGCGCGACCCCAATGACAGCTCGGCGCAGAATCGACGGCCTCTCGGTTCTCCTAGGTTCGCTGCGAATCTGCGAATCGGTTGTATCAGAACGCCGGCTTCGCTGGTGGATACTGGTGTGGACTCGATCCGGGGTGCCGATGATCATCGAAGATGAGGAAGCGAAAGCGAATGCTGCTGCGTTCTCCGCGTTCTTCGATTCTGAGTTTCCGGGTCAGCTGCGCCGAGCGGCGATGCTGCTTCGAGATCGGGACGCAGCTCACGACGTTGTACACGACGCCTTGCTACAGGTCTGGCAACGATGGGGCGACCTCGCTGATCCAGGTCCATATCTGAATCGGTGCGTGCTCAACGGGTGTCGTGACCACGCGTCCAGCCGAAGGCGGAGGCGGACACTCGGTGCGGAGGTGATGGCCGAGTCGACGCACCCCGCAGGATTCGCAGAACTCCACGACGTACTACTTCGTTTGCCGTTCAACCAGCGAGCCGCCGTCGTACTGAAGTTCTACGGAGGGCTCAGCACCGACGAGATCGCCGCCTCGCTGGATTGCCCGATCGGATCAGTCGGCCCATGGATCCAACGGGCGAAGCGGCATCTTCTCAAGGAGCTGACATGAGTGTCGCCGACGATGACCGCCGTCTCGAGGCGCTGTTCGCCGCCGCCGCCGCAGAGATCCCCGCGGTCGGTCACGCAGACGACGTACTCAACGACGTGGGGGCTGTTCCCCAGCCGATCGGTTCTCGGTTGACGGGTCGCCGTACTGTGCTCGCGGTGGCGGCTGGGCTGCTGGTTGCCGTGTCGATTGCTGCGGTGTGGATGCGTGGTGGAAGCTCAGATCAGCTGGTTTCGTTGTCGTACGAGGAGTACTTCGGCTCGTTCTCGGCGGACTACGACCCAGCGGGTACACGGACCGACCTGGCATCTCGATCCGAACTTGTGGTTGAAGCCACCTTGGTCGATGTCATCGACGGCCCGGTGTTCGGATCGAGCGCAACAGACCCCTCCGCCAGCAAACATGCGTTGTTCGTGTTTGAGGCCGAATCGACGCGAGATCCGATCGCAGTCATGCTCCAGCGCCCGAACACATCCGACATCGAGGCGCTTCGAGATGCCATGCCGATTGGTGGGCGCGCCGTGCTGTACCTCGTGGCTGCTCCTCCCATCTCCGACAACGAGCGGGACTTCTGGTTCAACGTCGATGACGGCCTTGCCCGGTGGTATCCGACCACACCTCAGGGCCTGATTCTGGAGCGCGCATCTGACGACGGAACTTCCATCGTTGACCTCCCACTCGAGGGCGGCATCAACCTTGAGGACGCCCCAGAATCTGGAAGCGACATCGGCGATTGGCTTCCTCCAGGGGGCGAGATCGTTCCAGACCGCCTCGGCACCCAAGCTCGACCTTGACCTGACATGCCGGGACGGGAAGATGCGGCCCACTTCTGGATGGCAGAAGACATCCAGTGGGCCGAAGCCGACGGATTCCCGCTCGCCGGGACGTACGTCGGCCCCCAAGCAGTGCTTGAAGGAGTGTTCATGCGGCTCGGAGAGATCGGCGATGAATTCGCCGCAGTTCCCGACCAGATCGTCGCTGAGGGTGACACCGTCGTGGCTCTCGGCAACTACAGCTGGAAGCACAAGAGCTACGGAGAGCCCGCCGTGGTGAAGATGGCCCACGTGTGGACCGTTAGCGATGGCAAGCTCGCGACGTTCCAACAGCACGTCGACACTGTCAGGGTTCGAGAACTCAGCTGACATCGCTCGGCCGACGCCGACGTTCATTCACACAGACCGTCACCCGACGCCGGATCAGTTCCACTGTCCGGTTGACGTTCGCCATTCGGACGCCCGCCGAGCGCTCGATTCTGGTTGATATGGCCGTGAAAGTGTGACGTCACGCTTGGGCCGCACTGCGGCGCCTGCTTCCTGCGTTTGGTCGGGATTATGCGTGCAGCTATCGAGCGGCGCGCCTTGGCGACCGGATGATCGGAAATGCCGGTTCTGATCGGGGCCTGACGTTCGGGGCTTGAGCATTCTGATCGGCTTGCTGGTGCACGGCTGGTCGTGCGGTGCGATTGTGGTCGCGGCAGGGACCGCGTGTCCGGTCGTCTCAACGAGTGACCAGGTGCTGGTCGTCGATGTGCGCAGGTCCGGTCCGGGGCGTTGTCGAGTCTGCGGTCTGTTGCCGGCCACTACAGTCTTGAGGCGCCCTGTCGGGGTCGAACGGCGCACGCTGCAGATGCGCTGGTAGCGGTCGGCGGGAGGCCTGTGGAAGTCGATCTTGGCTGATGAATCGGTTCCCAGAATTTGTTGTGGCGCGATCGAGGGTGGGAGGGGTCTACAAGTACGAGGCTTCGCGAAGCTGACGACGCTGATGATGGCGTTGACACTTCGGGTATTGGGGATTGGTTCGACAGCTTCGTTGCAGTTGCTGAGCCGAAGCTGCGCCGGGCACTCGTTGCTGCGCTCGGGCAGGATGCTGGACTCGAGGCGACGAGCATTGCGTTGCTCTACGCCTGGGAGAACAGGGACCGCGTCAGGAGCATGGAGAACCCGTGTGGGTATCTCTATCGAGTCGGCCGTACAAGGGTGCATCGACGGCGCCGCGAGCCACTCTTCTTGGCCGTGCCCGACCAGGTTGCTCATGCGGTCGAACCGAAGCTACCCGCCGCTCTTGAACGCTTGTCCGAGAAGCAGCGGGCGGCAGTGATGATGGTGCATGCCGAGGGGTGGGCCCGCGACGAGGCTGCTGCATCCCTCAACGTCAGCGTGTCGAGCCTCGACACACATCTTGCTCGAGGTCTCCGCCGGCTTCGAGCGGAGCTAGGGGTGATTCACGATGCGTGACTTGGATCTTGCTCGCCAGCTCGTCGACTACGTCGAGGCAACGACCACACCTGTCCGCGATCCGCGAACCGTACTTCCGAGCCAGGAGGCAATAATGCTCACTCCACGTTCCACCGAAACCGATCGGTCACCGAAACGCCTGACGATGCTCGCCGTGGCAGCATCGATCGTTGTGTTGATCGCCGGACTGGTCGTGATCTGGCAGACGAATGACGGGTCGGAGCCGGCCGATCAGCCGGCCCCGAATACGGTGGTTGTCGACACCACCCCAACAACGGCTCTCGGCGGGGACGATTCCGACGCTGCACCATTCGATGCCGCAGCGTTGACAACAGTCGGCGAGCAACTCGCCACGGCACTGAACACCGACGACCCCGACACGATCGTCCAACTCGTGAGCGAGAGCGCCGAGCCGATCAGTGTGTTCGGCGCGACCAGTCGGGACGATCTCGTCAACCTCTTCGGTTGGATCAACGCATCGGACTGGCGCTTCGAACCACAGGCCTGCGAAGCGCGTGAACCCAATCAAGTCCAGTGCACCGTGTTGCAGAGCAACGCATGGGCCACCGCAGCCGGCGCCGACCCCGTCGAGGGCACCCTGTCCATGAATGTCGAGAACGGCCAAGTCGTATCGCTGCTCTACCTCTTCGACAATAGCTACGGCGAGTACTTCGCAGATTTTTATCGGTTCGTTCTTGATCGTGATCGCGACGACGCGGCCGCGATGTGGGCCACCGCCGGCGACGGCCGCACCCTCTGGCCGACGCTGACAGACGAATCGTTCGAACTATTCGAGCAGTACACCGGCGAGTACGTGGAGTCACGCCCGAACAACACGACACCGACAGAACAAACATCACCCTGATCCAAGACGTCGTCGCCCAGCGCGCTGGAGCTGACGGATTGCACATTCCGACGGGTGGCACAACTCGGCGGATCCGCACTAGTACGGCACTTTCAATCGGTCGATCCGTGCCCCACACCCACGCGATAACCGCCGGCCCGATCGTTCGCTCTCGCGCTTCACTCCCGGCCGAAGTCGGTCGGGTCAGGGTTCGGAGCGGGTAGCTCGTAATCACGTTGCCAAAACGGGGACGGGTCGGTATTGCTGATGAGCTGACTCGTACTCAGCCGAGCAGGAGCGACCTCGATCGATGCACCCGAACGCAGCGCCGAACTCAGGCCGGTGCCGGACGCTCGCCGCAGCGTTCACTCGAGTCGCTGGCGACCGATGGGTGACATCGTGCACGTCGGTCGCGGGCGAATGGGCTGCGAAGCTCGACGTCATCCGGCCTTTTCCCGTCCTCGGCCTCAAGCGTTGGGGCGGCGGCGGCGACATCGAGATGGTGAAGCACCTGGTGAACGGCACCATCGCTCCGTGATTTCCCTGGTAGATCCGAGTGATGGACGGGGGAATGATCCTTCCGTCCAACCGGTGTAAAACACCTGGTAGATAGCACTTTTCGTGGAGCTGGGGGGAATCGAACCCCCGTCCAACAGTCTGAGAACGGACCCGATACGACCATTCCCGCTCTACACCTACGCAGGTGTACCGGCGGGTCGGCTACCCACTCCGTCATCGAAGAATCAGGGGTGAGTCACGAATCGTCTTTCCGAATCGTCAGCGGTCTTTCTCGCCGTCAGCAGTCTTTCCTGCCGTCATCCCTCACTTCTGTTGCCGGGCTGTGATGGATTGGCCCCGTGCGGCATTGCTGCTCACGGTGACTCTCCTTCCATCTGAAATGAATCAGGCGGCGAGAGCGAAATGCTCATTGGCACTTCTTGTTTGTGCCCCGTTTAGCGAGTCTGAGCAACTCGGGTCGCAAACCCGCCCAACAGTTCTGATGTCGAAACCAGTCAGCCCCTTGAAACGGTATGTAGCGGCCAAGTCTACGGCCCTTGACGCCGTTGCGCTGCAACGTCGGAGCGATGCGAAACGACCCGCCGCAGAACTGCCGTGTGAGCGCACGACGGCGTCCACGATGCTCGGGGAGTGGCCTTTCGCTGATCGATCTTCGATCGAGATCCTCCAGTATTTGCGCCTGAACCCTCGATGTGCTTGGGTAGGGGAACGTTTCGACCAGGAACGTGGGCCAGCGGGGGGCTGGCTGTGAGCACGACTGCGGGGGAGCGATGACTGTCGAACCGACGAACGGCACAAGCAAGCGGGACCATCGAGCGAGATCGAGTGCTCATGTCTTGTCGAGCTGGAGGGCCTCGTCCAGGGTCCGCACAGTCGGCCTGGCTGGAGCGATCGCGCTACTGGCATCCGCCCATGGTGTCGCGGTGTGGTCGGGCGATGCCGGCGGGCGCGCATCGACATTGGCGACGCTCGGCATCGTGATCGCGTCGCTGGCGGCGTTGAGTTGGTCGGCTTGGGGATTGGTGGAGTCGAACATGTCGCGAAAGCGTCACGTCTTCCGGGGTCGACGCGTCGCCCGGTGCGCCGGCGCTCTCGCCCTCGTAGCGGGCGCTCTCGTGGCGTCGCTGGTGATACGCGATCCGTTCCGAGGGTTCTTTGCGAGTGGGCGAATCACGGCGTATGAGTTGGTAGATGTCGGTGACATCCTCGGCGCGGTCGTCAGTCTGACACTGGCGGCCACGGCGGCCCTGGCCGCCTGGGATGTGTTGGACGAAGAGCGTCACTGGGGAAGATCGTTGGGTATCGGCTCGTGACCAGCATCGTCCTCTGATACCAATCCCTGATACCAATCCCTGATACCAATCCCTGATACCAATCCCTG
>CALFRK010000139.1 GCA_937919625.1 uncultured Ilumatobacter sp.
CACGGCGTCGAATTCATGATCGCCGGCGAGTTGGGCTAGCGCCTCACCGCCGTTCGACACGGCCGTGACGTCGTACGCCTCGTACCCGAGTGCCATCAGCAACGATTCGCGGACTCCCTTGTCGTCGTCGACGACAAGCACCCTTGCGGCCGCACCGTTCATCGAACCATTGTGTGCTGGCAAGCCACCAACGCAAGCGATCGGGAGCGGATTCTTACGAGATTCCAACGAACCGGGACTCGACGATCAACCTGGCCGATTGCTAGCTTGCTGAATCCGTCTTGAAGGAGTGCCATGTCGAAGTCGTACGAATTCAGCACCGATCCGGCCGCGACTGTGTCGTTGACGGGCTCGCGGCCCGTTGGCCACGGGCCGGTTCGGGCCTACGACTGGATCGCACACCACACGGCCCACCGCCGACCATTTCCCCGTCTATAACGACTTGAGTGCGGTCAACGTGTCTTCGAGCGCGGCCTTGGCATCGGCAAAGAACATCTGCGTTTTCGACTCGTAGAAGAGGGGATTGTCAATGCCTGCGAACCCGGGCGACAGGCTTCGCTTGACAACGATGACCCGGGCGGCGGCATCCACGGTCAGGATCGGCATCCCGTAAATCAGCGAGCCGGAATCGTCTCGAGCCGAGGTGTTGACCACGTCGTTGGCGCCGACTATCAACACCACGTCAGTCCGGTGGAACTTCGGGTTCGACTGCTCCAGATCGAGCAGCAGTTCGTAGGGGACATCAGCCTCGGCGAGCAACACATTCATGTGGCCTGGCATCCGCCCGGCGACCGGGTGAATTGCGTATTGGACAGAGATTCCTTGCTCTTCGAGGGCGTTTGTGAGATCACGAAGAGCATGCTGCGCCTGAGCGACGGCCAGTCCGTAGCCGGGCACGATGATCACGGACGTCGCGTACCGAAGGGCGATCGCCACATCGTCGGCGGTTGCTCGGTTCACCGGTTTGTCGCCGGAGCCGGAGTCACCGCCGGGGCCAGCGCCGGAACCCCCGCCGGAACCGAATCCGGACAACAGCACGTTGGCCAGAGACCGATTCATGGCCTCGGTCATCTGGACCGTCAGGATCAGTCCGGCTGCCCCGACCAGGGCACCGCCGATGATCAGCGCGTTGCTCTCGATGGCGAAGCCAGCCGCAGCGGCCGCAACACCCGAGAAGGAATTCAGGAGCGAGATGACGACTGGCATGTCTCCGCCGCCGATCGCCAGCGTGCCCAGAACGCCGATCACGAGAGCGAGGCCCGCAGCGATCCAATAGCCGGTGGGCTCGGCTTCCACTGCGCCCCAGATCGCGCTCCCGATCATGCCGGCTCCGAGCGCCGCGTTGACGACGTTGTTGCCCGGAAACAGCAGCGGCCGTCCCGGTAGCAAACCCTTGAGCTTGGCAAACGCAACGAAGCTGCCGGTAAACGTGACAGACCCAACAATGAGTGACACGATGATCGACACACTCGTCTCAGCCGCGATCGAGTCGAGATCGGCCTCGATCACAGCGACCGCCGCCACGAACGCCGAGGCGATCCCGCCGAACCCGTTGAACGCCGCCACCATCTCTGGCATCGATGTCATCTGAACCCGGATCGCGAACCAGGCCCCCAATGCTGCGCCGACCGCCAGGCCGGCGCCGACCGTCATCCAGTTGACGATGTCTTCGGAGACGAGGGTGATCACAATCGCCGCAAGCATCCCCACCCCGGCGAGCCGGTTGCCAGACCGAGCGGTTCGGGGGCTGCCGAGCCGCTTCAGCCCGACGATGAAAGCGGCGCCGCACGCAAGATAAAGAAGCTCAACCATTCCGGCTCTTGTCCCGGTCCGACTTACTCTTGAACATCTCAAGCATCCGGTCGGTGACCAGGAAGCCGCCGACAACGTTGATGGTCGCCATCACGACGGCGAAGAAGCCGAGCAACTCGGCCAGCGTCTCGCCGCCTAGCCCGGCGGCTGTGATGGCGCCGATGATCGTGATCCCCGAGATCGCGTTGGCCCCCGACATCAATGGGGTATGCAAGGTCGGTGGCACCTTGCTGATCAGCTCGAAGCCGACGAACGATGCGAGCACGAATACGGTGATCCCGACGACGAGAGTGTTCACTCCGGCGCCTCCAGATTGAGCGCCCTGCGAGTCACGGGGTGCATCACCCGCCCATTGTGGGTGATGCACGCGTCGGACACGATCACGTCGTCGAAGTCAAACGAGAGATTTCCGTCACCGTCGCTGATGTGGCCGACAAACGCGTCAAGATTCCGTGCATACATCTCGCTTGCGTCGATCGCCACGCTGCCGGCGAGATCCGTCGGCCCCATCACCCGCACCCCACGGTGAACGATGTCGCCGCCCGCCCGCGTGAGTTCACAGTTGCCTCCCGTCGCCGCAGCGACGTCGACGATCACCGAACCGGGGCGCATCTTTTCGACCATTTCGCGTGAGATCAGCATGGGTGCCGGCCCACCCGGCACCTGGGCCGTCGTAATGATGACGTCCGCCGCCGCGACGCTCTCCGTCAGCGCCGCCTGTTGGCGACGCTGCGTCTCATCTGCGAGTTCCTTCGCGTATCCGCTGGCCGACGCCGCCGACTCGTCGACCGGAGCGGCGATGAACCTTGCGCCGAGGCTCTCGATTTGCTCTCTCACCTGCGGGCGGATGTCGTAGGCCGAGACGACGGCGCCGAGTCGGCGAGCGGTGGCGATCGCCTGGAGCCCGGCGACACCCGCTCCGAGCACCAGCAGCTTCACCGGCGGGATGGTTCCAGCAGCCGTGATCAACATCGGGAAAATCCGCGGTGACATGGTCGCCGCCAACAACACCGCTTGGTAGCCGGCCGCCGACGCCTGCGACGACTGGGCGTCCATGGCCTGGGCGAGCGTGGTGCGCGGAACCGCCTCCATCGCGAACGCTGTGACCCGACGGGCGACAAGTGTCCCGATCAACTCGGTCGCGGCAAAGGGGTCGAGAAAGCCTACAAGCGCCGCCCCCTCCGGAATCCGAGCGGCTCGGTCGGGCATCGGTGGGCCGACGACAAGAACCAGATCGGCCCCTTGGTACAGATCCGAGGTGACCTCCGCCCCTGCCTCGGCGTACTCGCCGTCGGTGAAACCGACCGCGTCTCCCGTACCGGACTCGACGACGACGTGATGCCCACTCCCAAGCAAGCGGCGGACGACCTGGGGGGTCACTGCCACGCGACGCTCGCCAGATGTCTCGTTCGGGATCGCGATGCGCACTGCCATAAGTCTCGCAGAGAGCGACCGCCGACTCGAAATGCCGTCACACTTTGCGTTGCTGACACCAACCGTCGCGTTCGCGAGTCGCTCGTACGATGCAACGCAGTATCGTCCGTCCAGCCGGCGTCGGTAGTGCGCTGGGACACCTCGCAGGCGACCGAACAGGCGACCGACGGGAGTGCCGACTGCTCGGTGGCGGATTCGTCATAGCGGGGGTGCACCTGGCCGAACGACGCCAGTCTCATAGGCAAGCACTACCGCCTGGACGCGGTCGCGGACACCGAGTTTGGTGAGTAGTCGGCTTACGTGCGTTTTGGCGGTTGCTTCGCCCACAAACATCGCCTCCGCGATCTCGCGGTTGCTGAGCCCCTGAGCGAGCAGTTCGAGCGCCTCGTGTTCTCGATCGGTGAGATCGGTCGGCAGTAAGGCAGTCGACGCCTCTGGTTCGGGTTTGCGAGCGAACTCCTCGATCAGGCGTTTCGTCACGGATGGCGAGAGCAGTGCGTCGCCGGCGGCGA
>CALFRK010000140.1 GCA_937919625.1 uncultured Ilumatobacter sp.
TTAGCGACAGTGGCGACCAGTCCCGACCTTCAGAACTGAAACACCCCGGGTCACAGCTCTGTGGCCCGGGGTGTTTCGTACTCCGCAACGTCCCTACCCGTAGCGGAAAGGTGCGCAGAGCGAGGTGGGTGCTCGACCGGCGCAGCTAGACCGCTTCGGCGCCTTCCTCCCCGGTGCGGATACGAACCAATCGGTCGACATCTGTCACCCAGACCTTGCCGTCACCGATCTTTCCGGTGGCAGCGGCGGCGATGATCGTGTCGACGACCGCGTCGACCTGGCTGTCGTCGACGACCAGCGCGATGCTTACCTTCGGCACGAAGTCGATCTGATACTCGGCGCCTCGGTAGGTCTCGGTGTGGCCACCCTGGCGACCGAAGCCTCTGACTTCGGTGACGGTCATGCCGGCGATGCCGGCTGCCTTGAGGGCGTCTTTGATGTCGTCGAGCTTGAACGGCTTGACGACTGCGGTGATGAGTTTCATGTTGTCTCTCTTTCGATTGCTGTCGTGTATTGCCGTTGCTCAGACATGGGCCATGTCGCCGGCGTAACCGGCGAGACCGTGCTCGATGACGTCGAGGCCCTCGACCTCTTCCTCTGCGCTGACGCGGAGGCCGATCGTCTTCTTGATGACGTAGAACAAGACGCCGGTCGTCGCCGCCACCCAGACGGCGATGACGACGATCATGGCGAACTGTGTCAGCAACTGAGAACCGTTGTCGCCGTAGAACAGACCGGCATCCTCACGAAGCAGGAAGGCGTCGTCGTATTTGGCGAACAGGCCGATTGACAACACACCCCAGGCACCGCACACGCCGTGTACGGAGATGGCGCCGACCGGATCGTCGATCTTGATTTTGTCGAAGAAGAACACCGCGAACACGACGAGCACGCCGGCGATGCCGCCGATCACGAAGGCAGCCCATGCATCGACCGCACCGCACGGGGCGGTGATCGCCACCAGCCCGGCGAGCACGCCGTTGCCGATCATCGCCAGGTCGGGCTTGCCCGATTTCCACCAGATCGTGATCGCGCAGAACAGCCCACCGGCGACGGCAGCGAGCATCGTGTTGACTGCGACCGTGATGACGAACTCGTCGGCCAGCAGCTCCGAACCAGGGTTGAAGCCGAACCAGCCGACCCACAAGATGAACACCCCGACGATCGCGAACGGGATGTTGTGGCCGGGAATCGCCCGTGGCTTGCCGTCAGCGCCGTACTTGCCGATGCGGGGCCCGAGTGCCATCGCTCCCATGAGGGCGGCAATTCCACCGGTCATGTGGACGATGCCGGAGCCGGCGAAGTCGGAGTACGAGAGGGCGTCACCGAAGTTGACCTTTTCGGCGATGAAGCCGCCGCCCCAGGTCCAGTGCACGACCACGGGGTAGATGAAGGCACACATCACCATCGAGAAGATGAGGTAGGCGCTGAACTTCGTACGTTCCGCCATCGCTCCCGAAGCGATCGTCACTGCCGTCGCGGCGAACACCGCCTGGAAGAAGAACGTCGTCGCGATGCTCAGCCCACCTTCAGGGATCGTCGCCAGGTCTTGGTCGGCGAGAAAGAACGCCGAATCACCGATCCATCTCCCGCCGCCGCCGAAGGCGAAGGCGTAGCCGCAGGCGAACCATGCCGTGATACCGACGATCGCATCCGCCATGTTTTTGGCGAAGATGTTGACGACGTTCTTGGCGCGGGTCAGGCCCGCTTCGACCAGGGCGAAACCGGCCTGCATGAAGAACACCAAGACACCAGCGATGAACACCCAGATGTTGTTCAGGTAATCCTGGGTGCTTGGGCCGTCTTGGGCAAAGACCGACGATGGGGTGATCGCAAGAACTGCGATGACACCGCCCAGGCCGGAGCTGATTCGAAACGCACGTTTGTAGCGCACGAGGTCCTCCTCAAAGGGTTGGTAGGGGTTTGGTAGGGGTTTCAACTCGGTACATCACACGGCGAGGGCCTCGTTGCCAGCCGGGTTGCGTCGCACCGTACGAGCCCGTCGTTTCGTGCCTGCCTCGCCAATGTTTCGTGTGTGTGACCAGTTCGTGCGCCGTTACGCGGAGAGGCTCCGGGATGGTCGCCCCGGAGCCTCTCTTGTTGCAACGACGGTCTTACGCCGTCACGTCATGGTCGGGCCGATCGCCCGCGTTCTCACACCGATCGTTGACGGCGCGCGACGAACAGTGAGAACGACCCGGCCACTAGCAGCAGAAGCGCTATTGACGCCCCGGTCCCCTCGCTGCCGGTGGTCGGCAGGATCGCCGGAGCGACCGTGGTGGTGGGCGTGGTGGTGGTCGTGGTGGCGACCGTGGTTGTCGGCGCCGCGGCCGGCGTGAATGAGATCACGGCTACGGCTCCGTTGCCGAGCAAATTGACCGCTCGCACTTGGATGGAATAGCTGGTCCCGATGACGAGGCCGGTGAGTGGCACGGTGAATCCGCCCGAGCCGTCAGATACGGCCGGGGCGACGGCCCATGCGCCATCGTTAACGGAGTACTCGTACCAGCGGACAGGCGAGCCGCCGTCGTCGGCCGGCGGCTGGAAAACGATCGTGCCGCTACTACTTCCTGGGCTGGTCGAGGCCGCCGACAATGCGAGCACGGCGCCCGGTGGTGTCGCTGGGATGATGTTCTCGGGGCAGTCGATCGAGCTGCCGCTGGCGACGATGCTGCGGTCGGGTGCGGCGGCCGTCGACACGGTGCCGGTGTTCTCGGTGATCGTTGCCGCGAGGCCGATCACGACCGGGCAGTTGAGCGAGCCGGGTGCGGAGGTGTTGTCGATCGTGAGGTCGACGCATAACTCCGGGCCGCGTCCCTCGTAGATGACCTCGAAATCGGCATCGGTGAGCGTGCCACTGGTGAGGTTGAATCCGACGTTGAATGTCGGTCGCGCCCCGGTGTCACCGATGTCGAGCGCCGACAGGTCGATGAGCTGGCCGACATTGATCGGGGTGTTGGTCCATCCGGCAACCGCGTCGCCGTTGCCGGTGCGCATCGTCAGCGTTTGGGTCGTCACCGGGTTGGTACCGTTGAGGGCCGTCAATTGGAACGATATCCAATGGTCGATCCCTCCGCTGGTGGCACACACGAACCGGGGCGCGAACGCTGAAGGTTGGAGTGTGATCACCGGGTTGGCGGTGCACTCGGTGGCGCCCGTATAGGCATCGAACAGACCGATCTTGCCGGGGTCGGAGTTGTACCAGATGCAGGTCGGGTTGTTGGGATCGGCCCGCAATGCGTACAGCGAGCCGTCGATCACCTGCTCGGTGAATCCGGCGCAGGCCGCCTCGGTGGCGTAGTCGAAGCAGTAGATGTCGGCACTCGACAGTACGCGCTGCAGGAAGGCTCTACCTGCAGATGCCTCGAACCTGCCGTAGTAACCGGAGGACGTGTTGGTGTTCGACGCGCTCCATGGCGTGATCGAGTGAGGGTTGACCCAGTTCGGTGTGGCGCCGCTGGTCTGGTCGGCACCCGCAAGATCGAGGCAACCGTTCCACATACAGACGCCGTCGATCACCCCGGAGGCGTCCATGTGGGCGACCGGGGACATCGACTGGGCGGTCCAGGTCAGCGAACTATATGACACCGGCCAGGCACCCGCACACGCCGCCAGCGTGGCCGCCTCGAAGCAGTAGAGATTCTGATTGGTGCTCGCAAACACCTTGGAGCCGAGCGGATAAACGTGGTGGTACTGAGACGGCGAGCCGGTCGTTCCAGTGAGTTGAACGGGAGAGCCGGCGCATGCCGCTTGTGTCGCCGCATTTAG
>CALFRK010000141.1 GCA_937919625.1 uncultured Ilumatobacter sp.
CCATCGTACCAATATTCACATGCGGCTTATTACGCTCGAACTTCGCCTTACTCATTGCTCTGTCCCTTTGTCTCCGGGTTGTTTGGATAACTTGTCTTGTCGGGCTCGCTGTTGCTCGCCCTCTTGTAGTTTCGTCGGGCTCGCTGTCGCTCGCCCTCTTGTAGTTTCGTCGGGCTCGCTGTCGCTCGCCCTCTTGTAGTTTCGTCGGGCTCGCTGTCGCTCGCCCTCTTGTAGCGCCGATCGGGATCGAACCGATGACCTTCCGATTATGAGCCGGATGCTCTGACCAACTGAGCTACGGCGCCCTGGCCTTGGCCCCCGGGCGGGTTTGCCCCGACCGATTGGTCGAGCCCTCTGTGGGAATCGAACCCACGACACCAGCCTTACCATGGCTGTGCTCTACCGACTGAGCTAAGAGGGCGCTCTTCTATGTTTCGGCCCGCGGCAGAGCCGCGAACCGACCTCGCAGTGTACCGGCCATGATGAGGATCACACCGCCCGCCCGAACGCGATTTTGAACCCACGACCGCCCGAGAACATGCTGCTCACGGCCCCGATCGACTCAGTACGCTGTTGCCGATGAGCGATGCCAAACCCGCCGATGACCCCGTCATCGTGATTCGGCCCGCCACTCTGGCTGATGCCGGCACGATCGCCGAGATATACAACCGCGAGGTCACCGAGACCACAGCAACGTTTGATCTCGTGCCGCGGTCGCTCGCAGCCCAGAAAGAGTGGCTTGCCGCCCGCTCCGGTGCGTTTGCCGCGATCGTCGGTATCGACCCCGCCACAAGGCAGGTCGTCAGCTTCGCTTCGTTATCGCCCTATAAGGAGCGGGCCGCCTATCGCACCACGGTCGAGGATTCGATCTATGTTCATCGCGACTACGCAGGCCGAGGGATCGGAAAGCTGATGCTTGAACGGTTGATCGACGTTGCGCGCCAGTCCGGATTCCACTCCGTGGTCGCCCGGATCGAGGCGTCGAGTGCGGCATCACGGGCGCTGCACGCGGCATGCGGGTTCGAGCTGGTCGGCGTCGAGCGTGAGGTTGGGCGCAAGTTCAATCGCTGGCTCGACGTCGCGATCATGCAGCGTCTGTTCTGACCGCTCCCCTCGCTCAGACCTACTCATCCCAGCAGCGCCGCGCAGCTACGAAGAGCACAGACACACGTGGGCGACAGAACCAGGTCGGCGCCCGCTCCGGTGAAGGTTCAGGGCGACGACGCGAAGCGCGGCTGGGACAGCGCCACTCGGTTCCGACAAGATGTCGCAAACCAAACGACGCCGCCCGAGTAAGGCGGCGTCGCAGATGTTCGAGACTGGCCGGCACGACGCCGACAAACTCGACTCGATTGGTGGGCCGGGAAGGATTCGAACCTTCGAAGGCGATGCCGACGGGTTTACAGCCCGTTCCCTTTGGCCACTCGGGCACCGACCCAATTGTACGACCCGGCGATCAAGCCGAACCGACACGCGATCGTATCGGCCGAGAGTGCGAATGCGACAGCACCGGGGGGCCAAACCGATACGTCAAGCGAAGCGACAAACTGTTCACAGCACTTGTTTCGACGAACGTAGCGAGGTGTGGTACGACCGCAAGCCGTTACAACGTGCCCTGTCCCCTGCGAGTCCCTAGCCTGTCGGTATGCCCAGTTTTGACGTCGTCTCCGAAGTGGACCGCCAGGAAGTACGAAATGCGATCGATCAAGCCCAACGCGAGATCGCCAATCGTTTCGACTTCAAGAATACGAACTCTTCGATCGAGTTGGCCGACTTGGTGGTCACGCTGGCAACCGTCAGTGAAGATCGCCTGAACGCTCTCCGTGTCGTGCTCGAAGAAAAGCTGGTCAAACGCGGAGTGTCACTGCGCGGGGTCGACTATGGCGATGTTCAGGAGGCCACCCACAACACGGTCCGCCAGGTCGTGACGATCAAGGTTGGCATCTCGTCCGACAAGGCCAGAGAAATCAACAAGCTGATCAAGGCTGAGGGCCCGAAGGGCGTTCAGACCCAGACGCAAGGCGAGTCGGTTCGCGTCTCCAGCAAGAAGCGTGATCACTTACAAGACGTGATGCAGCTGTTGAAGGGCGATCATCTCGAGATCCCGCTGCAGTTCAACAACTTCCGCGATTAGGGCGGCGCCGTTTGGCGAGGCCGCCAGGATCAACCGCCCAGGCGTTCGCTCTGTTGCGCGATCAGTCCATCGACAGTGTCGGTACTGGTGGTGATCAAGGTGCCGGCCCCAGGGTCACAGGCTTCCAGTTGCACCCGCGCAGGACC
Source organism: uncultured Ilumatobacter sp. (assembly GCA_937919625.1). Lineage (GTDB taxonomy): Bacteria > Actinomycetota > Acidimicrobiia > Acidimicrobiales > Ilumatobacteraceae > Ilumatobacter. Next base: position 2,281 of record CALFRK010000141.1, read on the forward strand.
GAGCCGCGTTGTGAGCGCGTGCGATCCCACCGGAACGCGTAGTGCCCAAAGCTGCATCGCCGAGAATAGCGAGGCGCCGTTGGCCTCTGTGGCAGTTTGAAGCACGGCGACGAAGCATGTGGTGCCGTTGCGATCGATCGGCCGATACGAATCCGATGTGACGATCGTGGCGAGCCGATCGGCCGTCACTGCTGGCAGTTGGCTGCCCCATACCAGCGACCAATCGTCGATACCGAGCGCGATCGCATCGGCAAGCGGCTGTTCCCCGGCCTGTAACGGCACCGACGGGGCGCTGATCGGGCTGTCGCCGAGCACACCGTAGATCGCATCGGGGTAGGCGGCGCCGAGTTGCAGAGCTGCCGGATCGATCCCTGCGGCTGTCAGGATCGACTCACCAAGACGCTCGACAGCGGCTAGTTCGTAGGCGATCGGAGTTGGGAGATCTGCCTCTGTGGCGACCTCGGCCGTTGGAGTGAACACCTCGCCGACGGTGCGGCGGATCAGATACGCATCGACGGCGCGGCGCGCCAGCGTCCGTGTGGGCGAGACCCCGGTCAGACCCGACGCGCTCGTCTCGACAACACCGTCGACGGGCGCCCGGAGCTGGTGCTGAAACGCCGCCAGCAGCGCATTCTCCAGCGCTGGCCCGATCTCTTCTTCAGGTTGACCCTCAGCCTGAAAAATCGAGTCAGCACCAGGGTCGAAGTAGGCCGCCTGACGATTGGCAAGTTGGGCCGCGACGGTTGGCGCAGTGACATCACCGTTGGCAAGCCCAAGTGCGCGCCATTCCGAAACGCTGGTCACCCAGCCGCTTCCCAGCGTGGACTCGAGCAGGCCGGCGGCGTACTCGTCGTTCGGTTGCACGATCAAAGGAATCGTGTGATCAAACTCGATACCGGTTGTTTCCTGGATGTCGTCGACGATCGGCGTGAGGGCTGCATCCCACTCAGTTGGGAACAGATACGACGGGCCGTAGATCAAGGCCGCCGCAAGCAGAGCTCCGATCGCTACAAACGCCAGCAGCGACCTGCCGAACACCTTGCCCTGACGTTGTTGACGGTCGACCCGAAGTTGCGCCGAGCGAAGGGCGTTGATGTCGGGTGTGGACGGAGCTGTATCGATCGGCGCGACGAGCGGCGGTGGTGCCACCGGATTGGCGGCGGGAAGCGTTGGCAACGCGCCGGTGACAGGCGGCGTGACAGGTGCGATTCGATAAGCCGACGGAGCCCGATCGGTCGGCGGGGTGATCGGCGTCGAACGCGGCGGCAGCACCGGCGCAGGCGTGCCGCCAAATATCGACCCGTGAGTGGACGAACGTGTCGGCAAGGGCTGCTCGGCGAGCGGCTCTGGTGCCGCGATCGGTCCGAATTCGGGGACCTGAGGTGACGCAACCGGTGTATCGGCGCCGCCGGACGAGCGGAAGCGCGAGCGCCGCGGAAGCGGCTGATCGTCAAAATCTGGGATCGGGTCCGGCATGACTCGGCCGGACTGCATCGGGGTGGCGCCGCCGCTCGAGGGCGACGACACCTCGACAGCGGGAGCAGGATCGGCGGCCGGGCCTGGTTTGAACACAGGTGCCGACTTGAACTCAGGCACTGGCTGAGTCGCCGGTTGTGGCGCTTTACCGGGCTCGGGCGGCTCGCCGTCGCCAAGCCGTGCGAGTGCGCCTCCGAGATCAAACTGAAATCCGGAATCCTTGTCGACGGCCTCATCTTCGACGCGGGGCGACCCCCCTGAGTCGGTCACCGGGTTCCAGTTCCAGCGCGTGCCTGGACCAATTCCATCTTCCACAGATGAAGTATCGGCAGCGTCTCCAGCCTCCTTGAGGATCTCCAGAGACTCAAGATCGTCGGGTACCAGGGCAGAGTCGTCGTCAGGTTCAGTCATCGCCACCACCGTCTGCGGCTCGCCGCTGCAGTTCGTCGACGACGGTAGCATCCGCGAGCGTGGTGGTGTCGCCGAGATTTCGCCCATCGGCCACGTCACGGAGCAATCTGCGCATGATCTTGCCCGATCGGGTCTTGGGCAGGTCGGGGGTGATAAAGATCGCCTTGGGCTTGGCGATCGCCCCGATCTCGCCGGCGACATGGTCGCGCAGGTCGGCGATTGACACGTCGGCGCCGTGGCGCAGGATTACATACGCGAATATGGCCTGTCCTGTGGTCGGGTCATTGGCTCCCACGACAGCCGCCTCGGCAACGGCAGGATGCGAAACGAGCGCCGACTCGACCTCCGTGGTGGATATGCGGTGGCCCGACACGTTCATCACATCGTCGACGCGACCGAGCAACCACAGATAGCCGTCGTCGTCGAGCTTGGCGCCGTCACCGGCGAAATACCGGCCCTCGAACCGAGTCCAGTAGGTGTCCTCGTAGCGTTGCGGGTCGCCCCAGATCCCGCGCAGCATGCCTGGCCATGGGCGCGTCAGGGTGAGGTAGCCGCCGCCGTTGGTGACGACATTGGCATCGTCGTCGACCAGTTCGGCCGACACTCCCGGAATCGGAAACGTCGCAGAGCCCGGCTTGGTGGTGGTGGCACCTGGAAGCGGGCTGATCATGATGCCGCCCGTCTCTGTTTGCCACCATGTGTCGACGATCGGGCAACGCTCTTTGCCGATGTGCTCGTGATACCACATCCATGCCTCGGGATTGATTGGTTCGCCAACCGTTCCGATCAACTTGAGCGACGAAAGGTCGTGCTTGGCCGGCTCGTCGTCGCCCCACTTCATGAAAGTTCGGATCGCCGTCGGGGCGGTATAGAACTTCGTCACCTGGTACTTCTCGATGATTTCCCAGAAACGATCGTTGGCCGGATAGTTGGGCACACCCTCGTACATCACCTGCGTGCAGCCGTTGGAGAGGGGGCCATAGACGATGTAGCTATGGCCGGTAATCCAGCCCACGTCGGCGGTACACCAGAACACATCGGTCTCGGGATCGAGGTCGAAGACGTACTTGTGGGTGTAGGTGACGTGTGTGAGGTAGCCGCCCGTCGTGTGCATGATGCCCTTCGGCTTGCCCGTGGTACCGCTGGTGTACAGCAGAAACAGCAGGTCTTCGGAGTCCATCGGCTCGGCCGGGCAGTCGGCAGATGCGCCCTCCATCAGCTCGTGGTACCAGTGGTCGCGGCCCTCGACCATGATGACGTCGTTGCCGCCACGCTTGACGACGACGACGTGCTCGATCGTCGACGTGTTGGCGACCGCCTCGTCACACGCCTGCTTGAGCGGGAACACCTCGCCTCGCCGATACCCACCATCGGCGGTGATCAACACTTTGGCGGCGGCGTCGTCGATGCGGTCGGCGAGCGATTGTGCCGAAAATCCGCCGAATACCACGCTGTGCGGCGCACCGATTCGGGCGCACGCCAGCATCGCCACTGCGGCCTCCGGGATCATCGGCATATAGATATTGATTCGATCGCCCTTCTGGACGCCGAGGCCCTTGAGAACATTGGCGAACCGCGAGACCTCGGTCAGCAGCTGAACGTAGGTGATGGAGCGGGTGTCGCCCGGCTCACCCTCCCAGTGGATCGCCACCTTGTCACCGTTGCCAGCCTCGACGTGACGGTCGAGGCAGTTATCGGCGACGTTAAGTTCGCCGCCGATGAACCACTTGGAGTACGGCAACTGCCAGTCGAGGATCGTGTCCCAAGGCCTCGACCAGCGCACCAGATCGGCCGCCTGCCGCGCCCAAAACCCCTCGTCGTCGATCGCCGCTTCGTCATACAACGACGTGTCGCTCACCAGCGCCGCCGCCCGGAACGCTTCCGGCGGCGGAAACTTGCGGTTCTCGGCCATCAGTGCGTCGATCGTGTCGTGCTGCTCGTCGTTCATGACCACCCATCGTAGATCACCCCGCCCAGACTGTTCGGGGTGTGTCAGGCGCGCCACTCGAGCACGGTGAAGGCACCGAGGCCGGTTGGATCAAGCAGGGCTTCGGCCTCGCTGACGCGGCTGCGCATCTTGATCGCCGCCAGATCGGGACGGGCCGCATGCGCCTCCCAGTATCGCTTGCCCTCCTCCACCAACTCGATGATGCCGTGCAGCTGAAGCCACTGGGCTTGGCTGCGAACAGCGTCGGGCTCGGGAAGCTGGTCGATCGCCACCTCGGTGGTGATGTCTTGGCTGCCGGGTTCGGTGAGATAGTGCTCGCCGCGGGCGTGCCCCCGATAGGTGCGCAGCCAGTCACGCCAGGGGCGCAGGGCCATCCCCGCTGTCGTGACCGAGGCGTAGTCGATGGCGATCAAGGTTCCACGCCCGAGGCGAGAACAAGCATCGGCGACCCAGTCGTGGGCATCGTTTTGGATCGGGGCACGCGCCCCGAGCGACGCCACGCCAGGCAATACCGACGGCACCGGATCGAACCGAGCGCTCAGCTGCTCCACAAGGCGGCCGTCTGGCAGCTCGACCACGAACGCCTCACGCCACCCGTCATCGTGAACCGCCAACCCGAACGGCAGGTTGTCGAGCAGTTCGTTGGCGATGATCACCCCGTCGAACGGAGCATCGGGCATCGTGGCCATCGACTCGATGCCGTCGGGGTGCTGAACTCGCTGTGCGTCCGACACGTCGACGGCGACATAACGCATCGCCGCCGAGCACTCAGGAGTAGCCGCCAAGACCGAGCGGGCCAAGGTGCCTGGGCCAGCGCCCGCGTCGACAACAGTGAACGGGTCGGGGCAACCAAGACGCTGCCACTCGGTGTCCAAGAAGCGGGCGACAACCACCCCGAACAGTGGACCCACCTCTGGCGACGTGATGAAGTCGCCACGTCGTCCGGCACGCCCACCGGTGGTGTAGAAACCGGTCAGGCCGTACAGCGCGTCGGCCATGAACTCCGAAAACGGAATCGCCATGCTCACCCCGTTCTGGTCATGAAACTGCCGACCTGGTCCGTCCATCTGCTGACCAGAATGGGGTGGTGGTCAGCCACCGCCGAGGGCGCCGGTGAGGTCTTGCAGGTCGGCGAAGCGCAGCACGAGGCCGGGCAGGATGCCGAGCACGACCGTGCCAGCGGCGCAGATCGTGAGCGCTGCCCATATCGGCTGTGGCGTATTGATCGGCGTGGTGTCGCCGTCGGGCGCCGGCTTCATCCACATCTCGCGCAGAACCTTCATGTAGTACGCCGCCGCGATCACGGTGTTGACGGCGGCGATCACGGCCAGCGTGTAGGCGGCGGTGCCGCCGGCGTCGAGCACGGTCTTGAAGGCCTGCAGCTTGGCGATCCAGATGCCGAATGGAGGGATCCCGGCCAGCGACGCCAGGAACAGTGTCATCAAGAGGCCCATCCCTGGGGCGTAGCTCATCAGACCACCGAACGACGAAATCTCGCCGCTTCGCGTCTTGCGGCTGACAGCGAGGATTACGGCGAAGGCCCCAAGGTTTGAGAAGGCGTAGATCAGCAGATAGATGACGACCGACTTCAGCGCCGACTCGGCGGCGTCACCGGTTGCCAGCACGGCGAGCGGCATCAGGATGAAGCCACCTTGGCTGACCGACGAGTACGCCAGCATCCGAACGATATTGGTCTGGCGCAGCGCGAGCACATTGCCGACCGACATGGTGAGCGCAGCCAAAATCCAGAGAAACGGCTGATATACCCCGTCGGCGGCAAACATGGCGACGTATAACATCGTCACGAGGCCAACGAATCCGGCCGCCTTGGAAGCCACCGACAAGAACGCCGTGACCGGCAGTGGGGCACCCTCGTAGGTGTCGGGCGCCCAAGTGTGGAACGGTACGGCCGACACCTTGAACCCGAACCCGACGATGATGAACGCGACAGCGACCACCTGCATGGCGATCAATCCGGGGCCGGCATCGGCTTCGGCCAACGCAGCACCGATCTCGGTCAGCTTGGTGGTGCCCGTGGTGCCGTACAGATAGCTCATGCCGTACAGCAGCACGCCTGACGCAAACACGCCGAGCAGGTAGTACTTGACACCGGCCTCGTTCGATTTGGTGTCGCGTTTACGCCACGCCGCCATCATGTAGGCGGGAATCGACAGCAGTTCGAGCGCGACGAAAATCGACACGAGGTCGCGGCTGGATGTCATCATCACCATGCCGAGCACGCTGACCAGCAGCATCAGATAGAACTCGCCCTGGTAGTAGCCGCCCTCCTCGAGTTCGTTTTGGCTGATCAGCACGACCACATACCCGATCAACAGGAACATCGCCTTGAGGATCAACGCGTATTCGTCGACCACGTACCGATCGAAGAACATCGAGCGCACATCGTCGCCGATAACCGCCAGAGTGACCACGGGAATGAAGGCCGCCAGCAGGACAAAACCGGTGAGCGTAGCCATCATCCACTTCTTGGCGTCGTCCAACCAGAGGTCGATCAACAGCACCAGATTGATGCCGACCACGAGCACGATCTCGGGCGCCAGCGCATGCCAGTCGGCATGTGGCCGGATCCAATCGGTTCCCTGGGCGAGAATCGACGCGATCACGGAATCCCGTTCCCCACCCGCTCGACCAGCTGGATGACTGCCGGGTCCATGACCTTGAACATCAGCTGCGGGTACACACCGAACACGACGATCGCCACCAGGAACGGCATCCAAGCGATCCACTCGACGATCGTGACATCGTGAATCTCGTCGTGGTGATCAGCGTCGGCACCATGGTTGGCGGCAGCGCTGAGCGACTGAGCCGGCTCGTCATGCGAAACGAACTCGGGGTTCGGGTCGCCCATCGCCGTGCGCTGGAACAGCCACAACAGGTAGCCGGCGGCCAGCACGGTGCCCATCGCGGCAATCACCATCAGCGTGCGGAACAGCGCTTCGTTGACACCGAAAGCTGGGCTGTAGGCCGCCAGGATCACCGGGAACTCACCCCAGAAACCGGCCAGGCCAGGCAGACCGAGCGACGCCATGGCGGCGAACCCGAGGATCCAGCCCATCTTGGGCATCTGGATCAACAGGCCGGAGAGACGCTTGATCTCGAGCGTGTGGTAACGATGCTTGATCGATCCGGCGACGAAGAACAACATGCCAGTGATCAGACCGTGGGCGACCATACCGAACAGGGCGGCGTTAATGCCAAAGGTGGTAAGCGTCGAGATACCGAGCATCACGAAGCCCATGTGGGCCACCGACGAGAATGCGATCAAGCGCTTCATGTCGGTTTGGGCCAAACATCCGAGGGCGCCGTAGATGATGCCGATCACGGCCAGGATGCCAATCACCGGCGCCCATTCGTGGGCACCCTGCGGCAGCATCGGAAGCGCGATCCGCACGAAACCGTACGTGCCAAGTTTCAGGAGGATGGCGGCCAAGATCACCGAACCCTGGGTTGGTGCCTGGGTGTGGGCGTCCGGGAGCCAGGTATGGAACGGAAACATCGGCACCTTGACGGCGAACCCGATGAACATGCCGGCGAAGATCCAGACCTGCACATCGTGATCGATCAGCGCACCGGCAGCCATCAGATGTTCAAAGCTGAAGCTTTCGGCGCCGGTCTGGAAGAAAAGCGCCAGGAAGGCGACCAGCATCAGGGCCGAACCGAACATCGTGTAGAGGAAGAACTTCAGCGAGGCGTACTGGCGATCCTCGCCACCCCACACACCGATCATGAAGTACATGGGCAGCAGCACGAGCTCGAAGAACACAAAGAACAGAATCAGATCCTGGGCTATGAACGAGCCGGCCATGCCGACCTGCAACACCAGCATCAGCATCAGGAACGCCTTGGGGTTGCCGGCGTCGGGCACATTGTTCCAGGTGTAGACCGCCACCAGGAATGTGACCGCCATCGACAACACGTAGAGCGGCAGACTGATGCCGTCGAGACCGATTATGTAGTTCGACTTGATGACCTCGATCCACTCTTCGTTCACCGCGAACTGCAGAGTCGCCGAGTTGCCATAGTCGAACTGGATCAGCGTGTAGATGCCGACGGCCAACGTGGCACCCGACGTGATGATCGCGATCTGCTTGTGAGCGCGCTCATCGGAGCCGGGGATGAACATCATGATCAGCACGCCCACGAGTGGGAGGAAGGTGCCGATCGTGAGGAGAGCGTTGTTGCTGTAATCCATGAAGTTGAGCCTCAGACGTTGAGCAGGATGAGCACGATTGCGCCAACCGCCGCGGCGCCGAAGAGCAGCGCGCCGTAATGGTTGACCTTGCCGGATTGGACTGGTTGGAGGGCGTGGCCGGACTCGTTGGCGACCATGCCTGATGCGTTGACCGCACCGTCGACCAGACGTTGGTCGATATTTCGGTAGACCCATTCACCGGTGCGTTTGGTGGAACGGCCCGCCCCGTCGACGACGCCGTCGATGATGTTTTGGTTGAACCAATACGCCGCCTTGGAAACCGGGTAGGCGACGCCATGCACGATCACCTTCTCATACAGGTGATCGAGGTAGAGCTTGTTGACGAGGAACCGGTGGCCCGCCCCGAACAGCTTGTTGCGCTCGGTGATGCCGACCAGTGGCGATAGCACATTCTTGCGTTTGCCGAACACGGCCAAGCTGAGGAACAGGCTGACCAGGAACCCCGCCAGCACGAGCAGCAGCCCGGGGGCAGCGGCACCCCACGCGAACTTGGGCGGCTCGGGAACGCTATAGATCGCGCTGTCGGCGGCGTGTTCGGCCGCACCAACATCTTCGGCACCGACAGATTCGTCGACGGCATGTTCGCTGGAAACTTGCTCAGCATTGTCGCCATCGGCCTCGTGCTCGGCGAGCGGGAGACCGATCGAGGACTCGGTCTGGTGCTCGAACCAGTGCACGCCGACAGCCGGGGCGTTGAGATACCCGGATCCGACGGCCAGGGTGCCCAGGATCAGCAGTGGAGCGGTGATCTTCCATGGTGAGTCGTACTTGGCAAACGGGAACGGCCGCCCGCGGACGGGCTCGGGATGGTCGTCGTGACCGTGGTCGGATTGGTCGGCGTGGTCGTCGCTGTGGTCGTCATGGCCGAGCGTTTCGTGGGCGTGGTCGTCACGGTGTTCGAGGCCGTGTTCGACGCCCATGAAGTGGGCTGCCCCGCCGCGGGGTGTGCCGAAGAAGACCAGGTAGGTCGCCCGCGTCATGTAGGCGATGGTCATGAAGGCGCCAACGATGCCGACGAGATAGAAGATCGTGTAGTCGGCATGCTTGGCCGAATCGATGATCTCGTCCTTTGAGAAGAACCCGCTGAAGAACGGAATCCCGGCCAGAGCTGCCGTGCTGACCATCCAGGCGCCGAAAGTGATCGGCATCTTCTTCCACAATCCGCCCATGTCTTTCTTCATGTCGAAGCTGTGGTGGCTGGCGGTGTAGCTGATCGAACCGGCCGCCAAGAACAGGCAGCACTTGAAGAAGGCGTGGGTGAAGATGTGGAACACCGAAGCGGTCCAGGCGCCGACGCCGAGCCCCATCATCATGTAGCCGAGCTGTGAGACGGTCGAGTAGGCGAGCACCTTCTTGATGTCGTTCTGCACGAACGCAAGCGCCGCCGCCACGATCACCGTGATGCCGCCGATCACGGCGATCAGGTTGAACGTCTGTCCGACCGCATTGATCTCGAGACCAACATGGAAGACCGGATAGAGGCGGGCGACGAGGTAGACGCCGGCGACGACCATGGTCGAGCTGTGCAGCAGCGAACTGACGGGCGTCGGGCCCGCCATCGCGTCGGGCAGCCAGGTATGCAGCGGAAACTGACCGGACTTGCCGATACATGCGATGAACAGGGCGATCGCCGCCCACATCAGGGCGTTGTGGCTGCCGAACTGGCCTGCCGCCGCGGAATCGTTGATGCCCTTGATATCGAGCGTGCCAAAAATGCCGAGCAATACAGCCGTACCGACCAGCAGCCCGACGTCGCCCACGCGGACCGTCCAAAACGCCTTGAGGGCGGCCTCGCTGTTGGCCTTTTCCTCCCACCAGTGGCCGATCAGGAGGAATGAGGTGAGCCCCATGATCTCCCAGCCGAGGATCAGCTGAACCATGTTGGGGGCCAGCACCATGATCAGCATCCCTGCCGAAAACAGTGTGATGCTGGCGAAGTAGTGGGTGTAGCGCCGATCGCCCTTGACGTACTCGGTTGAATAGATCTGCACCAGCGTCGAGATGAACGCAACCAGCAACAAGACCACGATTGCCAGTCCGTCGATGTGCTCACCGATTCCGAACCTGGTTCCGCCACTCTGCCACCAGACCCACTGCCTGATGACCGGCTCGACCTCTTCGCCGTGCGATGAGTCGACACGATCGATCCACTGATAGGCGGCGCCTGCCGCCACGACCAACGCGGCGACCATGCTGGCGATGCCGACCTCGCTGCCACCCCTCGGCATTTTCTTGCCGAACAGCAGGATCACGAAGAAGGCGACGAACGGGATCAGCGGGATCAGCCAGGCGTTCTCGAGGAACCAGCCTGCTGCTGCGGTCTCTTGTGCTGCAAGCAACATCAGCCGTGCATCTCCGACAGTTCGTCAAGGGCGATCGAGCGCCGGTTGCGATAGATCATCAGCACCATCCCAAGGCCGACGCCGACTTCGGCCGCCGCAACGGCGATCACGAAAAGGGCGAAGATGTGCCCGTCGATGTCTTTGTTGATGAGTGCGAAGGCGACCAGGTTGAGATTGACCGAGTTGAGGATCAACTCGATCGACATCAGCACCATCACAGCGTTGCGACGAGCAATCACACCGAACACGCCAATCGAAAACAAGGCGGCGCTCAGGAGCAGGAAGTTGACGGCATACATTTGTCGTTCCTCCTCAATCCTTCCTGGCCAGGACGATCGCGCCGACGGCGGCGGCGAGCAGCACGAACGAGAGGGCGATCAGCGGAATCAGGTAGTCGCCGAGGTACCCGTCGGAGATCAATGTGGTCGATGAGGCGATCTGTGCGGCGGACGGTTCGACGATCACGGTGCCTTCGAAGGCGTCGACCACCGTGTAGACGAGTACGCCGAAAAACACCAGGCCGACCGGGATGCCGAGCTTCCAGTCCTTGTTGTTGACGTCGGTGTCGGCCCCGATCGAGGCCCGCGTGAGCATGATGCCGAACAGGAACAGAACCATCACGGCGCCGATATAGACCATCACCTGCGACACGGCCACGAACTCGGCGGCAGCCAGGATGTACTGGGCTGCGACGCCACCGAGCACCACCACCAACCACAGCGCGGCGTGGACAACATTCTTGGTGCTGACCACAGAGAACGCTGCGTACAGCATGATCGCGGCGATGATGTAGAACCCGATGTTCTGAGCGACGTTGACGTCGGCGGCGAGCAGCAAGGCGTTCATTTCTGACCACTCATTTCTTCTGCGCCCCGACTTCGAGTTCGGGTGCCTCTGGCACGGTTTCCATCCACTCGCCGAGCTTTGTCTTGTCGTGCAGCAGGTCGGCGATACGCGGCTCGGAGTACTCGTACTCGGGGCTCCAGAACAAGGCATCGAACGGGCACACATCGACACAGATACCGCAGTACATGCACAGCGCATAATCGATGTCGAACCGGTCGAGGTGGTTGACTTGGCGCGGTTTGCCACCGGCCCGACGCGGCGGAGCGAGCTGTTTGTGGCCCTCGATATAGATACACCAGTCGGGGCACGAGCGAGAGCACAGCATGCACGCCGTGCAGTTGTCCTCGTGCAGGGCGATCACTCCGCGAGCGCGGGTCGGGGGCGTCTCTTTTTCGTGCGGGTACTGAACTGTGTTGGCACCGTCTTTGAGAGTGCGAAACATGGTGCTCATCGTGACGCCGAGACCCTTGATCAGGCCAGGAACCTTTGGCTTGGAAGGCATCAGACAGCCACCTTCAGGATCGCCGTGACGGCGATGTTGGCGAGTGAAACAGGAATCAAGACCTTCCAGGCAAAGCGCTGGAGCTGGTCTTCACGGAAACGTGGGTAGCTGAAGCGAACCCACATGATGATGCCGACGAGCAGTGTCATCTTGGAGAACATGATCAGCGGGCCGACGACATTCATCCAGTTGTCGACCGAGTCGATCGTGTCCCAGCCAAACCAGCTGAACGGAACACCCCATCCACCGAGGAACAGAATCGAGGCGATGAATGCGAACACGCCGGCGGTGGCGAACTCACCTATGAAGAAGATCAAAAACCGAAAGCCCGAATACTCGGTCATGTAACCCGACACCAGCTCGGATTCGGCGATCGGCATGTCGAACGGGGCCTGCGTGAGCTCGGCCTGCACGGCGATCATGAAGATCAAAAAGCCGACAAACTGGGTGAGCACGAATGGAAACCCGATCCAGTCGAGCCCGAAGATCTCTTGGGTGTTCTGGGCCACCACGATCTGCTGGAGGTTCATCGAACCCGCCTGGATGACAACGCCGACGACGGCCAGCACCATCGGGAGTTCGTAGGCGATCAGCTGACCGGCAGCCCGCAAGCCGCCGAGATACGAGTACTTGTTGGCGCTGGAGTAGCCGGCGATCAGGATCCCGATCACCGACACCGAGCCGATCGCCAAGGCGTAGAACACACCCGCTTGGAAGTTCGTCATCCACGCGTCGGGGCCGAACGGCACCACGACGACCAGCAGGAATGTCGACGCCAACACGATGATCGGAGCGATCTTGAAGATCTTCGCATCAGCGTTCTCAGGGATGATGTCCTCTTTTTGCAGCCACTTGCTGACCTCAGCCAGCAGCTGCATCGAGCCGTACGGCCCGGCCTCCATCGGTCCGAGGCGGCTCTGCATGAACGACATCATCTTGAACAAGAAGACGTACACGATCATGCCGGCAGGCAGCAGTACGGCGACCAGTCCACCGAGCACACGCAACAGCGACTGACCCCAGTACGGAATCTCGACCGCCAACAACGACGAAATCACGAAACCACCATCCTGCAGGACGCCGGTGAGCGAAGCGCCAGCGACGAGCCGGAACGGTGTGAGGGGTAGCGAAGCAACGACGAAGCAGCCATGATCAGCGGTCGATGTCTCCGAGAATGAAGTACAGCGACGCCAGGATCGTGATGATGTCGGGCACGTACACACCCTTCAATACCCATGGCGTGATCGAGATGTTGTTGAAGCTTGCCGAGCGGATCTTGACCCGGAACGGCCCAAGGTCACCCTTGCTGACCACGTAGTAGCCCATCTCACCGAGCGGGTTCTCGGTCGACACCCATGCCTCGCCTGCCGGCACCTTGATGATCCGCGGCACCTTGGTCATCACCGGACCGGCAGGGATGTTGTCGATCAACTGGTCGACGATCTTGGTCGCCTCGCGAGTTTCCTGAAGGCGGATCCAGCAGCGCGCCCACGAGTCACCATCTGGATGGGTCCAGACCTTGAAGTCGGCTTGGTCCCACACCATCGCGTTCTTCTGGTCGCGGCGCAGATCCCAGTCGACGCCGGAGGCACGCAGGTTGGCTCCGGTCATTCCGTACGACTTGGCGACATCGGCGGGGATGATGCCGACACCGCGGGTGCGGCTCTGGAAGATCTCGTTGCCGAACAGCAGGTCTTCGATCTCGTCACAGAACGTCCGCAGCTTCTTCATTACCTGCTTGGTCTCGGCGATCCAGCCCTTCGGCAGATCGTCTTTGAGGCCGCCGATTCGGTCGAAGTTGGGATGGAACCGACCGCCCGTGGCGCCCTCGATCAGGTTCAGCACGTACTCACGGTCACGAAACGCCATGAAAACCGGCGTGATCGCACCCATCTGCACTCCGAGGTCGCCGAGGAACAGGCTGACATTGGCAATCCGGCTGAGCTCGAACAGGATCGTGCGGATGTATTGCGCCCGCGGTGGCGCCTCGATCTCCATCAGCTGCTCGGCGGCGAGGATGAACGGCACCTCGTTGGCGAAGCTACCCAACCAGTCAATGCGGTTGATCAGTGCAGTGACCTGCGGAAACGTGCGAACCTCGGTGAGCTTTTCGTAGCCACGGTGCATATAGCCGGCCACCGGCTCGGCCCAGACGACCTGCTCGCCGTCGAGGCGGGCGATGATCCGAAGCGTGCCGTGTGTGGCGGGGTGCTGCGGGCCGATGTTGAGGGTCATACCCTCGGTTTCGAGCTCGACATTGAGGCGCGCGTCGGCGGCCTGAGCGGCGATGTACGACAACTGCTGACGCTCATTGAGGACGGTCACGATTCGCCGTCACCCTCTTGCGCTGCTACAGGCATCGGCTCGACGTCGACGATGCCGGGCCACGGCTTGACCATCCGCGACAACAGCGGAAAGTCTTTGCGCAGCGGAAACCCCTCGAACTCGCCGGGCAGATAAAGATTGCGCAGGTCGGGGTGGCCTTCGAAGCCGATCCCAAACATCTCGTGGGTCTCGCGCTCGTGCCAGTTGGCCCCCGCAAAATGTGGCAGCCAGGTCGGCACCGACATCGACTCGGGTACATCTGCTTTGATCGTGACGCCGACATGGCGTTTGATGTCGGTCAACCTGGCGAATACTTGGAAACGAGTCTCTCCGCCGGTGTAGCCCTGCACGAGCTCGGTACTGATCGCGACCGGCTCGGCGTCGGGATCGTCCTCGCCCTTGCCGAACGGCGACGGCAGCCAGTCGAGTGCCGACAGGAAGCAAAAATGGTCGAAACCCTGCGCCTTGAGGGCTGCAGCTGTCTGACCCCATGCCTCGGCGCTGACGCGCACCCATAGATCTGTGTGGGGAATCAGGTAAGTGTCGAGCAGGTGCTCACCAAGGTCGGAACGCAGACGATCGACGATGCCTTCGCGAAGACCGTCGCCGGGCAGCGCCGCCGTCTCGTCGGTACCGGTCGCGGTGTCACTCAATCGGACCACCTCCGACGACGATCGGCTCGGGAGCCGGCTGCGACTTGGCCTTCTCGAGGGCGGCGGTCTTCTGCAGCGTCGTAAACTCTTCATTGCGCCACTTGGCGGCCATGTCTTCGTTCTTGATTCGCTGCTGCAGCAACACAATGCCCTCGAGTAACGCCTCGGGCCGGGGAGGACAACCCGGCACATAGACATCGACAGGGATGATCTGATCGACGCCCTTGGTGACCGAATACGAATCCCAGTAGGGCCCTCCGCAGTTGGCGCACGAACCCATCGAGATCACATACTTCGGCTCAGGCATCTGCTCGTAGAGACGCTTCACAGCCGGGGCCATCTTGTCGGTGACCGTGCCGGACACGACAACGAGGTCTGCCTGGCGCGGGCTGGCCGGCAACGGGATCACACCGAGCCGCATCACGTCGTAACGGGGCGACCCGAAGGCAGCGCCCATTTCGATCGCGCAACACGCAAGGCCCCACTGGTACACCCACATCGAATACGAGCGGCCCATGTTGAACAGCTTCGTCAGCGGGGCGGGCATCCGCCCGCGATCCACTAGACCCATCGGAGCAGTCCTCGTTTCCAGGCGTAAACCAAGCCGTCGAGCAACAACACGATGAAGATCAGCATGGTGATCAGACCGAACCAGCCGTAGCGCTCGACGGCGGTGGCCCACGGGAAGATGAATACGGCCTCGACGTCGAAAATGACGAATAACAGGGCGAAGACGTAATAACGAATCTGGCTTTGCGACCATCCCATACCGACAGGATCGACACCTGACTCGTACGCGATCAGCTTCTCTTTGCTGGGGCGCGACGGCCTGACGGCAGCAGCGACGCCAAGCAGCAGACCAGCCAGCAAGATCGCGGCAAGTCCGAACCAGACGACGGTGAGGTAATCGCGCAGAAACAGCGACATCGGGCAGCGACGTTACCAGGCAGATTGAGCGCATTCCCAAAACCCACTCACTCGATTCGGGGGTTACCGGTTTCAACGCCGATCCACGGGTGGTGCCGACCACCCACGCCGGTTCACCAAGAGCGCGCCTGACTCGGGCGCACCCGGGTGCCAACTGCCATCGCCGGCGGGCATCACCAAACACGGTGCCAACACAGTTGGTGAAGCTCGCCGGCCAACTGGGGCGCTTCGCGTCAGGCGCGGAGGTAGGTCAGCACGGCGAGGACCCGGCGATGGTTGCCATCCTCGATGTCGAGGCCGAGTTTCATGAACACATTCGAGATGTGCTTCTCGACGGCACCGTTAGACACGATCAGACGCTCGGCGATGCCGGCGTTAGACAATCCCTCCGCCATCAGGTTCAGCACTTCACGTTCGCGAGGTGTCAGACGGTCGAGCTCGTTGGTTCGCCGTGACCGGCCAAGGATCTGACTGATCACCTCAGCGTCGACCGCGCTTCCCCCGGCGGCAACGCGCCGCAGCGACACGAGGAAGTCGTCGACGTCGATAACACGATCCTTCAGCAGGTAACCAACACCGGACACATTGCCCTCCAGCAACTCGCCGGCGTAGCGCTCTTCGACGTACTGCGACAGCACGAGCACTGCGATCTGTGGGTAGCGCCGGCGGATCTCGATCGCCGCCCGAAGGCCCTCGTCGGTGTGGGTCGGCGGCATTCGCACGTCGACCAGACACAGATCGGGCTGGTGCTCGGTGACGGCGTCGATCAGCGCATCGCCGTCGCCGACTGCGGCCACCACGTCGATGTTTGAATCGGTGAGCAGCCGGACGATTCCGTCGCGCAGCAACACCGAGTCGTCGGCGACGATTGCTCTGATTCTGGTCTCGGTGTTAATGGCCATCACCTCCGGTTGGGAATCTCGACACTCAGCGTGGTGGGGCCGCCCTCGGGCGACGTGATCGTCAGCGTGCCATCGACGGCGTGAACCCGAGCGCGAATGCCGGCAATGCCGGTGCCCTTCGACGGATCGACACCGCCGACACCGTCGTCGTGCACGACGATCCTGACAGTGGTCCCGACCTTGGTGACGTGCACCGAGCCGACCCGCGCCTTGGCGTGCTTGAGCACATTGGCGATCGCCTCGTTGGCGACGAAGTACGCCGTCTCGGCGACATCCTTCGACAACTTGACCTCGGGGTCGACGTGAACCGAGATCGGGATCGGTGAACCGCTGACCACGGCCGACAGCGCGGCGTCGATGCCACGGTCCTCGAGGATCGCTGGGTGCAACCCTCGGCCGAGCTGACGCAGCTCACCGATCGAACCCTGCACCTTCTGGCGAGCGCTCTCGATCAGCTCTTTGGCACGCTCTGGATCGCGCTCGATATGGGTACCCGCCATGCCGAGATCGAGACCGATCGCGACCAGTTGCTGTTGCACGCCGTCGTGAAGATTTCGTTCGATCCGACGCCGCTCGCTGGCGACTGCGGCGAGGATGTCTTGACGCTGGTCCGACAGCGTGCTGACCCGCAGTTCGGCCATCGCCAACTTGTCGGTGCCCAGGAACCAGCTGTCGATTTGGGCCTTGAGGCTGGCCATCCAGATCGAAACACGGGGGATCGCTCCGGCGAAAAACGCCGCCAGCGGTAGGGCCAGGATGCCGGCCGCCCCGATGTCGAGGCCGGTGCCCAGGCTGAAGCCCGGGCCATTGATGATTCCATCGCCGAACACGGCTTGCGCCACGAACGACACTGGAAATGCACCGATCGCGAACAGTACCGGCGCCAGCACGACGTTGAGAGCGATGAACCCGACGTGGCGCCAGCGAACCGGATCGGTGATCGCACGCTTGAAGTTGCGCGGCCGGGCACCCTTGAGCGGCTGCGCCTCCAGTAGCTCGATTCTGTGGCCCGCAAGACCGGCGAAGTACTGCTCGACCAGCGTGAACTGTTCGACCATCAAGAAAAATGGTACGACAAGCAGCAGCCCGACCAGAATAAACGACAGGCCGAAGGCGATCGATGCCACGGCGACCATCGCCCCGAACAAAAATGGTGCTGCCAGGGTGCTGAAAAACAGATAGCCGAGAGCCCACCAACCCTGCGGGTCGGTGAGTGGGCGAAACCAGGCTTCGGCCATCTCCTTGGCGCGGTCCCAGTCCCATCCGGAACCGCCTCCTGTGGCCGGCCGCGGCGGCTGCGCGTCCAAGGCGACGCCGGCGGGCGGCGACGCACTACCACCCGGAGGCGGCGGCGGAGGCGGAGGAAAATCGCTCACCCCGTCAGTCTCGCGCCCGGAGGCGGCGTTCGACGACGGGTCGCACAGATCGACGTCGGTCGAGCTGTACAGGGCGCCCGAAGCGCCGAGCCCGGCGTTGGGAGGCGGGAATCTGTTCATGCCGCACCGCGCAGCGTGACGGCCACGGGGCGACGAGCGGCGCTACGGACGGTGGCCAGGGCCAAAAGCACCAGCGCTGCAAACGTTCCAGCTGCGATCAAGGGGACCGATCCGAGTGCGTCGACTACACCGATGTCGACGGCATTGCTGGCCTCGAACGACATGATGATGCCACGAGTCCCAAGCGCTCCCAAGATGATTCCGCCGAGCACGCCGATCGCACCGAGCGGCAGCAGTTCACGGATCAGCAGACCCCGCAGGCGGCGGCGGCTGGCGCCGAGCGCTTGCATCGCTGCCAGCTCGTGGCGTCGTTCGAACAGGCTGACGGTCATAGACGACAGCACGGCGAGCGCCGCCACCCCTGCAACGATCACGCCAATCGCACTGAAGATCGTCACGATCGCGGCGCGGCCGGCATTGTCATCGGCGTCGAGGTCCGCCGCCGTCGACGTACGAGTTGCGGCTGGGAGGGTGATGTCGAGGTGATCCCGCATCGACCAAACGGTATTCACCATGCCGGGCTCGCCGAGGTCGGCAGCCAGATCCGTGCGATCGAGATAGGCGGTTCGACTGAAATCGTTTGCAAGCCCGACCAGGTGGTATTCGAACTCGCCACTCGCAAGCTCGATCATCAGCGTGTCACCGACCTGCAAGTCGTTGCGCTTGGCGAATCCGGCGCTGAGCACCGCTTCGCGGCTTTCCGGGCTGATCCAACGCCCACTCGTCAGCATCGGGTCGAACATTTCGGTGTCCGGCTCCAGCCCGTACAAGTCGATCTGCCACTCCTCGAGCTCACCCTCGACATAGATGCCGGACTCGGCGTCAGCGCTTTCCGCAACGACCGATGCAGAGAACGGCAGGCCCGCATCGCGGGCCTGCGTCGTTGACTCCCAGGCCCAAGGCTCATGGGTCGCCGAGTTGAACTCGTTGACCGAGTTCGCCAGGCTGGGAATCAGGAACGCAGCACCGACCGCAGCAGAGATCTGAATAACGACAGCCAACGTGCGTGCCGGGCGGTGTACCGATTGGCGAGTGGCGATCCGTGAGAACAGGCCCCCTGTCGGGATTCGGGTCGCCAGGCGATGCGTCCAGCGGTTACCGAACGGCGCGCCTTCGCGGTCGCGGAGTGCCTCGGCCAGCGGCAGTTTGGTCACGCCGCGGGCAGCCCGGGCGGCGACCAATCGCGCACCGAGCAGAACACCGATCGCGCTCCCGGCGATGACTCGCCAGTCGATTGCGAAGTCGGGCGTAATCCCAACGAACTCCTCGAGCACCATCCGGGCGATGAAGTTGCTAATCAGCACGCCGAGCGGCAGCCCGATCACCAGCGCCATTCCGGTGATGCCGAACGAGATCCGACGCAGGCGGCGGCGAAGCGGACGCGAGCGCCCGCCGAGCGCCCTCATCACAGCCACCTCGCGAGTGCGCTCGGTGATCAGGGTGTTGGTGGTCGAGGCCAGCAACACCAGTGCCACCAAACCGGCCACGATGCCGAGCAGGCCGATCAGTGTGCTGACCTGTTCGATGTCCTGATCGATCGGCGTCGAGCCGTCGGGCAGGTAGGTCGGGAACGTCGTATAGGTGTCGCCTCGGGGTTGGAGTACGAGGCGAACCTCGTCGCCGATCGCCCTCAGATCATCGATGCCATCATCGACTGCGGTGATAACGAGCCGGTTGGTGCCGCCATCTTCGGTGAGCGCGGTCACTGTGTCGAGCTGGGCGTAGAGCACATCGCTGTCCGACCACCACAAGGTTCCACCGTGCCCGACGATCTCGTAGGACGAGCCGTCGGCAACCAGATGATCTCCGATCGCGCCGAGCGACTTACTGGTGACCACTTCGTCGACGGCGCCCGGTAGGCGGCCGTCGGTGAGTTGCACGATGTCCATCGTCTGTGTGTCGAAGTCGAGCCCGACCAGGCGGGTAAGGAACCCATCGGACAACCGCACAGCGACCGTTGCCTGGCCTTCGGCAACAGCAACGTTGTCGATCTCGTTGATGAGCGCCAGCTGCGACTGGTCGAGCGATGTCGTGTCGACGACGATGTCGGCCAAACCCTGTCCCCCGGCGGCCTGGCGGAGCGTGGCGCCCGAGACGGTCGGGATCGCGAGCACGCCGATCGCTCCGACGGCCAGCGCCAGTGCAAAGACGCTCGCAAGAATTCGGCCAGGGGCCCGGCGGAACTGTCGAAGCATCGATTTCATGACGCCGCTCCCTGTTCGGTCACCGATTCGACTCGGCCGTCGATCATCGACACGATCCGATCGGCGGCACCGGCGAGGCTGAGGTCATGGGTGATAAAGATCACCGTGGTGCCCATGCGGGCCAATCCGGCCAACAGCTCGAAGACTGCATGGCCGTTGGCCTGATCGAGGGCGCCGGTCGGCTCGTCGGCGACGATCAGCGACGCACGCGTCACCGTGGCGCGAGCGATGCCGACCCGCTGCTGCTCGCCACCGCTCATCTGGGCCGGCAGCTTTTTGGCATGCCCGGCCAACCCGACTTGATCGAGGGCGGTGAGGGCAATCTTGTGGCGTTGACGGCGGCCGATGTCGGTGCCGAGGTCGAGCGCCAGCTCGACGTTCTCGACAGCTGTCAGCGTCGGCAGAAGGTGGAAGTCCTGGAACACGATCCCGACGTTGCCGCCGCGCCAGGCGGCCAACCGGTCGGTCTTCATTCGATCGATCCGGGTTCCGTTCACCACCAGCGAGCCGGAGGTTGGCTTGTCGATCCCGGCGATCAGAGCACCGAGCGTGCTCTTGCCCGAACCGGAGGGCCCGATCACTGCCACCAGCTCGCCGGATCGAATGTCGAGATCTACTCCACTGACACCGATCTGGGCAGCATCACCCTTTCCCCAGATTCGAGTGAGATCACGGGCTTCGACCAGTGAGGCGTCGGCTGTGGCGGGCGCCGACGGCGGCCGTACGAGGACAGAGGTTGTGTGCATGTCCCAATTGTCGAGATTTACATGCTCCGACAACATGTGGCGACCCGGCGAATGCGAGGTGGGGTTATCCCCCTGTCGTGCCGTCAGTTGTTGACTCAGTTCGTGTTTGCGACCGTCAGGAACACACCGAGTGGAGTCCTCGCTGCCCGCCTAACAGTGTTCATGCGCCGGTCGAGGTGCGGGCACGGAACGCCAGGAATACCAATGCCAACACGGCGACGCCCAGGGCGATTGCGACCAGCGGCCTCGAGTTCGACGATCCGTCGACTCCGTCCGATTCGTCCGACGGCGCGACGGTGGTCGACTCGGGCGGGGCGATGACCTCGTCCGAGGCCGTCTCGGTAGCAGGTGGCCCCGTGGGCGGTACTTCAGTGACGGCGACAACTTCGGGGGCGGTAGCCGGGGGCAACGTCGGTGCGGCGGTCGTGGGCGGGGGCAGATCGACGCTGACCGTGAAGACGAACGAGCCCGACAACACATGGCCATCCTCGGTGGCCACCGTGTACTCGATCCCGACCTGTCCTCCGGCCAGCGGCGGATCGAACTGCAGTCGGAACACCTTGTTGTCGTCGGTGACGGCGAACGGCAGCAGCAAATTCTCCTGCGGATCGAATGCCTCGAAGCCGTTGCCGATCAACGTGACCGGCAGTGTGAAGGCAACCGTGACTTCGCTCACCGGATCGCCGACCGATGCCCCATCGGTCGGAACGGAGTAGTCAAAATCGGTGTGCGCCACGGCCGGTTGGGCGAACACGACGGTCGCAACGACAGCCACCGCGCTGCCGAACAGGCGCGTCGCTGCGGCGAGGGTGAAACGCATTTGCTTGATCGTACCTGTACGCCTTTCGCCTACGCTGTCGCCCCGTGGGCCAGCATTCGCCGTTCTCGCTCGACACATTCGAGCCAACCTTCATAGACCCAGCCGCCGGGCGAACCCATCGCAAACGGCGACTCGCCCTGGCGTACCGATTGTTCGGCGCCCTGCACTGGGGTGAACAGGGTGACGGTCACATCTCCGCCCGCGACCCCGAGCGCACCGATTGTTTTTGGCTGCTGCGCTACGGCGTGGCCTTCGGCAAGGCGACGGTCGGCGATCTGGTGCTGGTTGGTCCCGACGGCTCGCTCGTCGAAGGCGATGGCGAGATCAACCCGCCCGCTTACTACATCCACATGCCGGTCCACGAGGCTCGTCCCGACATCGTCAGCGCAGTTCACACGCACACGCCCTACGGCACGCCGTGGTCAGCTTGCGCCGAGCCATTCTCGATGATCTGCCAGGAGGCGACTGCCTTTTACGAAGACCAGGTCGTGTTCGACGACGGCGAGGCCGATATCCAGAACCTCGAGGGAGGCAAGCGGGTCGCAGATGCGCTCGGAGCAAACAAGCTGGCGATCCTGCGCAATCACGGCACACTCACGGTCGGAGCCAGCATCGACGAAGCGATGGGCTGGTACCTGATGGCCGAGCGTGTCGCCGAGGTGCACTGCAAGGCCCCTCGGCCTCAGCCGATCAGCAACGACGACGCCCGCCGAGTGGCGACCACGATCAATACGCCCGGACAAGGCTGGAGAGCCTTCAACTGGACCCTCCGCGCCAGAATCCCAGACCCCACCGTCGTCGACTGATCGCAAAGGTGTCAGACAACACTCCGATCACCTTCCGATCACTTGGCGTAGGTAGTGACGCTTTCGGCTGCGTCGAGCAGCCAGCCTGGCCAAACGCCGATCAGCAAGGTGAATGCAGCCGCTGAGAATACGGCGACCCCCGTCGAGAACGGGACCGCCTCACGTTCGGTCGACTCCGCCCCGGTTTCGAGCCACGTGCTGACCATGATCCGCAGGTACAGGAACGCCGCCACTACAGCCGCCACCATGGCGATGATCGCGATCGCGTAGCTCTCTTCTTCGACTGCAGCCTGGATGACACCCCACTTGGCGATGAAGCCGGACGTGAGCGGAACACCGGCCTGAGCGAGCAGGAACACCGTGAGTGCCAGTGCAATCGTCGGACGCCGCTGGGCGAGGCCCTTGAAGGCGTCGAGCGACGTGTCTCCCCCATTGTTGCGAGCCACCAGCGACACGACGGCAAACGAACCGACCGTCAGCACGGAGTACAGCAACAGATAGGTGAGCACGCTCGGCATCCCGTCGCCAGGCGCCAGCTCGCCGGCATTATGACCGGCCGCCTCGACCCCGACCAGGATGAACCCCGCATGGCTGATCGACGAGTAGGCGAGCATCCGCTTGACATCGGTCTGAACGACCGCCAGTACCGACCCGATCACGAGCGACAGCACCGCCAACACCCAGATCGCGGGGCGCCAGTCGTCGCGGTGGAACGGGAGGGCGATGACGAGCACACGCAGCATCGCCGCGAACGCTCCGGCCTTGCCGACCGAGGCCATGAAGGCCGTGACATTGGTCGGTGCCCCCTGATACACGTCGGGCGTCCACATGTGAAACGGAACCGCAGCAACCTTGAAGCCGAGCCCGACGATCAACAGGGCGATGCCGGCCAGCACCAGCGTGTCCTTGCCGTCGAGCAGTACCGAGGTCTGGAATGACCCGATGATCTCGCCGATGTTCGTCGACTGGGTTCCGCCGTAAATCAAGGCGATGCCATACAGGAAAAACGCCGAGGCGAATCCACCGAGCACGAAGTACTTGATGCCGGCCTCTTGGCTGGTGGGACGCTCTCGATCGGAGGCAGCCAGCACGTACAAGGCGAGCGACAGTGTTTCGAGCCCCAGGAACAGCAGGATCAGATCATTGGCCGAACCCATCACGACCGCCCCCGTGGCGGCGATCAGAAACAGGGCGTAGACCTCGGGGCCGTCTTTGCCAGCGCGCCGCAGTTCGTCGTCGGTGACGAGCGCCACCAACAGAGTGGCGGCGCAAACCGTGATCGTGATCATCTGGGCAAACGTGTCGAAGGCCAACGCACCGCCGACCAGCGTCGAAACGCCGTCGTCGGTGATGTCGTTCCAGTTGAAGACTGCCAGCCCACCGGCGACAGCTGCCGTGAGCGCCGTGACATAGGCGTACAGCCCCCGCGGCCACCGAGGGGTCAACGCACCAACGACCAGCAGTACCAGTGCGCCACTCACGAGCGCTATCACAGGGCCGAGATGGAACCACTCGATCCCAGGGGCGAGGAAGAAATCATCCTGAGCGAGCATCACTCACCCTCCTCACTGATGGTCGCAACGGCGGCTGGCTGCGGTGACTCGTAGCCGGTCTTGTCCTCGACGTGGGTGATCAACGCATCGACGGCCGGCTCGATCCGCTCGAGGATTGGTTTCGGATACACGCCAGCGAACACGATCACGGCGATGAATGGCAGCAGCACGGCAGCTTCCTTGAGCTTCAGCTCGGCAAACGTTTTGTTGGCCTCGTCTGGCTCGCCGTGGAACACACGCTGATAGGCCCACAGCAGGTAAAGGGCGGCGAGGATCACTCCGGTGGAGGCGACAACCACATACCAGCGGGCCGACATGAAAGACCCGATCAGAATCAGGTACTCGCCCACAAAACCGTTCAAACCCGGGACACCGATCGACGAAAGCATCACGATCATGAAGGCCGCCGCGAATATCGGTGCGACACTTTGGATGCCCTTCAGGTCAGCGATCTGACGGGTGTGACGGCGCTCGTAGATCATCCCGACCAGGAGAAACAGCGCCCCGGTCGAAACACCGTGGTTGACCATCTGCATCACCGCACCTGTAATCGACTGCGACGTGACGGCGAAGATACCGAGCACGATGAAGCCGAGGTGGGCGACCGACGAGTACGCCACCAAACGCTTGAGGTCTTTTTGCATCGTGGCTGCAATGGCGCCGTAAATAATGCCGATCACCGCAAGGCTGAGCCACAGGTGGCGGCTCCAGAGTGACGCCTCGGGAAACAGGTAGAGGCCGAACCGCAACAACCCGTAGGTGCCGAGCTTCAACATCACACCTGCAAGCACGACCGAACCGGCGGTCGGCGCCTGAGTGTGGGCGTCGGGCAGCCAGGTGTGAAGCGGGAAAATCGGCACTTTCACGGCGAACGCAACGGCGAAGCCAAAGAACAACCAGCGTCCGGTCGAGGCCGCGAACTCGGCGTGCTCGGCGATCTCTACGAGGTCGAACGTGACGTGGCCGACACCGTTGCGGCTGGCGATGAAGACAGTTGCCATGATCGACACCAGCATGAACGCCGACCCGATCATCGTGTACAAGAAGAATTTGGTCGCCGCCTGGACACGGCCTTCGTAGCCCCAGCCGCCGATCAGGAAATACATCGGCACCAGCACGATCTCGAAGAACACGAAGAACAAGAACAGGTCGAGGCTCATGAACGAGCCCATCACGCCGGCCTCGAGCAGCAGCAGCCACGCCAGGTACGGCTTGTTCTTGGCGGGGTCGTCGTTGTGCGGGTCGATGCCCAGGATCGCCAGCGGGAACAGCACGCCGGTCAGCAAGATCAAGAACAGCGAGATGCCGTCGACACCGAGGTGCCACGAAATCCCCCACTGCTCGATCCACGAATGCTTCGACACGAACTGGAAGCCGCTCTCGTGACCGTTGAACTCGGCCGTGAGCCAGATGCTCATGGCTCCGGTCGCGACCGAACTGACGGCGGCCACGAGCTTCATGTACTCGGGGCGACGCTTCGACAGCAGGGTGATGATCACGGCCCCGGCGACCGGCATGAACACGAGCATCGACAGGATCGGGAAATCGAGGGCTTCGCCGTTCATCACAGCACCCCCCGGCCGATCACAAACCAGGCCAGAAGCAAAACGACGCCAACCCCCACGATGCCGGCGTAGTTACGCACGTTGCCGGTCTGCGTCTTGCGGATCTGGCCACCGGCGCCGCCGACGAGCTTGGCAACACCGTGAACCGCTCCGTCGACGACATTCTTGTCGAACCACGCGATCGCCTCGAACGCCTTGCGGCCGGGGCCGCCCATGAAGGCGCTCACGCCCGAGTCGTACTTCCAGCCGTCGGCGAGCAGCTGAGGCTCGACGGGCTTGACCAGCTTCTTGGCGTAGATGGCTACCGCCACACCGATGCCAATCAGGGCACAGGCGATCGCCAACAACGCCAGCAACTCCTTGTTGTCGTAGGCGCTCGTGCCGGCTATGTGCGCCTCACCGGCCTCGACCACCGGCTCGAGCCAGTGTTCCAGCTTGTGCTGCCAGCCGTCTGGGATGAAGCCGAATGCCGGCAGCTGGATCAGGCCGCCAACGGCAGCCAGCCCAGCCAGCACGACCAACGGAAACAGCATGATCGGGGGTGACTCGTGCGGCTTGAATTCGCCATGCGCCCCATGCGTCATTTCGTCCTCACCCTCGGGTGCCTCGGCAGCGTTGGCGTGGCTTTCCCACTTGGCCTCACCGAAGAAGACCATGATGACTTGGCGTGTCATGTAGAACGCCGTCAGCACGGCAGTGACCAGGCCGACCACGTACAGGATCGGGCCCCACGTGCCGCCCTTGGCGAGCGCAAACAACAAGATCTCGTCCTTCGACCAGAAGCCGGCGAACGGCGGCACTCCGGCGATTGCCAACCACCCGACGATGAAGGTGGCGGCCGTGATCGGCATCAGCTTTCGGAGGGCCCCCATCTTGCGCATGTCCTGCTCGTGGTGCATACCGTGGATCACCGAACCCGACCCGAGGAACATCAGCGCCTTGAAGAAGGCGTGCGTGACCATGTGAAAGATGGCTGCCACAAAGGCTCCCGAACCGACCGCCAGGAACATATAGCCGAGCTGGCTGACCGTCGAGTACGCCAGCACCTTCTTGATGTCGGTCTGGGCAACGGCGATCGTTGCGGCGAACAGTGCCGTCAAGGCACCGACGACAGCGATGATCGTGGATGCTTCAGGCGCAGCTGCGGCGAGCATCGGGTTCATGCGGGTCATCAAGAACACGCCTGCGGTGACCATCGTGGCTGCGTGGATCAGAGCCGATACGGGGGTTGGGCCCTCCATCGCGTCGGGCAACCAGATGTACAGCGGCAGCTGGGCCGACTTGCCGACCGCGCCGACGAACAACAACAAGGCGATGCCCGTGGCGGTCGACGTTGCCAGCGAGCCCGCCTCTGCGGCGCCGTTGAGGGCGTGGTAGCTGACCGAACCAACGGCCTCGAACCCGAGGAACATCGCCAGCATGAAACCCCAGTCGCCGACGCGGTTGGTAACGAACGCCTTCTTGCCTGCGGTCGCCGCCGATTCGCGCTGATGCCAGAACGAGATCAGAAGGTAGGAGCAGGTGCCGACCCCCTCCCAACCGAGGAAGGTGACCAACAGGTTCTCGCCGAGCACCAGAATCGTCATCGAGAGCACGAACAAGTTGAGGTATAAGAAGAACTTCGAAAAGTTCGGGTCCCCGTGCATGTAACCGACCGCGAACAGATGGATCAGGAAGCCGATGCCCGTGACGAACAGGCACATCGTGATCGACAACGGATCGGCAAGGAACGCCATGTCGATCTGCAGCGACGACACGGGGACCCATGAGAACAGCGTCTCGATGTGGGCGCGCTCGTGGGAATCCATCGAGAGCAGGTCGAAGTAGGCACCGACCGATACGACGAATGAGGCGAGCACCATCGCTGAGGCGAGATAGCCACTTTTGGGCTCGCCAAGACGGCGACCAAACAGCAGGATCAGCAAGAACCCGGCGAGCGGGAATGCGGGTATCAACCAAATGACATCGAGCATGGGTTATCCCTTGAGCTCCGCGAGGTCGTCGGCCGTCGCACCGGGGCGGCGGCGCAGGATCGAGATGATGATGCCGAGGCCTACGACCACTTCGGCGGCAGCGACAACCAGCACGAAGAACACGGCGGTCTGGCCATCGATGTTGCCGAATCGAACGGCGAGGGCAACAAAGGTGACGTTGAC
Source organism: uncultured Ilumatobacter sp. (assembly GCA_937919625.1). Taxonomy (GTDB): domain Bacteria; phylum Actinomycetota; class Acidimicrobiia; order Acidimicrobiales; family Ilumatobacteraceae; genus Ilumatobacter. The sequence goes on from CALFRK010000141.1 coordinate 30,193, forward strand.
AGCGTTGAGCATGAGCTCGATGCACATGAACATGATCAGAGGGTTACGTCGCACCAGCAATCCGGTGGCACCGATCCCGAACAACGCCGCGCTCAGCACCAGATAATACGTAGTGGTAGGCACCACAGCCGCAAGCACAACAGCCTGCATCAGGCGCTCCCCTTCTTCTCTTTGCGGGTCAGCAAGACGGTGCCTGCAACCGCCACGATCAACAGCACCGACGTGAACTCGAATGCGAACACGTGGTCGCTGAACAGGTTGCGGGCCAGCGCCCGGATGTTCTGGTCACCGTCGGCACCGAGCGGAGTGCCCTCGGGAATGGTGTCCTTAGCTCCGACGATGGCGGCGACCAAGAGTCCAGAAACACCGGCTCCGACCACGGCCGCCAGTGGGCGCTGGATCGGGAATGGCTCGATCGAGAGGTCCTCGGCCTTGTCGACGCCGAGCAGCATGATGACAAACAAGAACAGCACGACGATTGCCCCGGCGTACACGATCACCTGCACGGCAGCAAGGAAATGCGCCCCTAGCGCCACAAAGTGCACGGCGACGCCAAACAGCGTCAGCACCAGCGACAAAGCTGCATGCACCGGATTGGGGCGCAATACCACGCCAAGCGCGCCGGCGATCACCATCGCACTGGCCAGGATGAAGACAACAAAGTCCATTACTGATCAGCCTCTGCTTGGGGAGCTTCGGGGGGGCGCTCGCCGTGGCCGAGCTCGTTGCTCCAGCCGACGACGCCCTGGAACGTGGCATCGCCCGAGGGCGAGGTGGCGCGCATCCAGCCGGAGGTCAGCTTGTCGTCGCCGTCACGCCAATCTTCCCATGGCATGTGCTTGGGCTGACCGTCGTCACCGACGAGCAGTTCTTTCTTGGTGTAGATCGCGTCCTGACGATTGGTAAAGCTGAACTCGAACAACTTCGTCTCGGTGATCGCCTCGGTCGGGCACGCCTCGACACACAAGTCGCAGTGGATGCAACGCAAATAGTTGATCTCATACACGAATCCGAATCGCTCGCCAGGTGAAGTGGGGTTCACCGGATCGTTGTCGGCGCCGCGCACATAGATGCACTTGGCAGGGCACACCCCAGCGCACAGCTCGCACCCGATGCACTTCTCCATGCCGTCTTCGTACCTGTTGAGTACGTGGCGGCCGTGCAGCCGCTCGGGCTTGTCGATCTTCTTGTCGTTGCCGACATCGGGGTCGCTGGCGTGACCCTTGCGCTTGGCCGCCCGGCCACCCGAGTACTCGGTGGTGACCTGCTTGCCGCCGAACAACCGGTGCTGGCGAATGGTGACTGCAAATCCGTCCAAATAGCCCATCAGTACGCAACCCCCTCACGTTCTCGGTTGCGTTTGCTCACCACGAGCGCCGCATTGAACAGTAGGTAGGCGACAAACAGCACAGCGACGCCGAGTGCCGCCGCCAACAGCACCGGGCCGAGCCCGTCGTACTTGTCGCGGGTCATCTGCAGCGCGGCCAGCACCAGGAACCAGCCGAGTGCGGCCGGGATCAAGAGCTTCCAACCGAAGTCCATCAGCTGGTCATAGCGCAGGCGAGGCAGTGTGGCCCTGAACCAGACATAGGTGTACAAGAAGGCGAGTGTCTTGAGGATCACCCACAGGGTGCCGCCAAACGGACCCGCAAAGCCGAGCATGTCGACGCCGCCCAGCGTGAGCGGCTGCGGTCCACCGAGAAACAGGGTGACGATAATGGCGCTCATCGTGATGACGTTCATGAATTCGGCCAGAAAAAACAGGCCGAACCGGATCGACGAGTATTCGGTATTGAAACCGCCGACCAGTTCTTGTTCGGCCTCGACGAGGTCGAACGGGGGCCGGCTGAGCTCGGCTGTCATGGCGATCATGAAGATCACGAACGGGATGAAGCCGGTGGCGACGATGTTCCAGTTGCCGATCCCGTCCTGCCCGCCGACGATGCCCGAGGTCGACAGCGTGCCAGACATCAACAACACAGCACCAAGACTGAGACCGAGCGCTGCTTCGTACGAGATCATCTGGGCAGTGGCCCGCACCGATCCGAGCAATGGGTATTTTGAGCCCGACGCCCAGCCGGCGAGCATGATGCCGTAGACGCCGATCGAGCTGAGGGCGAGCACGATCAGAATTCCGACAGGCGGGTCGATCAGCTGCACACGGGTGGTTTCGCCGAACCAGGTGACCGTTCCATCCTTGCCGTCGGTGAAGTCGCCCCCGAGGGGGATCACCGACCACAACAAGAACGCCGGCACAAACGCCAGGAAGGGCGCCACGCGGAACACCCACTTGTCAGCCTTGTCGGGCAGCAGGTCCTCCTTGAAGAACAGCTTCATGCCATCGGCGAGCGTTTGCAGAATCCCGAACGGGCCCGCCTTGTTGGGGCCGATCCGGTTCTGCATGCCCGACACGATCTTGCGTTCGAACCAGACCATCAGCATCGTGCCGATCAGACCGATCACGAAGATCGCCAACACCTTGGCGGCGACGATGGCAAGCACCTTCCACCACCACTTGTCGGTGTCGAGCAACGGATCGACAGCGAGCAACGAGGCAACCATCAAGTTCATGTGAGGCGCTCGATTCGTACGTCGGTGACAGCTGTCGAGCTGTCGACGATGTCGGTGATATCGGCGCCGGCCTGATTGAACGGCGCCCAGATCGTGCCACGCTGCACCGTGTCATCTGAGACCAGCGGCAGAACGACCGATCCCGAGGCACTGACAAGCCTGACCTCAGCGCCATCGGGTTCGCCGACACGATCGTGGTCGGCCGGGTGCAGGTGGGCACCGGCCCCGATCGGCAGTTTGGCCAGCGACGGCGACATCGTGGTCGAGACCGCCCGGTCGTACAGCTTGCGACTGACCACGAGCCGGTAGTCGTAACCACTCGGTTGAGCCTCGGTCGCTTCGACGCTCGGGAGCCCGCCGCCGGTGTTGACGGCCAGCACGCCGTCGGCACTATCGATCGCAGTAGGGGTTGCCGATGCATAGGCCGGCACGGTGGCGGCGATCGCTGCGGTCACGTCATCGATCGACGTAAACCCGAGGTCGTGGCCCAGTACCGACGCCAACTCGGAGGCGATCATCCAATCGGGGCGAGCGGTGCCATGCACGGTGACCTTTTGATTAAGCCGCGAAACGCGACCCTCGAGATTGGTCGTGGTACCACGCTGCTCGGCAAACGCCGCGGCAGGGAATACCAGGTCGGCCTGCTGGGTCGACTCGGACGGCAGCGTGTCGATCGAGATGACGTGTCGGGCGCCGGCGATCGCTCGCCGCGCCAGGTCGGCATCGGGGCAGTCGTTGATCGGATCGGCACCAAGCAGCACCAGCAGATCGAGATGGCCGGCGGCGGCAAGTCGAAGTGTGGCGAGCGCGTCGTGGTCGACGTCGACCGGCGCCAGCCCGAGCTGCAATGCGCCGACGACATTGCCGCGTCGTAGCGCAGGGAGCACCGTCGCGTTAGGCACCGCAGAGAGCACCGCCTGAACTGCAGCAAGGGCCGTGGCTTCCGACACTGCCATATTGCTTCGCCCTGCGACGAGCACGACATCTCCAGAGGCGATCTGGGCAGCGATCGTCGGATCGGCCAAGGTTTTGGCAATCTCGACCGGGCCAAGGCCAGGGGCATGCCGGATGCTGCGCCAGGCGTAGCGGGTGATACCGGTCGACTGCGACGAAAACTCGATGATCTTCGTGTGCCCATGAACGGCGGCATCACGTAGCCGCAGGTACAGGACCGGCAGCTCTTCTTTGAGGTCGGGGCCGACCAAGATCACGGTGTTGGCGGCGGCGGCCTGGTTGATCGTGGCGCGTGGAACACCCAGCAATTCAGCCGACAACCCGTCGCCGAGCTGTGCATCACGATGGGCGATACCGACAGCGTCGGCGAGCTGCGCCCAGGCAAAGGCGCCCTCGTTGGTGCCGCGGGCGCCGCCCAGCAGACCGATCGAACTGGCGCCGTCGATCAGCTGACGAGCCAACTCGAGCGCCGAGTTCCAGGAGGTGTCGACGAGACCAGCCTCGCTACGCACCAGTGGAACGCCGAGCCGATGGCCAGCCTCGATCGACTCGAAGTTGAAGCGACCGCGGTCACACATCCAGCCCCAGTTGACCGAATCCGAATCAGCACCGGTGTCGACACCCTGGAATCGCAATAACTCATCACGGCTGGAATGCACCGAAATACGACAGCCAACCGAGCAGCTTGTACAGGTCGACTCGACCTGTTCGAGATCCCAGGGGCGGGCCTTGAAGCGGTACGGCTTGGCCGTCAACGCACCGACCGGGCAGATCTGCACGGTGTTGCCCGAGAAGTAGGACGAGAAAGGCTCGTCGGGGAAGGTGCTGACCTGTGTGGCGTTGCCGCGCTCGATGAACTGGATCAGCTTGTCGCCGGCGACCTCGTCGGCAAAACGGGTGCAGCGATCGCACAGGATGCAGCGTTCGCGGTCGAGCAACACGTGCTCGCTGAGGGCGATCGGCTTTTCGTAGTGGCGCTTCTCTTCGACGAAGCGGCTCTCGCCCGGGCCGTGGCTCAGGGTTTGATCCTGGAGCGGGCACTCGCCGCCTTTGTCGCACACCGGACAGTCGAGCGGATGGTTGATCAGCAACAGCTCGAGGATGCCCTCTTGAGCGCGCTTCGCCATCGGGGTATTCGTTTCGACCTTCATCTCGGGCAACACCGTGATCATGCACGACGGCTGCAGCATCGGGCCGCGACCGGTATCGACTTCGACCATGCACTGACGACACATACCGACGGAACTCATGCGCGGGTGATAACAGAATCGTGGGATGTACTCACCCTCACGATCGGCTGCGGCGATGATCGTCTCACCCTTGCGGGCCACGATCTCACGCCCATTCAGCGTGATCGCAACCGCGTTCGGGTCCGGCTCGGGGATCGTCTCGACCGCTGTGTCGGCAGCCACGAGGTCGTCCTCGTTGGTCAGGTCGTTGTCAGGTTCGTCGCTCATCATTCGCCTCCCACCGGGGCCGCCGTGACTGGAATCATCGAGCGCACTTCACGTTTCGTCACCAATACAGCGAACTCCTCGGGAAACAGGGTCATCGCCGAGTGCACGGGCACATACGCCGACGGGCCGACGAAGCAGATCGTGGTCATCTTGTACGGAAACGGCACGGCATCGAGACCGAGCCGCTCGCTGGCGGCGTGCGGCATCTCGCCGGGACAAATCGACTGTCCGACCTCGCGGATCGTGTCGAGATCGGCATCGGTGCCGTTGCCGGCGACGATCCGCTCGAGAATGCGGTACAGCCAGGTGCCTCCTTCGCGGCACGGAACACACTTGCCACATGATTCGTGGGCGTAGAACTTCACGAGCGTCAGCGCCGCCGCTGGAATGTCGGTGGTGTCGTCCATCACGATCACGGCGCCCGACCCGAGCATCGAACCGGCACTGCTGGCCTGGCGTCCCTCGAACGGGATGTCGAGCTGATCGGCGACGAACCACGGGGCCGATCCGCCTCCCGGCACAAATGCCTTGAGCTCGTTGCCATCACGAATGCCCTGGCCGAAGTTCTCGCCATAGATCAGGTCGCGGAACGTGGTAGTTCCGTTGATAATTTCATACACGCCTGGGCGCTTGACGTGACCCGATACGGCGATCATGCGCGTGCCTGGTGATGTCTCGGTGCCGATCGCCGTGTATGCGGCGGAACCGTTGGCGGCAATAAACGGCAAGTTCGCCAGCGTCTCGACATTGTTGACGATCGTCGGCTGACCGTACAGGCCGATCGCGGCCGGGAAGTACGGGGGCTTCACACGAGGCATACCGCGCTCGCCTTCGAGCGACTCGATCAACGCTGTCTCTTCGCCGACGACATACGCACCGGCACCCCAGTGCAGCACGATGTCGACGCTGAAACTGTTGCCGAGAATGTTCTTGCCGATGTACCCGGCGCGATACGCATCGTCGAGTGCCTTGGCGACGCGCTCATGGGCCAGTGCCATCTCGCCACGGATGTAGAGGAAGCACTGCGACAGGCCGGCCGCGTAGCAGGCGATCAGGCAACCTTCGATCAGCTGATGCGGATCGAGCTCCATCAGTAGCCGATCCTTGTAGGTGCCTGGCTCGCTCTCGTCACCGTTGACCACGAGATACCGCGGCCACACGCCGGCAGGCGTGAAACCCCACTTGACACCGGCAGGGAACCCAGCGCCACCGCGGCCCAACAGGGTCGACTTCTTGACCTCGTCGGCCATTTCGGCCGGTTGCATCTCGAGCGCCTTGCGGAGCCCTTGGTAACCACCGCTCTCGTGATAACGATCAAGGGTGTACGAGTCGTCGTACTTGAACCGCGATGTGACGATCTGGGGACGATCACCGTCGTCGAAGTACCCGGCTGCCCAGGCGTACGTGCCGTGTGCACCCATCACTCACCACCTGCCGGAACGATCTCGATCCATGCAGGGCCCGACGTCACGTCGTCTGGATGCTGCGCACCCACTGCCCGGTCGGCGGGAATTTGCTGACGGTTACGGCCCAACGTGCCGTGCGGCGGAATCTCGTTGTCGAGCTTGCCGGCACGCAGATCGTCGACGAGTTGATCGAAGTCGGCGGGAGTGACACGAAATCGATGCCGATAGTTGACCTGCAACGTGGGCGCCTCGGTACACGCTGCTTGGCATTCGGCGTGCTGCAGCGTGATCAGCCCGTCGGGCGTGGTGCTGCCGGCCTTGATACCGAGTGTGTGCTCGGCGTGGTGCAGCAGTTGCTTGGCACCCAGCAGGGCGCACGACAGCGTGCCGCACATATTGATGAGGTACTTGCCAGTGGGTTCGAACCGAAACATCTCGTAGAACGAGGCGGTGCCGTACACCTCGGCAGGCGTGACATTGATCAGTTCGGCAATGTGACGCATCGCTTCTTCTGTGACGTACCCGTTCTGTTGTTGCGACAGATGCACGAGCGGAATCAACGCCGACTTCTGCTTGGGATAGCGAGCGATGATCTCACGCGCCAGCGCCACATTCGAATCATTCAAGCGACTCATAGTTCACCTCGGTCACGGAGTGTCATCGGTCGACCTCGCCGAGGACTGGGTCGACGCTGGAGATCACGGCGACAGCATCGGCGACAAGGCCGCCACGCATCATGTGCGGCAGGCACTGAACGTTCACGAATGATGGGGCCCGCACATGCATTCGGTACGGAGTTGGCGAACCATCGCTGGCGATGTAGCAGCCGACCTCACCGCGCGGGCTCTCGATCCCCACATACACCTCGCCCTCAGGCACCTTGAAGCCCTCGGTAAAGATCTTGAAGTGATGAATCAGCGCCTCCATCGACTCGTCGATCCGGGCGCGCGGCGGCGGTGTGACCTTCTTGTTCTGGATGCGATAGTCACCGATCGGCATCATGTCGAGGATCTGGCGAACGATCTTCATCGACTCACGGATCTCGTTCAGGCGAATCGCATAGCGGTCGAACGCGTCGCCATACGACCCGACGATCACATCGAACTCGACCTGGTCGTAGTGCAGATAAGGCATATCGCGACGCAGGTCCCAAGCGACACCGGTCGAGCGCAGGATCGGCCCTGTGGCACCCAGCGCCAACGCTTCGTCGGGGGTGATGACACCGACCCCTTGTAACCGTTCGCGCCAGATCGGCTGACCGGTCATGAGAATGTCGTATTCGTCAAGGCGCTCGGGAATCAGGTCGAGCAGTCGCAGCACATCGTCGCGCCATCCCGCAGGCAGGTCGGCGGCCACACCGCCAGGACGGATGAAGTTGTGGTTCATCCGCAGCCCGGTGACCTTCTGGAAGAAGCGCAGCACTTCTTCGCGTTCACGCCAGCCGTAGATCATCATCGACACGGCACCGAGGTCCATGCCGTTGCTGGCCATGAACAACAGGTGGCTACTCATGCGATTGAGCTCGCTGAGCAGCATCCGCATCCAAACTGCGCGCTCAGGAATCTCGCCGTCGATGCCGAGCAGCTGCTCGGTGGCCATCGAGAACACCAGCTCGTTGTTGAACGGGCTGAGATAGTCCATTCGGGTGACGTTGGTGCCACCTTGCATGAACGTGAGCTGCTCGCCGGTCTTCTCCATACCGGTGTGCAGGTAGCCGATTATCGGCTTGCAGCGCAGCACGGTCTCACCCTTCAGCTCGAGCATCAGTCGCAACACGCCGTGCGTCGACGGGTGCTGCGGACCCATGTTGAGGATCATCGTCTGATCCTCATCAGGATCATCCGGCATGTCGCCGAGCTTGGCGACCTCGGCCTCGCTCATACGCAACACCGAACCAACTTCGCGCATAAGTTCGCGGGCGGTCAGCTCTGACCGCCCCCGCATCTCCTGTGCGCCCTCGTCGCGGATCGTGGCCGTCATGAGTTGGCCCCCTTGAATTGCACGGGGATCTTGCCGATTTCGTAGTCCTTGCGGAGCGGGTGGCCGATCCAGTCCTCTGGCATCAGGATCCGGGACGGGTCGGGGTGATCGGTGAACTCGATGCCGAACATGTCGTACACCTCACGCTCCATCGCCTCGCTGCCGGGATGGACGTCGAACAGAGTCGCGATGACGGCATCGTCGGCTGGCACCTGCAGACGCAGCCGGATCCGGCGACGATTTGTGATGTCGAGCAAGTTGACGACGACCTCGAATCGCTCGGGCGTGACGCCAGCGGGAAGCGGTCGGCGCATGTAGTCGAGATAATCGACCGCGGTAAGATCGGCGCACATCGCATAGCCCTCGTCGGCGAGCGCCTTGACGACACCGACATACTGCTGGCGGGTGGGGTGGATGACCACCTGGCCACGGCTGTCGCTAACGGGGCAGCCGTGCATCTCGGCAGCCGCCGCGACCATATCGCCAGCCGCGTCGGTGGTGGGATCGGCGGTGTCGCTCATGTCACTTGAATCCGAGCAAAACCGGAGTAGAGGTGCGGGCGATCTGTTCGACATGCAGGTTGGCGCCAGCACCGGTCTCGCTACGGCGGCGAAGGATCTCGCCGTCCTCGATCTTCTGATGCAGGGTCTCGATCGCATGGATCAGCGTCTCGGGTGTTGGAGGACAACCCGGGGCGTACACGTCGACGGGCACGATCTGATCGACGCCCTGAACGATCGCATAGTTGTTGAACATGCCACCGGAACTGGCGCACACACCCATCGAGATGACCCACTTCGGTTCCATCATCTGGTCGTACACCTGGCGCAGCACCGGGGCCATCTTCTGGCTGACCCGGCCGGCGACGATCATGATGTCGGCCTGCCGCGGCGATGCGCGGAAAACCTCCATGCCGAAGCGCGATATGTCGTAATGCGCACCACCGGTTGCCATCATCTCGATCGCACAGCAAGCCAGGCCAAACGAGGCCGGCCATGACGAGCGTGAACGGGCCCAGTTGACGAGGTCTTCCAGGCGACCGGTGATGACGTTATGACTCAACCCGCCAATTCCTTCAGCGAGTACATCGTCGACGACTCTCACGGGGCCTCCTAGGCGGCTTCCTCGGTGTTCGCTCCCCCAGCGGTCACCCGATCGACTCGGCCTTCGAGGCCGACCCGTCGAATAGTGGATGATGAATCACGAGCGGCCGACACCATCGCCGCGTCTTGCTCGAGGCTGCGATAGCCGTGGAGTGGTCCCCATTCCAATCCACCCCGGGCTACCTCATACACAAAGGTCAAAAAGAAAATCACCGAGAAGACGACGACCGCCCAGAATCCAAACTCGCCGACCGTGGCGCGCTCGACGGCATATGGGTAGATGAAGATGATCTCGATGTCGAACATGATGAACAACATGGCGACGATGTAAAAGCTGACCGGAAAGCGGTCAGGTGGTTGGCGGCTTGGAACAATTCCGCACTCGTATGGCGCCTGCTTGGCGGCTGACGGGCGACGGGGCGCCAACAACCGCGAAGCGGCGAAGCTCAGGCCACCGAACGCGGTGGCCAGAATCATCAAGACGACGAGCGGCAAGTATTGGCCCATAGCTATGCGACCACCATCGCCTTGCGCTCTAGATTTTCGACCACGAACCGGTCACGACGATGCAGCAGGAAGCACATCGCCAGGAACATGATCGTCGATCCGATCGCGATGTAGGCGGCGGGCTGCCGCAGCGAACCGAGGTCGCGGACCATATAGACATACTGGCGCTGGCGAGTGGTGTCGACCTCGGAGGCTGTCGGAGCGCGACCCGGCTCGCCGAGCAACGGCGAAAACGGTGCCACTTCGACCAGGGTGTAGTACGGCTTGTGGAAGAAGGCGATCTGATCGAACTCGCCGTTCGGTCCGAGCTTGGGATACGCCGACTCTTCAGGAGGGTCGACCTCGTATACGGCGGTCACGTCGAACTCGCCGGGACCAAACGCTCCCTCTTCTTCGAGGAACACGCCGGCTGAGGCCTCGGCCTGACCAAACTCGGGGGCGGAATCCTCCACCCTGGTCCAACCTTGGCTGAGAAGCCGAGTTTCGACGGCCGCCGCTGCTTCGGCCGGGTCGGTCTGCGAGGTCACCGAGATTGGCTCGTCGAGCACACCTGCCTGATAAAGCAGGTCGACTTCTTGAATAACGGTGCGGCCCTGGACCTGTGTCCACGCCGGCGCATCACCCTTGAGGCCGATGCCGTAGATCCACCAGACGATGCCCATCAGGGCGATCCAGCCGACGAGCCCGGTGAGGGTGATCAAGAAGCCAAGCCGGGCACCGAGGTTGGTGCCGAGGATCAGGTAGATCGATCCCATCCACACGATGGTCCCGATGATGACGGTGAGAATGCCGCGGAGTTCGGGCTCCCAGTTGATAGCGAGGATTGTTGACAGCATCAGAGACTCCGCACGTATTCGACGATGGCCTGGATCTGCTCGCTGGTCAGCATCGCCCCGAACCCTGGCATACGTCCACTGCCCTGCGAAGCAACGCCGTACTTGGCGCCGAGGGTCGATCCGTTGGACACGAAGTCGATCATGTCGGCCTCGTTCGGAAAGCGGGCGTTCGTGGAACCTCCGGTGAGGTTCCAGCCGAACGAACCCTGACCCGGCTCGCCGGGATCGCCCCAGCTCCAGCCCAGGGTGTGACAACGGGCGCAACTGTAGGCACCGCTGGCTAGATCGAGATTGAACAACGCTTCGCCGTATGACGAGTACGTGCCGTCGGCGACGGCCTTGTTGGCGAGCGTGTCGATGTCGTTCTGGGTTGCGGCGGGAAGGTTGCCGGACGGGCAGGTCTTGATGTCGTCCTCGCCCAGCCCGCAGCCCTCACGATCGATTTGGATGCTGTGCATATAGGCCAGCAGCGTGTCGATCTGCTGATCGTTCATGGGGCCGCCACCGGCGACACCCCATGGCGACATCGGCGAGAACGGGCGGCCGTAAACCAAGATGAACCGTACCTCTTCCTCGGAGAAACGGTAGAAGATCGTGTTGAGCGCCGGTGCGTTCCAGGCGACCGAAGTGACCTGTTGGGTGGCCGGGTCGGTGAGGTTGTACGGGGCAGATCCTCCGTTGCCGCTCATGCCTCCGTGGCAACCCGAGCAGTTGAAGCCGCCATCAGCGGTCGGGGCGAACAAGCGCGAGCCCCACTCGACGAAGATCTCCTCTTTGGCGTCTTGGGCGCCGGCCAAACGGGCCGGCTCGAGAATCCAGTACAGCGGCAATCCGATCACGATCACCACCAGCAGGATCACACCGGTGCCAAGCACGCGGGTCAGCCGCGGACCCTCGAGGATTTCGTCTTCGTAGAACTTCTGGCGGTTGGCTGCGACCTCTTGCTCGGAGCCGAGTTCGTCGCGCGACTGGCGCAGGTTCAAGAAGGCATAGACCACCCACCCGCCGAGAATGACAGCGAACAGCAACCAGGCGATCGAGGTCGTGGTAAGTGCGATCATCAGTGCTCCGATATTCCGACGCAGTGCGGACCCTCGGCCTCTTGGCCAGTGGTGTTGGTGCCGATCGGCTGGCCCCTCACAATGATGCCGGTGTTGACCGTGACATCACCGGCGACCGAAAATTCGAGTGGGAAGTGGTCCATGCCACGCGGCGCAGGGCCGCCCTTCTTCTCGCCGACACGGTTGTACTGCGATCCGTGACAACCGCACTCGAACCACTGGCTCGACAAACATTGCGGAACGCGGCAGCCGAGGTGTGGGCACTTCTGGTAGGAAGCAATCAAGCCCTGTTCGAGGCCAGGTATCAAACTCGAGGCATACAGGCCCTCGGCCTTGGGGATCGCGTCGACCGGATACTCGGTGATCCAGGCCCGAGCCTCTGGCGCATAGAAGAAGCCATTGCCGGCGCGGATCCCAGCGACGATGTCGTCAAACCGGCCGACCGAGACCTTGCTGCCGAACCCGCCGACCTTGGTGGGCCAGAGGAAGGCGACGAAGCTGGCCGCCCCAAACGTACCGAGCCCTGCCGCCATCAACGAGATCGTGGCGCGGTTGAAAAACTGGCGGCGACTGACGCCGAGCGCATCAGGGTCGGGCGGCACCCAAGCGGTGAGGCCGGAGTCGTGCTGGACCGGGGCAAGCCCGCCTTCGACGCGTGCGGCTACTCCGGCAGCCTCTACGTCGGCCGCCCGCGAAGTGTTCGACTCGGCGGCAGAGGTGGCAGCCGCCCGAGCGACGCGGTCGCGCTTGGTCGTTTCGGCAGACAGTGCGCCTGCCCCTCGTACGTCGGTGCGGCGTGCGAGCGTGATGAAGGCCAGCGCGCCCAGCACTACGGCGGCGGCGATCGCAATGATGATGACGGCGGTTGCGTTCATGATGTGTGCCTCCTCTGCGTCACAGCTCGAAGAACAAGCCGTCGCGCCATGGCAGGGTGAAGTTGAAGCCAGGGCCTCGGAAGAACGACCCGATCATGACGAGCACGGCCCAGAACATGATGTGCACGGTCATCAACGAGATCGCAAACTTGCGATCCTCTGGCTTGTTCGATGGGTTCTTGTCGATGTACGGAGCGAAGATCAGCACGATCAGGCCGACCCCTGGGATGGTGACACCGGCGATCATCGGGTGGAACATCGTGAGCAACTCTTGCAGGCCCAGGAAGTACCACGGCGCCTTCGACGGGTTGGGAGTCTGGTTGGGATTCGAGTGCTGAAGCAGCGGGGCGTTGACCCAAACCGCGAACAGGAAAAGGAAGGCGGTGCAGGCCAGGGCGGCGACGAACTCGATTGCCAGAAGGTGCGGCCAGGTGTGGACCTTGTCGACCGGCTGAGACTTGACATCTTGGATCGAGCCCGACTTGACGACCGTCAACAGACGCTGCGTGTGACCACCGGGTCCGGCTCCGACAGGGACACCGCCACCGCCAGGGGCAGCGGCGACGGCAGCTGCCACCTTGTCCTGCACTGCGACGCCACCACCCGGGGCTGCGTCTTCGCCCGATGTCTTGGACTTGGCGGCGCGGCTGCGTTCGAGCAGGTGAGCCGGAATTCGCGAATCGCTCGCGGCCGCGGCGGGCTGCTCGCCGCCAGCAGGGGTTGCCGGGGCGGCCTCCGAGGCAGATTTGTCGCGGGCCGCCTGGGCCCGCTTCAAGAGATGTTCGGGGATCTCAGTCATCTGCCACTCCTCCGATCACAACTGCCCACTACGGCGATCACAACAGGCCATCACAACGGCGATCACAACGGCCCACTGATTCCGCCGTCCTTGCGGACTCGCCAGAAATGGATCGCCATAAAGATGACAATCACGAACGGAAGGAACAACACGTGCAGCACATACCATCGCAGCAGTGTCTCCGAGCTGATCTCGGCACCGCCCAACAAGACGAATCTGACGTCCTGACCGAAGACCGGCGTGTAGCCCATCATGTTGGTGCCCACGTTGACCGCCCAATAGGCGAGCTGGTCCCACGGCAGCAGGTAGCCGGTGAACGACAGCAACAAAGTGAGCTTGAGCAGCATCACGCCGATCACCCAGTTGAACTCGCGCGGCGGCTTGTAGGCGCCGTGATAGAAGACGCGGGCCATGTGTAAAAACACAGAGATCACCATCAGGTGCGCGCCCCATCGATGCATGTTGCGTACCAGCAGGCCAAACGTGACCGAGGTCTGAAGGTTGGAGATGTCGTTCCACGCCGACGTGGCCTCCGGACGGTAGAAGAACATCAAGAAAATGCCCGTGACCGTGAGATGGATGAACAAGAAGAAGCTGAGCCCACCGAGGCACAGCGTGTAGCTGACCTTGACGGCGTGACGCTTTACCTTGACTGGGTGCAAGTGGTACAGCACCGAGTTCATGATGACGTAACTGCGGTTGCGAGGGCTGTCGCTGTAGCCCTTGCGAAAGATCGAGCCGGGCCGGAAGATGCTCGACCAGACCTGACCGCCCTGCACGCCGTCGACGGCCCGCTGGGCGCGTTCCTTGGCGGTGGGCTTCGGCGTGTCGTCAATGATCTTTGCCATATTGATGTCTCGCTATGTCTCGCTCAGAGCCTCATGCCATAGCCGTAGCCATGGCTGTTGTTGCGGGCATGGAAATCGCCGGCGGCGGTCGGCTGGCCGATCTTGCCGAGAATGATTACGCCGGTTGGGCAGCGGTCGACGCACAGGGCGCACCGCGTGCATACGTCGTCGTCGATAATGAACACGAATGCGTCCGACGGATCGAGACCAGGCTGCTCGGTGCCTTCCGCCTCGACCACGGCGTCGGTGTTGATCATGTGGATGCACTTCCACGGGCAGATGTCGACACATCCTTCGCAGGAGATGCACTCGCTCTGATCGATGTGGATGAACTGCTTGGGCTTGACGGCGCGGGCGAGATAGTCAGCGTCGACCTCGACGAGTGTGTACTCGTCGGTGTACGGCATCATCGGTGGATTTGCGTCGGTCTTGGCCATTTCAGTGTTCCCGGCCGGGTCAGCCCTTCTTCACGAGCGGGCGGCCATAGGTGCTGGTCTCGAGTTGCTTCGTGACAGTGTCGCCACGCTTTTGCCACCAACTCCAGATGAACAACATCAGCCCGAAGAAGTAGAGGTGGATCAAGACGACAATGATGTCTCGAACTGCTTCGTACTGGAGGGTGATCGGGTTCCACCCCCCCAGCGGCTCGGGCTTCAAAATGTCGAATGGCCCGTAGATGATGTTGGTTCGGTTCCAGCCGAGGTTCTTGTCGGCATGGTCGATCCATTGGTGCGGCACAACACCGAACGACAAGAACATCACACCGAAGGCGTAGACCGAGCCGAGCATCGCCTCGCCCCACGAGAACGGGGTGCCCTTGGGACGCCGCTTACCGTACGGGATCGCCAAAAGGGTGAGCACGGTGGCGGCCAACAACGACAACAAAAAAGCGGTGTTCACACCCGGGATCGCCTTGCCCTCCAAGGGATTCCACCAGTTGAAGGCGATCATCGGGATCGTGGTTCCCTTTCGCTTGTGGGTCGTGTTGTCATCGTGGTCGTGTTGTCCTGTTTACCTGGTCGCGTGACGGCTCGGAACACTACCGGGGCAACCCGGTAGATGGTTCGTTAGCGATGGCACAAAGTCGCTTGCCGCACTGTAGTCGCCCGACGTGTCGCAGTTACATCTCGTGCGCCGAACAGTCTGGCGCGGCGGGGAGGTTGTGCAAAAGTGCACGCGACCGACGACCGGTCGTTGCCGATTGTTCCGCGATCGATCCAACATCGATCGCCACGTCGATCCCGACATTCATGATGGAGAAATTCAGGAAAGGGTGGTTGCCGCGTCTATCGTTTCGGAAGTTCGACACGATGTTGCGCCCGGCCGGGTCGTGGCGTCGCGAGCGTGACCAAGAATCTGTTATCAGAGATCGCGACCAAGACATCGTGACCAAGACATCGTGACCAAGACATCGTGACCAAGACATCGTGAGAGGACGAGCGTGACCGAAATCCCCGAGCACCTGCTGAAGCGAAGCCGCGAGCGCCGCGCCGCGGGCGGTGCCGGCGACGAGGTCGCAGCTGCGACGCCTGCCACTACAACACCGGCCACCACTGCCAGCTCTGCTCCGGCATCTGCGCCCGGATCCGTCGCCCGCGCCGCCGCCCCTACCCCAGCGGGGCCTCCGCCACCCAAGCCCGACAGTGCCGTGGTCGCCGCCTACAAGGCACGCCGTCGCATCCCGTTCTGGGCGATGGTCGCCCTCAGCGCCCTGCCAGTGTGGGCATTCCTCTATGTCCGAGCCCTGACACAATCACCTGTCGAGGCGGCCGGTCCACTCGGCCTCGGCGCCGAGGTGTATGGCGGTTGCGCAGCGTGCCACGGCGCCGACGGCGGAGGGCTTGTCGGCTACGCCTTCACCGGCGGTGAAGTACTCGACACATTCCCCCACATCGAGGACCAGCTGCGCTTCGTCTACTTCGGAACAGCCAACTACAACATCGCCGGAGTCGATGTGTACGGCAACCCCGAGCGCCAGGGAGGCGTCCACGTCACCGGCGAGAAGGGCCCGATGCCACCTCAGGGCGAGGCGGGCGGCGGCGGTCTGCTCGACTTCGAGATCCTTAGTGTTGTGTGCCACGAGCGCTACGCCCTGGGCGGTGCCGACCCGACCGGCGAATACGCTGCCGAGTTCGCTCAGTGGTGTGCGGGAGATTCAGAGATCTTCGTCGACCTCGAAGCTGGCGGAAATCTCGCCACGCTGCACGAACGGTTCGACGCCATCTTGCCGATCGGCGACGCACCAGCGGCGGGTTCTGCTGCGACCGGGTGAAATTGCCATGAGCGGTTGCCCTCTATGACCGCTCACCCCTCGGCCACCGCTGACGTCCTGGTAATCGGCGGAGGACCCGGCGGGTCGGCTGCCGCCGCACTGCTGGCCCAGCGCGGTCACCGCGTGATCGTGATCGAGCGCAAAGTGTTTCCACACGCCGATCGTTCCGGCGCCTTGCTCACACCCCGCTCGTTGACAGCGCTGCGCCAGTTCGAGCTGCCTCAACTCGAGCAATTCCACCGCGTCCGGCACGTCCGAATCACCAGTGAGGGCCGATCCACGTCGACCACCTGGCCGAACCATCCCCAGTACCCGCAATATGCGGCGGTGGCATCGCGTTCGGCGTTCAACCAGCAGCTGATTCGAGCCGCCGTCGCAGAGGGCGCCACCGTGCTCGCCGGACACGATGCGACCGACCCGATCGTCGAACGCGGGTTCGCCCGTGGCGCCAATGTCACCGCACCCGACGGCACGACATTCGAAGCGAGGTCTGAATACACGATCGTTGCCGACGGCGCGAACAGCCGCTTCGGTCGAGCGCTGGGTACCTTCCGCAGGCCGACTTGGCCGTACGCACTCGGCCACCGAGCGACCTATCTGTCACCGCTGCACGACGCCAGCGAAATCGAACTGGTGGTCGACCTGCGCGACCGGTCTGGCACGCCGATCACCGGCTATGGCTGGATGCTGCCGGCTGGAGACGGCCACGTCACGGTCGGGGTCATGATGATGTCGACGTCGCCCTCATTTCAGGTCGTCAACCCTGCCCATCTGCTCGCGCGGGTGATCACCGACCACGGTGCCCGCTGGCACCTTGCCACCGAACCGGTCGCCCCCGGCAGCGGTGGCCGAGTTCCGCTGGGGATGTCGGTTCAGCCATCGGCCGGTCCGACCTACCTCTTGATCGGCGATGCCGCGGGAGCCGCAAATCCGCTGTCAGGGGCGGGTATCGAAGCGGCACTCGAAACCGGGGCGTTGGCGGCAGGCGTCGTCGACGAAGCGTTGCAGACCGGAACATCGGCGGCCCTGCAGCAGTACTCGCAGCTGCTCTCGCAGCATTACGAATCGTTCTACAAGGTCGGTCGGCTGACAACCAGGGTGCTCGGTCAGCCCACGATGTCGCGCCGCATCAATCGACTTGCTGCAACACGACGACCCGCCGCCGATGCATTTCTGCGGCTTGCCACCGGCGAGCTGCGTCCGGGCCGAGCAGGCATCGCCGAGCTCGCCTACCGAGTCGGGCGCACGATCAGTATCGTCGCCCCGGACGCATGACCGTTCAGATCCTGCCTACTAAATACTGAGGGTGCGGTGCCGGCGCCGCAGCGTGACCACCGACAGCGCCAGGATCACCGGGTAGATCTCAAGGCGACCGAGCAACATCTGGCCCATCGTCACCCACCGCGCCAGGCGCGGCAGTTCCAAAAAATCGTGGGCGGGTCCGACGTCGCCGAGGCCCGGGCCCACGTTTCCGAACGCGGTTCCGGCCGCCGAGAACGAGGTCACGATGTCGGGGCCCGTGAGAGCGATCACCAGCGCCCCGCCGCCGAATGTGGCGAGTGCCAGCACCATAAATCCGACGATCTTGTTGGCGGTACGGTCTGGGACGATCGCACCCCCGATCCGTACCGGACGCACAAGACGCGGGTGCAAGTGACGCAGCGCCTCGCGATGGGCGTAGCTGGCGATCGCCAGCACGCGGATCAACTTGACCCCGCCGGCCGTAGACCCGGCCATGGCGCCGATCGGGAGCAGCATGATGATCACTGCCTGGGCGGCCTGCGACCAGCCGCCGTAGTCATCGGTCGCGTATCCAGTGGTAGACACGACCGAGGTCGTTGCGAAGAAGGCCCCACGGATCCGGTCGGCGATCGAGCCGGGTGCGTCGTTGACGACGAACAGGATGGCGGCGACGGCGATCACGATCACCGTGTACAAGTGAAACTCTTTCGATCGCAACAACGGACCCGCGCTCCCCCGGATCAGCCGGTACAACAAGGTGAAGCTCGATCCGGCGAAGAACATCGCCACGATCGCGATCCATTCGATCGCTACAGAATTGAAATGCCCGATCGACGCGTTGTACGGCGAGTACCCACCGGTCGACACCGTAGTGAAGCTGTGGGCCACGCCGTCGAACAGATTCATACCAGCGACCATGTAGGCGAGCGCCAACACGACCGTGAACCCGATGTAGACCCCCCAGAGGCGGCGCGCCGTCTGACGTACCCGAGGCGTCAGGCGTTCGCCGGTGGGTCCCGGCGCCTCTGCCTCGAGCAGGCTCATCCCGCCCGACCCGACGGTCGGCAACACAGCCACCACCAGCACGATCACGCCCATCCCCCCAATCCACTGGGTGGTCGCCCGCCAGAACAACACCCCCGGACCGGTGCTCTCGATCGGGCGCAGCACGGTTGCTCCGGTGGTGGTGAACCCCGAGATCGACTCGAACATGGCGTCGTCAAAATCGGGAATCCATCCCGTGAGTACGAACGGCAAGGCACCCACGACCATCAGCACCACCCAAGCTAGAGTGACGGTGACGAACACGTCGAGGATCCGGATCTGGCGCGGCAACTTGGTGAACCGCCATGCCGCAAACCCGACAGTCGTGACCACAGTCCCAATCACCAGCAGCACCGCGACGTCGGGGCCGTCGCGCCAGATGTCGACGACACCCGACGCGAGAATCCCCATCCCGGCGACGGCCAGCGTGAGCCCAACGACATGGCCGATCAGAGTCTCGTACGAGCGGCCCCACCGCTCGGTGATGTCGCTGACCGCGGCAGACTTCCTTCGCTGGCTCACCGATGCCGCTCCAGGATCATGTGGCGAACACCCGCCGCACGTCGTTGAGCGCCGACGGACGGGCAAACAGCACCACGCTCTCCCCCGCATGCAGCTCGGTGTTGCCGCGGACGATTTCGCTAGTTCCGTCGACGCGCACGACCGCTCCGAGCAGCACGGATCGCGGCAGGTGCAGGTTGCGGACGACCGCCCCGTCTCCTGGGCTACCGGCGCCGATCACGAACTCGTCGACCTCGACATCGCTCTCGAGGAAAGTCGCGACCGACGATGCCCCACCGCGCATCTGGCGCAGTACGGCGTTGGCCGACGCGGTACGCGGGCTGAGAGCGGCGTCGATCCCGAACTGGCGAACCAACGGCAGCAGCGCAAGTCGGTGCAACACCGCCACGGTAAACGCCTCGCTCTCGGCCGCCGCGAACGCACAGGCGAGCACGTTGGAAGTGTCTTCTCCAGTCGCCGCGATAACGACGTCCATGGTCGACAACGATTCTTCGGTCAGCAGGTTCGTGTCGGTGATGTCGCCCTCGATGATCGTCACTTTGCGCAATCGCTCGGCGAGCGCTGTCGCCCGCGCATGATCACGTTCGATGAGCGTGACTTCTGCGCTGCGCGTCAGATGTTCGGCCACCCGGGCGCCGACCGCGCCACCGCCCAAAACCATCACGCGGCGGACGCGCCGGCCAGCGGCGTCGAGCGCCTGGAGCACTTCATATTGACGGCTCTCGTGGGTGAGCAGCCGCACGTGGTCGCCGGCACGCACGGCCAGATCGCCGCGCGGGATGATCGTTTCACCGTCGCGCGTTACAGCACCGAACAAAAACCGCCAATGGTCGACCGACGCAATGTCGGCAAGCGTTTGATCGACCATGCTCGACTTCTCGCCGACCACGACACCGAGCACGACGAGATTGCCCCGTTCCATCGGGTACACCTCGTCGGCACCCGACACGCTGACGAGCCGCAGGATCTCCTCGGCCGTGTCGGCATCGGGGTCGATGATCAGGTCGGCGTCGATGAGCTCACGAAGTTGCGCCCCGTCGGGGCCGCGTAGCTCGTCGGTCTGGAGACGCACGACGGTTTGCTGGGCGCCGAGCTGCTTGGCGAGCGCCGAGGCGATCATGTTGGCCTCGTCGTCCTGTGTGACAGCGGCGACCAACTGGGCTCTGTCGACACGGGCGGCGCGGAGCACCGATGGGTGCGTGCCGCTGCCAACGATCGTTTGTACATCCAGTTCTTCACCGAGGGCGCGGGCGATCACTTCGTTCTGCTCGATAACCACAACGTCGTGGTTTTCGGCCCCGAGTCGCTGCGCCAGATACCAGCCGACTTCCCCTGCTCCGATGATCACGACATGCACAACGAACTAGCTTGCCCGATCCGGCGGGCGCTGCGCGCTTTCCTGAAGGAAAGATGTCGTGCCAGTAGAAATATGGTCGCGAAGGTCGATGCCCGTCAGCCGGCGGAGTTGCTGAGCACAGTTGCCAGTAATGCGCCGGGAGCTTGGCGCAGGGCGCCGACCGCCGGCCCATCGCCGAGCTGGTCGCACGCCGCAGCAGCTGTGTCGACGAACTGGCATGCAGTGGCGATCGCGCTCTCGATCCCATCGTCACTACGAACGATGCCGAGTGCCTTGTCGCGTTCGGCTGAAGTGAGCGGCTTGCCGAGTAAACCACGGAGCTCATCGGCCGAGCTGCGGCCACTCGCCAGGGTACGCAACACGGGGAGCGTGTAGACACCCTCTTCCATGTCGTGTCCGGCCGGCTTGCCGAGCTGTTCGGCGGTTGCCGTGAGGTCGAGTACGTCGTCGACGATCTGGAACACCATTCCGTAGGCGTTGCCGTATTCGGTGAGTGCATCGATCGTGGGGCGGTCGAGCCCGGCGACGATGCCGCCGATCCGTGCCGCCGTGCCGTACAACGAGGCGGTCTTGCCCTGGATCGAAGCGAGATAGCTCTGCTCGGGGCGATCGACGGAATAGGTGTGGCGCAGCTCCTCGATCTGACCCTCGCACAGCCATCCGATCGTTCGAGCCAGAAGTCCCGCCACCTCTGTGCCTAGTGAGGCGGCGATCTCGGAGGCCCGCGACAGCAAGAAGTCGCCGGCCAAGATCGCCTGCAGGTTGCCCCACCGGGCGTTGACCGTTTCGACCCCTCGACGTGTTTCGGCTTCGTCCATCACGTCGTCGTGATACAGCGAACCGAGATGCACTAGCTCGCAGGCGACGCCGCCCTGCACGACGTCGTCGTTGGCACTGCCACCGCCGAGCTGACCAGCGACGAGCGAGAGCACTGGGCGAAGCCGCTTGCCGCCGGCCACGATCAGGTGCGAAGCGATCTCGGTGAGATACGGATCGGAAGTGACGACCGCAGCCCTCATCGCCGCCTCGATACGGGCGCGATCGGCATCCATGCCGGGCATGAAGAACAAGGGAGACGTCGCGGGGCCGTCGGACACGAGACGCAGGCTAGGCCCTATACACCTCGCTCAGAAACACAACCGACAGCTTCCTGGTGGATCGGGAGCTTCCGTCGCTGTTCGAGACAACTGTATTGCAGTCGCGAAAACACGTCCAGCTAGGTCGCCAGACGGCCGATAGAGTGGACACACGTATTCGCCAATTCACCGAAAGGCGACACATGTTCGAACGATTTACCGACCGGGCTCGCCGGGTCGTGGTCCTCGCCCAAGAGGAAGCGCGCCTGTTGAACCACAGCTACATCGGCACCGAGCACATTCTGCTCGGGCTGATCCATGAGGGTGAAGGCGTCGCCGCCAAAGCGCTCGAGTCATTGAGCATCTCGCTCGAGGCCGTACGCAACCAGGTCGAGGAGATCATCGGCCAGGGCGGCTCGTCGCCATCAGGCCACATTCCGTTCACGCCGCGCGCCAAAAAGGTGCTCGAGCTGTCGCTGCGCGAGGCACTCCAGCTCGGCCACAACTACATCGGCACCGAGCACATCCTGCTCGGCCTGATCCGTGAGGGTGAGGGCGTCGCAGCCCAGGTGCTCGTCAAGCTGGGCGCAGACCTCAGCCGCGTTCGCCAGCAGGTGATTCAGTTGCTGTCGGGTTATCAGGGGCCGACGGGTGGCTCGAGCGAGGGCAGCGCCAGCGGTCGCGCCGGCGCCGACCAGGGCGGGGCCGGCGCTAATGTCGGCGGGTCCGGCAAGGGTGGCGACGACGACAAGAACAGCCAGATTCTCGATCAGTTCGGTCGCAACCTCACCCAGATGGCTCGTGAGCACAAGCTCGACCCGGTGATCGGGCGTACCCGCGAACTCGAGCGCGTGATGCAAATTCTGTCGCGCCGCACCAAGAACAACCCGGTGCTCGTCGGCGAGCCGGGCGTCGGCAAGACGGCAATCGTCGAGGGCCTGGCCCAGATGATCGTCAACAACGATGTCCCCGACACATTGCACGGCAAGCAGCTCTACACGCTCGATCTCGGTGCGCTCGTGGCCGGTTCTCGCTATCGCGGCGATTTCGAAGAGCGCTTGAAGAAGGTGCTCAAGGAGATCAAGACCCGCGGCGACATCATCTTGTTCATCGACGAGATCCACACCCTCGTCGGCGCCGGTGCTGCGGAGGGCGCGATCGATGCCGCCTCGATCCTCAAGCCAATGCTGGCACGAGGTGAGCTGCAGACCGTTGGCGCCACGACGCTCGACGAGTACCGCAAGCATGTCGAGAAAGACGCTGCACTCGAGCGCCGTTTCCAGCCGGTCAAGGTCGAAGAACCCACACTCGCCCACACGATCGAGATCCTCAAGGGCATCCGCGAGCAATACGAGTCGCATCACCGTGTCACCATCACCGATCAGGCACTGGTTGCGGCTGCCAACCTGGCCGATCGCTATATTGCCGATCGGTTCCTGCCTGACAAGGCGATCGATCTGATCGACGAGGCCGGATCGCGCCTTCGCATCAAACGCATGAAAACTCCTCCCGACCTGCGCGAGCTCGAGCGCAAGCTCGACGAGGTGCAAGAGGCCAAGAAGCGGGCAGTCGAAGACCAGCAGTTCGAAGAGGCCGGGCGCCTCCGCGACCAAGAAAAGGCCCTGCTCGAAGAAAAGGCTGCGAAAGAGATCGAGGTCAAGGCCGAGGGTGTCGATCTGTTCGACGAGGTCGATGAAGAAGCCGTTGCCGAGGTGCTGTCTTTGTGGACAGGGATCCCGGTCTACAAGCTCACCGAGGAAGAGACCGAGCGCCTGATCCACATGGAAGACGAACTGCACAAGCGGATCATCGGCCAGGAAAACGCCGTTTCCGCTGTGTCGCAGTCCATCCGACGTACCCGCGCCGGGCTCAAAGACCCCAAGCGTCCAAGTGGCTCGTTCATCTTCCTCGGCCCCACCGGCGTCGGCAAGACCGAACTCGCCAAGACACTCGCCGACTTCTTGTTTGGGGACGACTCGGCACTGATCACGCTCGACATGTCCGAGTACATGGAAAAGCACACGGTCAGCCGCCTCGTCGGTTCGCCCCCCGGCTATGTCGGGTATGAAGAGGGCGGCCAACTCACCGAGGCCGTGCGCCGCAAGCCATTCTCGGTCGTGCTGTTCGACGAGATCGAAAAGGCCCACCCCGACGTGTTCAACACGCTCCTCCAAATCCTCGAGGAAGGCCGTCTCACCGATAGCCAGGGCCGCTCGGTCGACTTCCGCAACACGGTCTTGATCATGACGTCCAACCTCGGCACGGCGGATCTACGCAAGGCCAATGTTGGCTTCACCAGCGGCGATTCGGCGATGAGTTACGATCGCATGAAAGAGAAGGTCAACGATGCTCTCAAGACGCATTTCCGGCCAGAGTTCCTGAACCGCATCGACGAAACGATCGTGTTCCACGAGCACTCGCTCGAGGCCGTCGTCGAGATGGTCGACCTGATGCTCAAGCGCCTGGTCGGTCAGCTCGAGGGGCAGGGGCTCGGCATCGAGGTCACCCAGGCTGCCAAGGTCGAGTTGGCCACGATTGGCTACGACCCGCAACTCGGCGCCCGTCCGCTGCGCCGTGCGATTCAGCGCCAGATCGAGGACACCCTGTCCGAGATGATCCTCTACAAGACCTTCTCGGCCGGCGAAATCATCGTTGTCGATGTCGAACCCGACCCCGACAAAGAGGGTAAGCAGCGCTTCACCTTCAATGCTGTCGAGGGGTTCGTGCCGCCCGCCACCGTCGAATTGGCCACCACGGCCACCAAGGACGACCCGGCCGTCGAGCCACCGCCACCAGAATCCTGATCAGAGTTGAGACGGTTTGATTTCTGCGATGATGGGCCCTCGTGACCCGTCGACTCGCACTCATCTTGCTGAGCCTGTTGGCGCTCACGTCGTGCCGGCTCGACGTCTCGGTTTCGGTCGAGATGCAGCCAGACGGCACGGGCCTCGTCACGCTCGTGGCGGTCGCCGACGCCGACCTCGTGCAACGGGTTCCCGAACTGGTTGACGATCTTCGTCTCGACGACGCGACCGACAACGGTTGGACCATCGACGGGCCCGACGGGGTCGAGGGTGGAGGGCTTTCGATTACACTCACCCACGAGTTCCACTCGGCAGAAGAACTCGCCAACGTGATGACCAGCATCGGCCCACCGCTGACTCAGATGGCCGCCGCTCGCACGCCAGCCGAAGGCCAGACAACCAACGCCATCAACGGTGAGCTCGTGTTGTCGAACGGGTTCGAGACATTCGCTGACGCCGATCTCATGCAGGCCGTTGGTGGCCTGCCGTTTGGCGAAGAATTCGCCGCCGCCGGCCTCACGCCGAGCGAGGCGATGTCATTCACGTTTCGGGTTGCGCTGCCGGGCGAGTTGATCTCCGCCGAAACCGGCACCGAGACGGAAGGGGGCGTGATCGAGTGGACGGCCCCGCTCGACGGCACTTCCGTCAACCTGTACACGGCGACCGTGCAACGACCGGCCAGCGCCGCCACCAACTGGGCAGGGCCACTGTCGAGCGTGGCCCTGATCACCCTGATCGCCTGGGTGATTGCGGCCGCGCTATTGATCACCTTCGTCGTGGTGGCTCGCGGCGCCAAAAGGCGGCGCCGCTCACAAGCACTTCGCCACCTCGACAACCGCTGAGCGGTCGACCAGAACCGAACGTTCGGAGTGGGCCTGACACACTTCCAAGGTCGTGAAGCTGGTTCAGTTGCGGGCGTTGTAGTCGGAGATCAGCAGGTTGGCGCGTTCGGCTGCCGAAGAGAGCGCAGTTTGGACGTCACCGCCTTCGAGGATCTCGGCGACGGCCACCGCTGTCACGACTCGTACATCGCGCTGCGGGCCCAGGATCGGGCCCTGCAAGGCCGGCTCGTCGGGTGATCCGATCAACTGGTCGTAGGCGACACGGAACCGCGGATCATCGATATAGGTCGAGGCGATCGGCTCGAGCTCGAGAGCGTCCGTACGGATCGGCACGTAGCCGGTCTGAACAGCCCACTCCGACTGCGACTGCGCCGACACGAGATACATAATGAAGTCCCACGCCGCGGCGGCGGTCTGATCGCCGTGATCGGCGACGATGTAGAGGGCGGCGCCTCCGACCAGTGCCGTCGGCGTTCCCGACGGCCCCGGTAGCGGGCCGATCCCGACGTCGTCACCGGTCAGTCCAGGGATCAGGCCACCGTCTAGGGCGTCGAATACGGTGCCGAGCGCGGCCGAGGTGCCGATCGTCATCGCCGCCGGCTCGGACTGGTCAGCGAGCTTGAGGAAGTTGTCCTGACCGCTGCCGTTGCCGCCGACGTAGAACGCCAGGCCGTCCTGCACCATGTCTTGGATGAAGGTCATCAGCTCGACACCCGTCGGACCGTCGTATAGCACGCGGGTGGCTGGCGCCGAGCGGCCGTTGTCGTTGTCGGCGTACAGTTCGCCGGCGTTGGCGAACCACTGCTCGATAAACCAACCGCCCCCCGAGTCGGTGCCGCTGTCGATCGCCACGCCATAGCTGGCCGCCCCAGAATCGACGATCGCCTGTGAGTACTGGCGCAGCTCTTCCAGCGACTGCGGTGGGTCGGTGGGATCGAGGCCCGCCTCGACAAACATCGATCGGTTGAAGTAGAGCACCGGGTTCGAGACATTGAACGGCATCGCCCATTGCACTCCAGCGGTCGTGTACGCCTTGAGCGCTGCGGCTTGGAACATGCTGGTGTCGAATTCGGACGCCCGGATGCACGACTCGATCGGGATCACCGAATCGGAGTCGATCGTTTGCTGCACGACGTATTCGGGCAACATCACCAGATCGGGCCGGCTGCCCTGGCTGGTCTGCACATACTTGTCGATCGTCGAGTCGTAGCTGCCCTGCGGCTCGAGCTTTACCCGCACCTTCGATTGGCTGGCGTTGTATTCGGCGGCGAGAAACTCGATCCCGTCGTTTGTCGCACCCGTCAGCCCATGCCACATCAGCACCTCGACCGGGCCGTCGGCGGCGGCGAGTGCATCGACAGCACACGGTGTTAGGTCTGGTGCTGCGATCGTTGTGGTGGTCACGGCCACCACCGGCTCCTGCGGGGTCGTGTCTCCGG
>CALFRK010000142.1 GCA_937919625.1 uncultured Ilumatobacter sp.
TTGAGATTGCCCGTCGGTTAGATGATCTGTATCCGAGCGCTCTGGTGATCCTCAAGCTCGACGCCGATGGGGCGCTCCTCTGGCAAGACGGCGAGGCCCACCACATTCCGCCGGCCACCAACAAGCTGGTCGATGCCACGGGCGCCGGTGACTCGTTCGCTGGCGGATTCCTCGCCAAGTACCTGACAGGCAGCTCGGCGGCCGAAGCGGCACGGTTCGCCACCCGGATCTCAGCCTGGGTGATCGAGCATCCCGGCGCTCGTCCCGAACCCGGCCAGCGACTGAAGGCATTGATCGCCGGGCCGTGAACGCTCAGCGGCTGTTGGCTGTCGTAGTGGCGGCGGCGACGTTCATCGTTGCCACGACGTCGGATGATGCGGCCCGTGCGATTGCCACAGAGTCGCCACAGTCATCGCTCGGCGAGTCGGTGGTTCAAGGCTCGGTGTGTCTGAGTGGAACCACCCCACGTGACCTGAGCGGACTCTTCGATCTGGAACCAGCGGGTTTGGTAGGGGGCGACTACCAGCGTGCACATCCGCTGTCCGATGGCCGTGTTCTGTGGACGTTCCAAGATGGTGCGGTACGAATCGGAACCGGTGCAATCGTCATCGTTCACAACGTCGGCGTGTTGCAGGACGGGCCATGCTTCCAGGTGCTCTACGGAGGCACCCGCCAGGCCCCGAGCCCTTTCTTGTTCGCCGATCGGACCGTGCCCTTCCATCGGTGGTTCTGGCCGCTGGATGCCGAGCTCGGCAACGACGGTTTGTTGTACATCTTCGTGGCGGAGATGCTCGAAACGAGCAACCGATACCTGGTTCGAACCGTGCCGCAAGGTGCGCACGTCGCAGTGTTCGACCCGACTGATGACACAGTGGTGTCGCAGATCCGCCCAGCCGACAGTTCGGCGTCGCTCTATGGTTGGTCGATCACGAGCGATGCCGACTGGACCTACATGTACGCCCAGTGTTTCCGACAGTTCGGTTTCGACGAGTACGCAATTGTCCCTGCTTTCGACAGCCAGTGCTCGCCTCGCGTCACGGTCGCACGAGTGCCTCGTGGCCAGTTGCTCGATGTGCCGACCTACTGGGACGGTTCCGTTTGGCAGGCCGATTCGGGGGTTGCAGCATCGGTGATCGAGACCACAGGCCGCAGGATCAACGCCAATCAGATCGAATGGACGGGCGGCAGTTTCGTATCAATCAACAAAGAGGGCGACTGGTGGGGCGACAGGATCTACTTCGCCCAGTCGCCGAGTGCCACAGGCCCCTTCGTCGTCTTCGACTCTGTAACGGCACCCGTGAAGTGTGCTGATTGCAACTCCTTTTTCGCAAGCTGGATACCTGGCTCAGCTGTGGCTCGCCCTCCGAGCACACTCGTGTTCGGCCTGTCGCACAACCGTTGGGATGGCGTTATCAGCGCCGCGTACCGACCGAGCTTCCACGAGATCGCCGCCCCCCGGTTTCTTCCGGCGGGCCGAACGTTCGAGCTGGAGGTGCCGAACGGCACCGACCTCGATGCGGCCGTGCTGAACGTGATTGCGGTGGACCCAGCCGCCAACGGCTATGTAACGGTGTTCCCGTGTGACCGGGAGCGTCCTGTCGCGTCCAATTTGAACTACGGACCCTCTGACGTCGTCGCCAACCTGGTGGTCACCCGCCCGTCCGCCGATGGGGTGATCTGTCTGTTCTCGTTGGCCGACACCGATCTGGTGGTCGATTTTGCTGGGGCGTTCGAAAAGGGGAGCGGCTTCGACCCCGTCGACAACCCGCTTCGATTGGTCGACACACGGATCGGTCTCGGGGCGCCTCGGCAGCGTTTGGGCGCGGGAGAGGCGATGCGGGTGGCGGTGCCAGGGCAAACGCTTGAGGCGGCCGTGCTGAACCTGACTGCTGCGTCCCCGTCTGGCTCGGGTTACCTCACTGTCTTCCCCTGCGATCGCGACCGCCCGGTGGCATCGAATGTGAACTACCAGCGTTTCGATGTCGTGGCGAATCTCGTGGCCGTGCGGCCGGATGCGGACGGGAATGTTTGCGTGTTCTCGTTGGCTGAAACCGATCTGGTGATCGATTTGGCGGGTGGGTTCGGAGAGGGGAGCGGCACCGAGCCGGTCGACAACCCGTTCCGCCTCGTCGACACGCGAACCGGGCTCGGTGCAGATACGGCGATTCGTGTCCCCGCACGAACGACCATGAAGATCGCGATTCCGGCAGCGATGGCTGACGCACCAGTCGTGATGAACACAACGGCGGTGCTTCCCTCCGGACCCGGCTACTTGACCGTGTACCCCTGTGACCGTGAACGCCCCATGGCATCCAATCTGAATTATGCGGGCGCTGACGTCGTGGCAAATCTTGTGGTCGTGCGTCCCGACCTGAACGGCAATGTGTGCGTCTTCACATTGGCGGAGACCGATCTCGTGATCGACCTCGCCGGCTCGATCACCGTCGACAGCGGTTTCGTCGTCGCTGACAATCCGGTCCGCATTCTCGACACGAGGGATGGCACCGGCATACGCCGCTGAGTGTGGAGGCGGAGGTGGGTTACTCGGGTTCGTCGAGCGCTGACGCCAGCCGTGCGAACGCCTCGGCGTGAACCGTGGTGTGGACGAGTTGGACGCCGGGAAACCGATCGACTTCAGCCGCCAGTGCGCGCTGATCGATATTGCTGGCGAGCACCACGACGATCGCCCTGCCGGGCTGTACGGCGAGTTTGAACCAGTCGACCCATTCGTCGGGGACACCGAGATCGATGACCTTGGCGGTGGCAGCACCGACGCCGGCGCCAATTCCGATACCGGCGATCCATCCGACTGGGCCGCCGACGATCAGGCCCAGCAGACCTGTCCACATTGCACCTGACAGCGCCGTGCGACCGGGCTGCGGATCGATCGTTTCGCGCACGCGAACATGATCGTTGGTGTCCTTGACCACCATCACGGCGTCGATCAGCTTCAGCTTGTCTGCCTGCCTGAGTTCGCCGATGGCCAGCATGAACTGCTGGGCTCGGCTGGCCGATTCGAATGACAACCCGAACAAGGTGTCGGGGTGTCCGCCCTCGGAACTCCAAGGGGCTGGTCGACGTGTCTCGCCGTCGGGCTCGGGCGCGCCTTCGGGGTGAGCACCGGGCGCCGGAGGGGGAAAGTCGGTGTCGCTCATGCGACCTGGCCGTCGTGCGGCGTGATCAAAGGGGAGTCGGTCTGGAGCATGTGCAAGACGTGGTGTTCGACGGGTGAACTCGAACTCGGTGACGCAGAGGGAGAACTGAGTTGGCGTGTTCAGATGACGATACTCCCGCACCCACCGATCCGAGGCGACCTTCTCGGTTAGACGCCCGAAACCCCACCATGCAGGGGGCCCATACTGCCGATTCCGTCTGGCCTCACGGGTGATCCGTTGATTCTCTGGCGAGGTACCGGCGAGGTGTAGGCACTTGAGTTCAAGCGGTGGCGCGGGTGGACCGATGGAATTGACCGAGTGGGCCACCGTCTCGTCTTGGCGGATGCGGACGGTGGCCTGCTCATTCCACGTTCGAGACCGCCGACCAACTCGACCCGCTGTCCCACTCACTCTCTGTAGGCGGCTCGCTCGGCAGGGCCGAGCCGCAGTTCCGAGTCGGGGACCATGCCCGTACGCTGCGAGTGATTCCCATGACAGCCGACTACCGCACGCCCACCCCACCGTTGCGGCCCGCCGCGTTGTTGCGCTGGCTGTGGCAGCTCGCCAGGGAGGTTTGGGATGAGTACCGAACCGACGGCGCCGGAGATCTCGCCGCCTCGATCACGTTCTGGACGATCCTGTCGATCCCGGCGGCGGCCCTGGCGTTGGTGAGCACACTCAGCTCGCTCGAATCGATCGCCGGCACATCGGTGTCGAACGACGTCGAAAACGAGATTCAGAACTTTGTCGCCGACACACTTGTCGATTCCGAGACGCTTCAGTCGGCGATCGCTGAACTGTTCGGTGGTTCGCGAACCGGTGTCGCCACGTTCGCCACCCTGCTCGCTCTCTATACCCTGTCGCGGGCATTCGCCGGTCTGATCCGGGCGATGGACGTCGCCTACGAGGTCGAAGAGGGCCGTTCGTGGTGGAAGCTTCGTCTGGCGGCGATCGGCCTTGGGATCGGCACGATCGTCGTCGCCGCCGGGTCAGCGACCATGTTCGCGATTCTGCCGTCGCTCCCGCTGAGTGTCGTGACGCGATGGTTCACGATTCCGACCTTGTTCGCCGCCGTCGTGTTGTGGTGTACCACGCTGTTCCACATCGGCCCGAATCACCGCACACCATGGCGGTACGACGTGCCGGGAGCGATCGTCACAGCTCTCGGGTGGGTGGTCGCCAGCCAACTGTTCGCGCAGTACGTGCGGTTCGCCGGTAGCGCCAACGAAGTGCAGAGCGGCGTCGGGGCGATCCTGTTGGCGCTCACCCTGGTGTACGTGCTCAGTCTCGTGCTGGTGATGGGGGCCGAGGTCAACGACGTCATATCTCGACGCGCCGGCGTCGTTCAACAGCCGATATCGGTGCGCACGCGTGCTGAGGCGATGCGTTCGCGGTGGGACGAACGCAGGGCAAACGGTGACTGACGCTCACATTGATGTCGGTACCGTATGACCAGGAAGGCCCAGGTCAGGCATGGAGCGGACGGGGGGAATCGAACCCCCATGATCAGCTTGGAAGGCTGAAGTTCTAGCCGTTGAACTACGTCCGCGTGTGGCCGTCACCATATCGTGGGTCGCGGGTGGCGAGTCAGATCGGTGGGCTGGAAATGTGTTGTCCGCTCGTGGAATGGCCACTCGGTTGCCACACCCGTTCGCGATGATGTGGTGGCATGACGAATCCGGCCAACCTCTCCGATCCCCATCGTGTCGACGCCAGCATGGTCGACAAGGTTCGCAAGCTGTTGGCGATGGCCGAGGGGTCCGCCAACTCCAACGAGGCCGACGCCTTCTCCCGCAAGGCCGCCGAGTTGATTGCCGCCCACCGCATCGATCCCGATCGTCTTCGGGCCGAGGCCAATGACGATCTTGCCGTGCTCGAAATGATGCTTGGCCGTGGGGCCTATGTGAGAGGGCGCCTGGCACTGTTGCAGGTAGTCGCTGAAGCACACGGATGTCGTGTTGTGTTCGAGGCTCGCCAGCGCGGCACGTTGGCGTTCGCGGCCGGGTTTCGAAGTGACCTCGACACGACCGAGCTCCTGTACACCTCCTTGCATGCCCAGGCCTCTTCACGGATGGCGGCCGTTCGCCGCCCGACGGCTGCAGCCACGCAACAGTGGCGGCGCTCGTTCCTGTTTGGTTACGCCGATCAGATTCGTCAGATGCTGCAGAAATCTGCTGATCGTGCTCAACACCACGTTCATCCCTCCAGCGCTGCGCTCCCGGCCCTGCGTGCCCGCGACCGTCGCGTCGACGAGTTCTCGCGACAGCGTTTCGGGCGTGTCGTTGCGGCCCGTCGGCCGAAAGCCGCCACCGTCACCGGATTCGAGGCAGGCCGTCGTGCCGCAAGTTCGGCCGACCTCGGCCGCCAGCGGATTGGTGCCCGCAAGGCGCTCGGCGCCGGGCGATGACCCCCGACCTGGGGCGTGAGGCGGTCTATGCCGCCGAGATAGCGGCGTTCGAGGGCACGTCGTACGAGGTCGTGACAGCGCTCGAGCAGCTGATCGAGTTGGCGGCGCTGATCATCAACGCCGACTGGTGGCCGCGTGGGCCGATTCGGGTCGTTGCCGCGCGCACCGATGCTGCGTCCTCTTCGACCCGCCAACGGGGCATTCGCAAACCGGTGGTGCGTCTTGCTGCGCCGCAGATGACTTCGGCCACGCTGGTTCACGAGTTCGCCCATGTGCTCGCCGGCGTCGGCAACGGTCATCGCAGCGTCTTCCGGTGTGCGCACGTCGATCTGGCCGGCTACACGTTTGGCGCTACAGAGGCGAGCTGGCTGCTCGACGCGTACCGCTCGATGGATCTTGCGTTGGGCGAACGAGCCTGGTCGGCGCCCCCGATCCGGCGCGCAACTGGCGGCCCTGTCGCCCTGTGATCGTGCCGCCGACGGCGATCGCGTCAATCGGTGTGTTTCACGGCCGTCGGGTCGGTGATGCGCACTGCCGGTAACACAATCTGAAGATCGGCTGACAACTCGATTCAGCTCATCATCAGAAATCCTTCAAGACTTCTCGACGCCGAAAGTGGAGAGTGATCAGTGTCGACACGTCGTCGACGCTGTCATACCGCCCAAGCCCGGGCCGATCCAGGAGGACACACATGACATCTACCGAAACTCCAGCCGTTGACAACGGCGTCAATGTTGAGGCCCTGCTGGGTGCTCGCGCCGCTCTGACCGACGCCCCACCTGCTGCGCAGTTCCAATGGCGGGCCAGCAACGAATGGGTAAATGGCACCCACAGCCGATCGACCGTCAGCGGATTCTCTGGCCTCGGTGCGGAACACACCCACCGCCAGCCGTACACGGTCGAGGCCGATCATCCGCAGGTGTTTGCATCAGAAGACAACGGCGCCACCCCGCCCGAGATCGTATTGGCCGCGTTGGCGAGCTGCCTGACGGCCGGAGTCGCAACCGTCGCCACCCATCGGGGTGTCCAACTCCGCTCGGTCACCGCAACGATCGAGGGCAACATGGACCTGGCGGGGATTCTGGGTATCGACAGCGATGTCCGCAACGGTTTCGACGGCATCAAGATCAGCTACACGATCGATGCTGACGCCTCGAAGGCCGACATCGAGGCGATCGTCGCCCAGTCGCAGAAGCGTTCAGCGGTCTTCGACATCGTCGCCAACCCGACGACCATCCAGGTCGAGGTCGTCTGACTCGAATGTCGAGAACGCCAGTCGTGGTCATCGGCGCCGGCCAAGCCGGACTGGCGATGAGCCACCATCTCTCCGGTCGCGGGATCGACCATGTCGTCCTCGACCGGGGAGAGATTGCGAACTCATGGCGGACCGAACGGTGGGATTCGCTCCGCCTGCTCACACCGAACTGGATGACGCGCCTCCCCGGCCACCGTTACGACGGCTCGGATCCAGATGGCTTCATGACCAAGGATGAGACCGTTTCGCTGCTCAGTTCGTATGGGTTGAGTTTCGGGGTACCGGTTCACTCGCACGTCACCGTCGAGCAGGTCACAGCCAAATCGACCGGTTTCGACGTCGTGACCAATCAGGGCACATGGTCGTGTGATGCGGTGGTCGCAGCGACCGGCGCCTCGAGCGAACCGCGGCTGCCGGCCGTGGCCGCCGACATACCGGGTCGGATCGATCAGCTCACCGCGCTGCAATACCGCAACCCCGACCAGCTCGGGAAGGGTGATGTGTTGGTGGTCGGCGCCTCGGCGTCCGGCGTGCAGATCGCAGACGAGTTGCAGCGAAGCGGGCGAAGCGTGACGGTCGCGGTCGGCGAGCATATTCGCCTGCCTCGGCGTTACCGCAACCGCGACATTCATTGGTGGATGAACGCGATCGGGCAACTCGACGAACGGTACGACGAGGTCGACGACCTCACCCGCGCTCGCCGACTCCCGTCGCTTCAGCTCGTCGGAAGCCCTGAGCATCGCACGCTCGGCGTCGGATCGCTCGTCGACGCAGGCGTCGAAACCGTCGGCAAGCTGATGCGGATCGCGGGGCCGAAGGCGCAGTTCTCCGGTGGGCTCGCCAACCTCGTCGCCAACGCCGACCTCAAACAGAACCGGCTTCTCGACCGCATCGACGAGCACGCCACCGAGCACGGTCTCGATTCTGATCTACCGAAACCGACTCGACCTGAGCCGACGAGACTTGGTGGCGCTCCAACCGAGCTGGCAATGTGTCGGTTCGACACGATCGTGTGGGCCACCGGCTACCGGCCGAGCTACTCGTGGCTCGACCGAGCGGCGTTCGATCAGCGCGGCAGGCTGATCCATGATGGCGGAGTCTGCGCCCTTCCTGGCTTGTATCTGTTGGGCATCCCGTTCCTTCGGCGCCGCAAGTCGAGCTTCATCGACGGGGTCGGCCCCGACGCCGCCGAGTTGGTGAGCCACCTGCACGCCTTCTTGGACAACCGGACTCGTGTGATCAGTCGTTGATGGGTCGACCGAGCAATGCGTTACGAGTTTGGTCGACGAGCGTGAAGACTGGCAATGACGCACCTGTCGCTCGGTGTTGTTCCATGAGGTCTGGCCCGAGTTGATCGGTCAGCGAATCGCGCGTCTCGAACGCAAGATTGCGAAGCGTCGTCATCACCGGTGGGCCGCCCAGCGTGGTATGCAACTCGATCGCTCCGAGTGCCTGAGCGGCGAGTGCCTGTTGATCGATGCGGTCGAGCGCGATCACACAACGCGACAACGTGTGCCACTGCTGCGCCCACTCGCCGGACCGGTACCAGGTGTCAACCACCTCGGCGAGGCCCTCGCAGCCCTGCTCGAGCTGCCCTTGGTGCACCAGTAGGCCGCTCGCCTCGGTACGAGCGAAGGCGCTCATCCATCGGTTGCCGGCCGAGCGCGCCAAACGGTCAGCGGTTGCGAATGCATCGAGTGCGGTTGCGGGGTCGTCGTAGGTGGCGAACCCTTCCGCCACGGATGCCGAGGCGAGATCGGTCGGGCTGCCCGTGCGCCGTCCGGCATCGCGGGAACGTGCGATCAGGCGCTTGGCCTCGTCGTGGTGCCCAATTGAGCTCGACGCAACCGCCGCCATGTAATAGGAGTGCGCCAACCGCGATCCGTTCTGAGAATCTTCGGCAAGCTCGATCATCCGGGCGCCTTCGATCAGGCCTGTCTCGACATCACCTGTGGCATACAAGACGTTGGCCAACACCCGTTCGGCCAATCCGCTCGGAGTGACACCCGATGCGGTCTCAGCGATCCGAGCCGCCTGAGCGAGGAACAGGGCCGACTCGAACTCGCCGCGAACCCACGCCCCGTAGGCCCTTACTCCGGTGACCGTTGGGAACAGCGGATGATCGGTTCCACCGGTGACGTTGGCTGTCGCGTCGGCCCATGCGAACACCTCGTATCGCAAGCTACGCATCGCGTACTCGCGAATCGAACCGATCAATCCAAAGCCAGTGTCGAAATCCTCGATCTGTAGGGCGAACCGTTGGGCGGCGCGCAGATCAGCGAACGATCCGTCTGCCCGCGCAACGGCAGATTGCTCGTGCGCTGTTCCGAGATCTATCTCCACAGATCTGGCGAGTGATGCGAATTGGCCGGCATGAGCCGAGAAGAGCTCGCCGCTTTGCAGGTCGCCTAGTCGGCCGCGTCCGTACTCGCGAAGTGTCTCCAACATCTCGTATCGGGTGCCGCCCCGGGCAGGTCGCCTGACCGCAAGCATCGAGCGCCGAGTCAGCCGGGTCAACAAGTCGAGCACGTCCTGTCCGCTGCACACCGATTCTGCGGCGCCTAGATCGAACTGACCGGCGAACACGGCCAGCGACGCGAACAGCCGTTGTTCGTCCTCGTCGAGCAGATCGTACGACCAGCTGATCGCGTCGTGAAGGGTCTGGTGTCTAGGGTCTGCGCCACGCCGAACGCCCTTCAAAAGTCGAAACCGCTCGTCGAGCCGCGTGGCGACCTCGGTGACATCGATCACACTGGCCCTCGACGCGGCGAGTTCGATCGCCAGCGGAATTCCGTCGAGCCGGCGACAGATCTCGA
>CALFRK010000143.1 GCA_937919625.1 uncultured Ilumatobacter sp.
AACGGCCGCCGGCAGCGTGCGCGGCCGCGCCCCGGCCATCCAATCTGAGTAGGTCGGCGACGGAGTGGGTTTCGGATCGGTGGCCATCTGTCGGCCATGATGGACCGATGAACGAACTGTGGCAACTTGGAGCGCTGGAACTGGCTCAGAAGATTCGCAGCGGCGAGACGAGCAGCCGTGAAGTGCTCGAGGCGCATCTCGCCCGTGTCGACGCCGTCAACCCGCATCTCAATGCGATCGTTCGGCGCCTCGACGATCAGGCTCGAGCGGCTGCCGATGCCGCTGACCGGGCGGTCGCCGACGGTTCACCGCTCGGCGCTTTGCACGGTGTGCCGTGCACCGTGAAGGAGAACATCGACCTCGCTGGCACTCCAACCACACAGGGCATCCCGGCACTCGCCGACGCGGTCGCTTCGATCGATGCGCCAACCGTCGAGCGCATGCGGGCTGCCGGGGCGATCCCGTTTGCCCGCACGAACCTGCCTGATCTGGGTCTGCGGGTTCACACCGACTCGGCGTTGCACGGGTTGACTCGTAACCCTTGGAATCCGAATGTCACCGCCGGTGGGTCGAGCGGCGGCGAAGCCTCGGCGATCGCCTCGGGGATGAGCCCGATCGGGCTCGGCAACGACATCGGTGGCTCGCTTCGCAACCCCGCCCATTGTTGCGGCATCGCCTCGATCAAGCCGACCGCTGGTGTTGTTCCGATGGCGACGGTCGTGCCCCCCGAAGACCAACTGCTTTCCAGCCAGCAGATGCTCGCCGAGGGCCCGCTGGCGCGCCGCGTGGTCGACGTGCGGGCCGGGTTGCTTGCGATCGCCGGTTGGAGCGCCCGCGATCCACGCTCGGTCCCCGCCCATCTGACAGATCTCGGTAACGGCGAACACATCACCGTGGCCGTGATGGCCGACCCACCGGGCGGCAACACCCATCCCGAGATCGCCGCCGCCGTACGACGCGCCGGCGACCTGCTGTCCGACCAGGGTCACCATGTCGTCGAAGCGACGCCGCCCTTGTACGAAGAGATCATCGAGATGTGGGCGATGCTGCTGATCGGCGATCTGACGATCATGCGACCACTGCTCGACATGGTCTTGTCCGACGATGCTCGATCGGTGCTCAACATCATGATCGACGAATATCCGGCTCCCACACTGCAGTCATCGCTCGAGCTCCATGGCGCCCGCTACAACGCCATGCGTTCATGGTCGGCGTTCTTCGCACAGCACCCGGTACTGCTGTCGCCAACGTGGGCGCTGCCGGCCTTCGAGCACGGCGCCGACCTGCGCGGTGACGAGACGGCGACCATGCTCCGCGAAACGGTACGCCCGGTGCTGCCGGGCAACCTGCTCGGCATCCCTGCCGCGATCGTGCCGTGCGGCATGGCCGCCGGCCTTCCGGTCGGGGTGCAGGTCATGGGTGACAAGTACACCGACCTGCGGTGCCTGTCGATCGCCGAGCAGATCCAAAACGGCGAGGGTGTGCACACTCCGATCGACCCGGTCACCGCCTGACCGTGAATCGGCTCGTCGCCCTCGACCTGCCGGGCGGGCAGGGTTTCGTCGACGAACTGCAACGCACCTGGTCGAACGGAGACGCCGTCCTGCCAATCGATCAACGGCTCCCAGCAGCCGCAAAACATCAGTTGTGTAGTCGGCTCGGCGCCATGGTGGTCGTCGACCCGAACGGCGAACGGGTGACCCTCGACGGCGGTTGGAACGTCGAACAGGGTGACGCCCTGGTAGTTGCCACGAGCGGTTCCACTGGCGTGCCCAAAGGTGTCGTACTGACTCACGACGCGGTGGCGACCTCGGCCGCCGCGACGTCAGACCGCCTCGGCGTCAACGGAGCAGACCATTGGCTGGCGTGCCTGCCACTCTCCCATGTGGGTGGTCTCTCGGTCGTGACCAGGGCGCTCCACACCGGCACCAGACTGACCGTTCATCCGAGCTTCAACGTTGACGCTGTCGAGCACAGCGGGGCCTCTCTCGTCTCGCTCGTGGCCACGGCCATGCGCCGCGTCGACAGTTCGCTGTTTCGTGTGATCGTGCTCGGCGGATCACGACCGCCGGCCGACCGACCGCCTCATGTGGTTACGACCTACGGCATGACCGAGACCGGTAGTGGCGTCGTATACGACCGCCGGCCACTCGATGGCGTCGAACTACGCATCGTCGATGGCGAACTGCAGTTGCGGTGCCAGATGCTGCTGCGCTGTTATCGCGACGACGCTGACCCGCTTACACCCGACGGCTGGTACCCGACCGGCGACCTCGGCGAAATCGATTCTGACGGGTTGCTCACGGTTCACGGTCGACGCCACGACCTGATCATCACAGGTGGCGAAAACGTTTGGCCGGAGCCGGTCGAGGCGGTCCTGCTAACACATCCGGGCGTCGCCGACGTCGCCATTGTCGCGACACCTGACCCTGAGTGGGGCGATCTTGTCACGGCGATGGTCGTACCGGTCGACGACGCTTGTCCACCATCGCTCGAGGCCCTGCGCGATCTGGTCAACGAGGTCATGCCGGCCTTTTGCGCTCCACGCCGCGTGATCATCTGCGACGAGCTGCCACGCACCAGTCTCGGCAAACTCAAGCGTCACACCCTCGTCGGCCGGGCGGGCTAACGTGCCGCCCGTGCCAGCGGCCCCGGGAGTTTCGTGACCGATACCGTCGTGGCCCCCACGCGGCCGCTGCCTACCGCCTATTGGCGACAATGGTTCGCCAGCGCGATCAGCAACCTCGGCGATGGCATCAACTTTGTTGCGATGCCATTGATGGCGCTGTCGCTGACCGATGACGAACGGCTGATCTCACTGATCACCCTCGCCATATTTCTGCCGTGGATGTTGCTGGCATTGCCTGTCGGCATGATCGTCGACCGGCGCGACCGCCAGCGCCTGATGATGCTCGCCAATCTTGTTCGGGTCGTGCTCTTCGTGGTGATCGCCGTTGGCGCCGTTAACGACCACCTGTCGATCTGGTCGCTGTTCGGGCTGCTGGTCATCGTCGGATCGTGTGAGGTGTTGTTCGACAGTTCGGCCCAGGCTTTTTTGCCGATGCTGGTCGAACCGACCGAGCTCGCCCGCGCCAACGGTCTGCTATTCGCCGCTGAGGTCGTCGCCGGCAGCGTTGCCGGCCTATCGGTCGGCGCCTTCCTATTCGACGTTTCACCAGGACTGCCGTTCTCGACCAATGCCGTCTCGTTCGCGATTGCTGCCGGTTTGATCCTCAGCATCCGCACCACGCGGACACCAGCAGTGCTGAAATCGCCGTTCGACCATCGACTCCGATCAGGCATGCGATGGCTGCGTGACCATCGGCTACTGCGCACCTTGGCAGCGATGTTCGCACTGACCAACCTGGGCTTGATGTTCGGCCAGGGAATCTTTGTCAAATATGCGATCGATGAACTCGGGCTCAACAATGTCGAGTTCGGGCTGTTGCTGGCGATCACGGCGTTGGGGGCCGCGTCAGGCGGAGTCGGCGCCCATCACATCATCGATGCGGTCGGTCTACGAATGGCCGTCGTAGTGCCCTATCTGGTATTCGGGATGGCCCAGTTGGTGATCGGGCTGGCGCCGGCGGCGTGGATCGTGGCGACTGCCGGCTTTGTGTTGGGTTTTGCGATCACGCTGTGGAACGTGGCCACCGTCACCGTTCGTCAGCGCCTGATTCCGACCGAACTTTTTGGACGGGTCAACGGCGTCTACCGCTGGTTGGGCGCGGCGGCGAGCGCGGTCGGCGTCGCGGCCGGTGGGTTCGTGGCGTATGAAACCAACCTCAGGGCGCCGTATCTGCTCGGTGGCGGAATCACACTGGCGGCAGCGATCCTGTTTGCCCGTCCGGTGCTGGCCGGGCTACGCGACGAAAGCGACTAATTGGTCAATCAGCGGTTTCGGCCGGCTCGTAGTTGTCATCGGCGGGCTCGAGGGCGCGGACCCGAACCAACCGAACCCGGCGGCCTTCGACCTCGACGGCCGTGAAGTGCCAGCCGTCGAGTTCGAGTTCTTCGCCGGGCGTAGGCACGTGTTCGAGCGTGCTGAACACCAACCCGCCCAGGGTGTCCCAGTCGTCGTGCGGAAGGTCGCCGTCGAGCAACTCGTTGAGCTCGTCGATCGCCATGCCGCCATCGACCAGATAATCGCCGTTGGGAAGCTGCTCGACACTGTGTTCTTCGGTGTCGTACTCATCGACGATCTCGCCGACCAGTTCCTCGAGGCAGTCCTCCAAAGTGATCAACCCCGCCACGTCGCCGTATTCATCGGCCACGATCGCCAGATGGAACTTGCCGGCCTGCATTTCGCGCATCAGTCGGCTGACCGGCTTGTTTTCGGGAACGAACCGAACCGGTCGCACCAGATCGAGCACCGACGTTTCGCCCCTGCCTTCGCGCTCGGCACGGATCAGGTCTTTCGTGTAGGTGAGGCCCAGTACGTCGGTGTCGTCGGGCGCAAACACGGGCAGACGACTGAACCCGTTGGCGATCGCCAGATCGAGGGAACTTGTGACGGTGGCATCGTTGGGAATGATCACCATGTCGGGGCGCGGCATCATCACCTCGCGAGCGATCGTGTCGCCGAATTCGATGATGCTCTCGATCAGCTCACGTTCTTCGTGCTCGATCACCTCGTCATGGGCAGCCGCTTGGACGATGCCGAGCAGTTCTTGCTCGCTGACGAACGGACCCTTCTTAAGCCCTTTGCCGCGCACTATCACGTTCGTCAGGCCGATCAGGCCGCGCGAGACAAGGCGGAGTGCCGGAAATGACACGAGGGCGTCGATCGGTCGAGCCGTCAACTGCGCTGCCCGCTCGGAGTGGATGATCGCGTAGGTCTTAGGGACGGCCTCGGCGAAGACGAAGAACACGATCACGTTGAGAGAGACACCGATCGCGACACCCCAGGCGCCGAACATTCGGCCGGCGACGACGCCCGTCAGAGTGGCCTGCACGGTCTGGCAGATATTGACGGTGAGCAGCAGTGGGTTGACCCACCGCTCGGGCTGCTCGACCAGCTTGAGCAGCGCTGGACCCGAACGCCGACCTTCGTCGGCCAGCGCGGCCGCCTTTGGCTTGGTCATCTTTGACAGGCCCATTTCGGCAACAGCCAAAAAGATCAATATCAACAACATCAAAAAGATGACGATCAGCATCAATGTGTCGGTGCCGGTCGGCGAGGCGGCGATGACCGGGCTCATGGCGATTCCTGTTCGTGTACGAACCCTGCTGGCACCGGCCCGCGCCAGTGATGGGCCATCAACAGTTCGAGCTCGCGTTGTTGCATCGTTTCGGCTTCTTCGAGGTCGACATGGTCATGACCCAACACGTGCAGCACGCCGTGCACGGTCAGCAGAGCCAGTTCGTCATCAAGCGTGCCGGCATGATCGGGCGCCGCCTCGGCGGCGACCGATGGACAGATCACGACGTCACCGAGTAGCACCGGTCCGACGGTCGGCATCGACCAGGGAAGTTTTGCCTCCAAAGAGTCGAGCGGGAACGAGAGCACATCCGTCGGCCCCGACTTGCCCATGTGCTCACCGTTTAGCAGCGCCATCTCGGCGCGGTCGACAAAGGTCAGTGTCAGTTCGCCATGGCGATGTTCTGCCCGCAGAGCATCGCCGGCAAGCAGTGCCCACCGATCGGCGTCGAGCTCGACATCGGATTGTTCGTTGCTGACGATGACCGTCGCCTCGCGAGACATGTCGCCGTCGGTTGGACTGCCAGGGTCATCCATCGGCCGACGCCCCCCGTTGTCGTGCGGATCGGTGCATCGTAACGACCTGGCCGGACTCGGACTCGGACTCGCGCTCGTAGGCCTCGACGATGTCTGCCACAATCTTGTGGCGCACGACATCGGCGGAGGTGAGGTGCACAAACGTCAAATCGTCGACCCCCCCGAGCACCCGCTCGAGGCCCTTCACACCCGACCGCCCATCGGCCACATCAACCTGCGTGGCGTCGCCGGTAACGACGACACGCGACCCAAACCCGATGCGGGTCAGAAACATCTTCATTTGCTCGGGCGTGGTGTTCTGCGCTTCGTCAAGGATGATGAAACTGTTATTCAGCGTGCGACCCCGCATGAACGCCAGCGGGGCCACCTCGACGGTGCCCCGTTCGATCAGCTTGGCGACACCTTCCGGATCGACCATGTCGTAGAGGGCGTCGTAGAGCGGCCGCAGATAGGGATCGATCTTGGCCATCATGTCGCCTGGCAGGAATCCGAGCCGTTCGCCGGCCTCGACCGCCGGACGGGTCAAGATGATCCGTTGCACTTGCTTGGCCTGCAGCGCTTGCACCGCCATGGCGACGGCCAACCACGACTTACCGGTTCCGGCGGGACCGATCCCAAACGTGATGATGTTGTTGCGAATCGCGTCGATGTACCGCTTCTGACC
The DNA here is from genome assembly GCA_937919625.1 of uncultured Ilumatobacter sp. GTDB lineage: Bacteria > Actinomycetota > Acidimicrobiia > Acidimicrobiales > Ilumatobacteraceae > Ilumatobacter. The sequence continues at coordinate 6,402 of CALFRK010000143.1, forward strand.
GGCCGTCTTCGGGCGCACGTTGCGGCCCTTGGCGCCTCGCAACACCTGATGCGTGAGTACCTCGGTGGGTTTCTCATCGGAACGCACCATGCCGATCGATCGGTCGATCGTGCGCTCATCGAGTTCGTGTCCCTGTTCGAGTAACCCGACCAACTCCTCGAACAGGCGCCCGACCTGAGCTGTGTCGCCACCGCGTACCGATATCTCGTTGCCACGCACAGCGACGGCTGTTTCGGGAAACTGCCGTTCGATTTGGCGTAAGTACTGATCTCGCGGGCCAAGCAGCGCGGACATAAGGTGGGAGCCGGGCACGACGACGGTGGTGAACGTGTCAGTGCTGGTCATGCGTGTATGCGGACGCCGGCAGCCATCGGCTACACGGTAGCGCCTCCCGGCCCCCAACTCGGTACCAGATTTGATCACCGCGCCAAGTCCCATCGACTTCCGGGAAGTTTTCCTACGGAATCTTGAGAATCCGACCGATAGAGAACACGCGACCAAGACATTCGTCAGCGGTCTGAGTGATCCAGCAACCAGGGAGCCGTGTGATCGGCCGTACAGCGATTGGAGTGCAATGAGCCGACTGGCACGTGTGACGCCGTGGCTGTTCGTCGCGGCCGCTGTCGTGTTCGCAGGGTGCCTGGCGATCAGCGTCGATCTCCCGGATCCGTGGTGGCGGTTCGTGGTCGTCGGCGTCGGCGCCGGCACCGCGTTGTTCGCACGGCTCGTGATTCGACTGCCGTTCTCGTTCGTCGCCGCGGTGATGTTGGCATCGTCACGCCTTGCGGCGTTGTCGATCGTCAAGACCGAGTCTTCCGGATCTGATCTCACGTGGTTTCCCGCCGCTCTCGACATCGCGGTGGGTCTGGCATTGTGCACGATCCTGGTGATCGCCCTGCGTCGCCGATTCGGAGTGATGTCCTACCGTGATGTCATCGATGTGCTGGCGATCGTCATCGGGGCATCGCTCGTGACCTGGATGACCGTTACGAATCAGATGATCAGCGAGCACGAAATCGACGCCTGGCTGGCGATCGCGGCCAGCGCCTATCTCCCGATCAGCGCCCTGATCGTCATGTTTTCGGTTGACCTCATGTTCGCCGGCCTGACCAAAAATCGAACGCTTCAGTTCGTCGTCGGGGCGGCGGTCGCCAACCTGGCCGCCGCGTCCTTCGACTCACTCAGACTTATCGACGTGCTGCCCCCAGGTGCACGCGTTGTCTCCGCGGGGGCGTTTGGGGTCGCGTTCTTGCTCCTGTGCGCTGGCCTCACACACCCCGATGGCACCGATTCGCTCCTGATCAACGAGGGGCTGCACGATTACCCGCACGACTCGAAGGCTCGTCTCGCGGGTATGGCGGTTGGTCTGATCGCTCCGGTTACATTGATCGCACTGATCGCTCCCACCTCACGCGTCGACGCCACGGTGCGAACGATCGCCACACTCGGGTTGATCGTCACGCTCATCGTTCGGCTGACGATCACCACGCGGGACCATTCCCTCGCCCGTCAAACATTGCTGCAGAAGGTGAATCGCGACGATCTGACCGGCTTGCCGACCCGTACCCGATTCGTCGAGTGTGTAGCCGACCTGCTCGAGACGACGTGGCGCAGCGAACAGAAACCGGCGATCATCCAGCTCAACATCGACCGGTTCAAGAACATCAACGACAGCCTTGGCCACTTTGACGCCAACCGCGTGTTGGTCATCGTGGCCGAACGTCTGACAGGAGCTGCGGCATCGTTTGGCGGCATCGTTGCCAGGTCGGGTGGTGACGACTTCGTGATCGTCGACGGCACCAGCACATCGGGTGCCGACGCGATGCTGCGCGTCGAGTCGATCCGTGAGGCGCTCACCCAACCAATCTCAATCGGCGAGTCGACCGTATTCGTCACCGCCAGCATCGGCGTTGCTGTGACACCCCGCAACCGCACACTCAGCGCCGAGGAACTGATGAGGCGGGCCGACATCGCCACCCACAAGGCAAAGGCGGATGGCCGCGATCGAGTGTCGATCTTCGATGACTCGATGCAGGCTCACCTGACTCGCCGAATGGACGTCGAGCACGCTCTCCACGGGGCGATCGGTCGCAAAGAGATGCGCTTGTACCACCAGCCGATCGTCGACATCGTGGCTGGACGAGTCAGCGGTTTCGAGGCTCTCATGCGATGGCAACGTTCCGATGGCACGCTCGTATCGCCCATCAACTTCATTCCGATCGCCGAGGAGACCGGCATTATCAACGAACTTGGCTCATGGGCGCTCAATGATGCTCTCCGCGAGCTGCGCGGTTGGATCGATTCCGGAATCGTCGCTCCGACGACCACCATGTCTGTAAATGTCTCACCACGCCAGATCGCCAATCCGAACTTCGTAGAGGTCGTCCACGACGCCCTCGAAAGGTCGGGCGTCTCACCACATCTGTTGTGGATCGAGATGACCGAGTCGATGATGCTCGACGAGCCCGAATTGGCCCAGACCACACTGCGGCAGATCCGTTCGATGGGTGTGCGGCTCGCCGTCGACGATTTCGGCACCGGATTCTCGTCGCTGTCGCTCTTGCAGCAGTTCCCGATCCAGCGGATCAAGATCGACCGAGCTTTCGTGCAAGGCATTGCCGAGCACACCAATGACCGATCTTTGGTGCGCACGATTATCGCGATGGCGAACTCGATGGGGCTCGATCTCGTGGCCGAAGGTGTCGAGACCGTGCATCAGCTGCGAAGCCTGCGCGAGATGGGTTGCGACAAGGCGCAGGGCTATCTGATCAGTCACCCGGTCCCCGCCGAGGCCATGCGCTCGACGATGACGGCGCTCGACGAACTTAAATCGCTGTCACTGTTCGGTCCCGTCGATAAGTCGCCGGCAATGGCAACAGCCGGAGCGAACCCATACATCGTCGAGCCGGCGGCGCCGACGCCAAACCGCTCAATCAGCGGACCGATCGGAAATATGAGCAGCCGTCCGCTCGGCCAGCCGACGTTCTGATCAGCCGAAGTTGATTTCGGCTGTCTACGGCCGACGCCCGAACGCTGCGATGGGCGGACCACAAGTGGCAGGCCGCGATGTCGTTTAGCCGTTCGACGCGGTCCGCCATCGATCAGCGAGTTCGTTCATCTTGGCTGCGAGACGGACGTCGTAGTCGCTGATGCCGTCGACGTCGTGAGTTCGCAGGCCGACTCGAACGAGGTTGTAGATGTTCGACCACTCGGGATGGTGGTTGATGGTCTGCGCCCAGATCGACACTCGCATCATGAACCCGATCGCCTCGACGAAATCGGAAAACTCGTACTCGCGGGACAGCATGCCGTCGACCACTTGCCAGCCGTCGAGTTGGGCGACGGCTGCGCTGATCTCGGCATCGTTCATGCGCTTGGGCTCTGGTTCCATAGCCGTATCGTCGCATTGGGTAACTGCGGACGCACGACCGGAGCGCTCGGCTGCTGCACGTGTACGATCCTGCCGTTGCGACCCACCCGGAAAGTCGAGGATCTGCGTGCAATACCGACACCCCGTCGACGAGCCGGCGTCAGCCGCAGAGGTAGCGCTGATCGCCCGCGGAATCGCAACGGCGGTCAGCCCCAACCATGGGATCGATGCTGTTCAAGTCAGCCTTCTGGGCGAGGTCATCGAGGCCGTGCTCGATGTCCGGATCGACTTCGCGTCGCTCGAGCCCCTCAGCGCCGAGGATCTCGCGGCAGCCCTCGCTGGCAGATCCGAGGAGTTCCGGCGGCGGGTGGTTCACCACATGGTGCTCGGTGAGCTCATCCTGCGGCCGATTCCACCGGAGGTCGCTCGCCGGGTCGCGGTCTATGCCGATGCGTTGGGCGCCAACGATCAGTTCGTCCGGATCGCACGTCGGTATGCCCAAGGTGCGTTCGGGCTGGCTTGGCTCGATCTGCGCCACAGCGGTTTCGTCGAGCACTGGGAGATGGCCCGGACAGACCAGCTCAAGACCAGCCTCAAACTCGAGGATCAGCTCGCGGCCGGTGTCGAGGATCTGGCACTCGCCGAGCGATGGGCGGCGTTCCAACACCTGTCGCCGGGCACGCTCGGCCGTGGGGTATGGGACATGTACCGCGGCAGGGGCTTTGGTCTGCCGGGTTCGACCGGTGGGGCGTCGGCGTACCTCGCCCAGCATGACTTCGTCCACGTGCTCGCCGATTACGGAACGAACCTGAACGGTGAGCTCGAAGTGTTCGCGCTGATCGGCAGGGCCGACCCCGACCCGAAAGGATTCGCCTGGCTGGCGACCTTGATCGGCTTGTTCGAGACGGGATACGTCGCAAACGCCGGGTTCTTCGTCGGCGATCTGAAGGAACCTCGACTCGTCGACAGCACGATGCACGTCCGCGTCGCCGACGCGCTCCGCCGAGGCCGCGTGCTGCGCGATCGTTTGGCGACCGACCCGCTCGATGTCGACTACCACGAGTTCGCCGACCAACAAGTCGACCACGTCCGCACCCAGCTCGGTCTCGAACCGAAGTCGAACCGGGCGCTCGAGGCACGGTCGCCCGGAGCGTTCGACCTCGAAGGGATGTCGAAAATCCAACAGGAGTTCAACAGATCACTCGACGCGCTGCCATGACGCGGACGCAGGAAGGAAGCCACGCACGATGAGGTTTACGCAGGGAATCAGTGTTCGATGTGGTGATCCCGACGCTCTCGTCGGGTTGCTCGCCGAGTGGGATGCGATGCAATCGACCACCGACGTCATGGGCTACATCGGTACGAGACTGCTCGCCGATCGGGACAACCCCGGACAATTCATGATCATGTCGGAGTTCGCAGAGGTCGACGGCGAGCTAACGGCAGCGGATGAAGCCGAGCGCAACAATCAGCGCGACGAAACAGAGCGCTGGGCGGCACAACTCCGCTCGATGGTCGACGGAGAACCACAATGGATCCACTACGACGAGCTCTATCGGACGGGGATCACCGGCAACCTGAGAACCGGCTGACGTTCAGCCGGCCTGGCCGGGTCGTCACACGTCCTCCCCACTATGTCAAACCCGGCAGCCGTGGATGGTCACGCGTGGGCCGAGACCAGCCATCCACCGCTACCCAGGCGAACACCGACGCCGGGTTCGTGTCGCTCGGCCAGCGATGCACGCACCGCTTCGATCGCCTCGGCCCTGGCGTGGGGTTCGAGCCGACCCAGCAGACCGCGTACCATGCCCATCCCGAGTAGGAAATCGACCGACTCGTCAGCGGGGCCCCCACCACCGATCAGGATCGAGGGTGAGAGGGGCTCGATCTCGATGCCACCAAAGCCGGCGGCATCGAGGAGTGCGGCCGTTTCGTCGCGTTGCTTGAGCGCGAACATGCCCGGCCCGGCGGCGAGTCCACCGAGCGGCGGGAGGTCGGTGTATCGTTCGACCGCGTCACCAACCACGACGAGCCATTCGTTGGCCTCCAGGCCCTGCCAACAGACGAACGCCATCCGACCACCCGGTACGAGCGCGCTGTGGACGTTTCTAAATGCCGACACCGGATCATCGAAAAACATCAGGCCGAACTGGCTGATGACAAGCTCGAACGAACCCACGGTGAATGCGTGGGTCTGTGCATCGGCGACAAGAAACTCGGCCTGGTCGAGCGATGCAGCGCGAGCGCGATCGGCGGCGATCTCGAGCAGTGGCACGGAGATGTCGATGCCGACCGCCCGGCGGACGCGGCGAGCCGCCTCGAGCGTGGTGGCCCCGCAACCGCACCCGATGTCGAGCACCCTGTGTTGCGGTTCAAGCCCTACGTGAGCGAGTAAAGCATCGGCGAACGGTGCTAGCTGGCGGTCGTATCGGTCGGCATGGTCGACATAGTGAACGGACTCACCCCCGTTCCAGGCTTGGAGCTGCTGCTGGTTCGCTCTCATTGCTACCTCTCGGGTGCGCCGACGATGGATTTGGAAGGGTACTGCGCGCCCCGGTCGGGCCCAGATCGCGACCGGGCGACCGCCATGTGTGGCTCGCACTTTAAAAAATCGGACCGGTAGCCAACCCGAGCAAAGCACTAACGAAGCGGCGGTCGCATCCAACGTTACGGAAACACCGCGGTGCCCACGAGCTATCGATCAGGGCCTGACGGGGTGAAGTGTTCGTCGACGATCGCTAGTAGTCGGTGAATGTCGAAGGGTTTGGTCAGGTAATCGTGGGCGCCTGCTTGGCGGAAGCGTTGAATCTGGCTGTCGGTGGCATCAGCAGAGACGATCACAACAGGGATATCGGCGGTGCGCGGATCTTTGAGAAGCCGATGCAGGACGACATCGCCAGAAAGGTCAGCGAGATGCACGTCGAGCAAGATCAGATCTGGTCCGTGCTGGCGGGCGAGCTCGATTCCCAATGATCCTTGCAGCGCGGTCAAAAGCCTGATCTGGGGCCGTTGTTTGAGCAACTGTTCGATCAGGCGAATATTGGTGAGGTTGTCTTCGATGTAGAGCAGCATCCCTCCCGTCGACGACCCCGGGTCGGCGTCGACGTCACCAACATCGCGTTCGTCGGCAGCGTGGTCGGCGGGACCCGCAGCGAGTTCGAACCAGAACGTCGAGTGACGGCCGGGGACGCTGTCGACCCCGATCACCCCACCCATCGCTTCGATCAACCCCTTCGACAGAGCCAACCCGAGCCCGGTGCCTTGGACGTTTGAGACATCAGCATCGAGCCGCTCGAACGGCTCGAAAAGCTTTTTGACATTCTCAGGGGTGATCCCTGGTCCGGTGTCGGTAACGGTGACACGCACCCAACCATGACCGTGGTCCTCGACGCCGACGGTAACGCTGCCATCGTCATGGTTGAACTTGATCGCGTTCGACAACAGATTCAACAACACCTGCTTGAGTCGCTGCCGGTCGCCGCTCACATGCCGGTCGCCGCCGTTTCGGTTAACCACCTCGATGTTGCGTTCAGCCGCCAGAGGTGCAACCAGATCAAGACATTCGCGAATCAGCGACCCGACAGCCACCGGCTCAACCGAAACATTCAAGTTGCCGGTCTCGATCCGAGAGATATCGAGGACCTCATCGATCAAACCCAACAAATGCTGACCGGCCTCATAGATGTAACGAACGTTCTGTTGTTCGGGGTGATCACCCAAGTTCATCTCAAGAATCTGGGCGAACCCGATCACCGAGTTCAATGGCGTACGAAGCTCATGGCTCATCAGCGACAAGAACTCGCTCTTGGCCAGATTCGCCTTTTCAGCCACCGCCGCCAACCCAATCAGGTTGGCTTCGGCCCGGTTACGGGCTGTCACATCACGTTCCGTGGTAGCCACCGCGGTCGGCTGCCCGGCGTCGTCGACCAGCAGTGTGAGAGTGATCCACACCTCGAGAACCAGACCATCGCGGTGAACACGGCGAGTCTCCGCCGACTCGACCTGCTCGCCACCTGCCACCCGGGCGATCAATCGCAGCGTCCCATCGACAAGCTCGTGGGGAACCAGCTCCGAGAAGCTCATCCCCAAAGCTTCCGCCTCCGAATACCCGTACATCTTTTCGGCACCCGGGTTCCACGCCGACACCGTCCCATCCAACTCCTGAACGATCACAGCGTCGTTCGAACCAGTCACCACCGCCGCCAACCGGCGCAGGTTGGCTGACGCCTGGTTACGGGCTGTCACATCACGTTCCGTGGTAGCCACCGCGGTCGGCTGCCCGGCGTCGTCGACCAGCAGTGTGAGAGTGATCCACACCTCGAGAACCAGACCATCGCGGTGAACACGGCGAGTCTCCGCCGACTCGACCTGCTCGCCACCTGCCACCCGGGCGATCAATCGCAGCGTCCCATCGACAAGCTCGTGGGGAACCAGCTCCGAGAAGCTCATCCCCAAAGCTTCCGCCTCCGAATACCCGTACATCTTTTCGGCACCCGGGTTCCACGCCGACACCGTCCCATCCAACCCCTGAACGATCACAGCGTCATTCGAACCCGCCACCACCGCCGCCAACCGGCGCAGGTTGGCTTCGCCCTGGTTGCGGGCTGTCACATCACGGCCAGTCCCACCCATGTGACTCTGCCTCTCATCGTCCAAGTAAAATCTGGACTCGGGTAGAACGCTAACAGCATGCCGCAGAGTTCCTCATCGGGTATGAGTTGGGATCACCGTCACCCCACGATGGGGCCCGCCTTTCGGGCCGACCACGAGGTACTGCTCACAACCAGGACCAAGCCGGCAATCTTTGGTCGTGGCGCCGCTGCACGGCGCTTCCCGGCGTAGTCCCGGCGTAGTCCCGGCGCTTGCTCTTGTACGCGCACAGGCGTGCAATACATCAACCCGGCAGATGGCCCGGCGGGTCGGAGTCTCGGCGGTCTCCATCTCCAGCCTGGAGCGCTCGGAGCGCGCCGGCACAGTGCAACTCGACATGCTACGCAGAGCCGCAGACGCATTGAACTGCGACCTGGTGTATGCGCTCGTCCCCCGAGGATCCCTCGACGAGACAGTATTCCGTCAGGCGAGAACGACGGCCGAGCATGAAGTGCTCCGCGTCGAGCGAACAATGAGGCTCGAAGACCAGGCCATCGATCGAGACCACGCTGTACGAGTCGAGCAGTTCGCCAAGCGGCTCGTCGCGACCGGGAGTGTGTGGGAGAACGATGTCTCGTGACGATTCCCGGACAACGCGACGTCCCTGACTCGACCCCGCTGATACCAGAAGATCTCGACGGTGTGTGCTCGGGTTAGCACGGTATCATGTATGATACGTTCGATAACGATATGGGCCGTTGAAGTATCACAGATGATACGGAGTGGTATATGGATGCGAGCATGATGGGAGCGTCGGAGCTGGCGTTGGAGTTGGGCGCCCGCGTGCGCCGTGAACGTCTGCGCCAGAACATGACGCAGCGCACGCTGGCCGAACGGGCGGGCGTGTCCCGCTTGACGGTCACGAGGATGGAGGCCAATGGTGAAGCGGCGTTGCTGACGAACTTCTTGTCGGTCCTCGTGGCGTTACGTCGAGCCGGCGATCTGGAAAGCCTCTTGGCTCCTCGTGTAGCTGAGACGATCGAGCAGTTCGTCGGTGAGCAGACGGTACGTCAGCGGGGCAGCCGATGAGCACCGTCGACGTCGTCTTCGAAGCCGGCGCCGAATCCTGGGTTGTCGCAAGAGCCGCCCAACGGGGGACTGAAACTTTTGTGGAGTACTCCGACGAACATGTCGCTCGAGGCGCCGAGCTCGCACCTGTCCGTCACCTGCTGCATGACAGGACCCGCCGGTTCGCCGGGGTATCAGCAGAGCATCTCCCCGGCCTCCTCGCCGACGCCTTCCCCGATTCATGGGGCCAGCTCGTCTTGCGTCGTGACATGCGCCAACGCGGCGTCGAGCGGCCGACACCGTTGCAGATGCTCGCCTGGTTGGGGCGCCGCACGAGGGGCGCGCTCACGTTCCGACTCGCCGAAGGGCCCGAACCGCCCGCGAGCACACTCGTCGATCTGGACCGGGTACAAGCCGAGATGTTGCGTCACCTCGCCGGCGAGGCCTCACAAGACCAGGCCGCAGACGCGCTCACGCTTGCTGCCGGTTCCGGGGCGGGTGGTGCCCGCCCCAAAATCACGGCTGCGTACACCGATGACGGTGTTCTGGTGGCCGACACCGGGACCGTACCTGACGGGGCAACACCCTGGCTGGTCAAGTTCCACAGCACTGACGACAGCCCGTACCTGTCGGCGATCGAAGCGACATATCTGCAGATGGCGGCCGATGCAGGGATCACGACCTGCGAGCATCGGCTGCTGCTCGGCTCTTCTGGTACCCGGTACCTCGCGGTACGCCGGTTCGACCGGGTCGCGGTGCCCGGCGCCCAACCGCACCGTGTCCACATGGCCACAGCTGCCGGTCTTCTCGAGGCATACCCTGAGTACGGCCAGCACGTCGGGTACGACGACGTGATCCGCTTGACCCGGATGGTCACAGGTGATGTGCGTGACATCGGCGAACTCGTACGGCGAGCGGTGTTCAACGTCGTCGCCCACAACCGAGACGATCACGCCCGCAACGTCGCCTATCTGTGGTCGCCGGCCGACGGGTGGCGTCTCGCTCCTGCCTACGATTTGACACACTCGATGGGCCCTCGACCCACCCATGTCGGTGCGGGTGCCGGCGAGCACTATCTCGACGTGGCCGGCAAAGGCAAAGACATCACCCGCACCGATCTGGTCGGTCTGTCCAAGTCGTCAGGGCTCAAGCCGGCGGTGATCGACGAGATGATCGATGCTGTCTTGGTCGCCGTCACCCAGTGGGAGGCCATGGCCGCCGCAAACGGCGTCGCCGCAGAACTCGTCGTCGAGGCCAGCAAGCGTCTCCCCGCGCTCACGACCTGACCATTCCGACCGGTTTGCGCCGTGCCCGATCGGACGCACCGTCGTGGCATACCTCCGTGTCCGCTCATCAGCTGTAAACGGTCATCCAATGTCGATCCAAGGATGACTTGGCAGCATTCCCGCTGGTCGAGGGCGCTGGTCATGGCCTCGGCGCGATCGGTGTCTGGTTGCACTCCGGTGCGGGCGTCGTCGGTCGCGGTCGGGGTGGTTCAGTGTTGGGGTTGCTGGTGTGTCTCGGTGTCGGGGGTGTCGGGTGCGAGGAGCTGATCCAAAGTGCGTTGGAGTTGACGGCGGTCGATGGGTTTGGCGACGTGGGCGTCCATGCCGGCTGCGAGTGCGCGCTCGGCATCGGCGGCCATCGCACTGGCGGTGACCGCGATGATCGGAATCCGGGTGCCGTTGCCTTCTTTGCGGCGGATTTCGGCGGTGGCGGTGTATCCGTCCATGACCGGCATCCCGCAGTCCATCAGCACAATGTCGTAGCGGCCTTTGGCTACGGCGCTGACCGCTTCGGCCCCGTCGACCACGAGGTCGACTCGGTAGCCGTCCTTTTCGAGGAACAGTTGGGCCAGGCGCCGGTTGGCGGGGTTGTCGTCGGCGACCAGCACCCAGGCACCCTGTTTGGCTGGACGGTATTGTTCGCCGGTCGGGGCGCGGCGGTCCGTTCCGCTTCGGGTCGGGGGGGCGCCGATTGCGGTGGTGATGGCGTCGAAGAGTTGGGATCGTCGTGCCGGTTTGACGAGGAGCTGGGCGACGTGGGTGGTGTCGCGACCGTGCGCCGCGTGACGACCGCCGGCGGAGGACAAGATGATCACGGTTGGCGGGTGGGAGAGTTCGTGGGCCAGGGCGTCGGCGAGTTCCACGCCGTCGCGACCGGGCATGACGAAGTCGGCCAGCACGACGTCGAATGGTGAGCCGGCAGTCTCGGCATCGTGTGCGAGTGTGAGCGCGTCATCGGCATTCGTCGCGGTCGCCGACTCGATCCCCCACGCTGTCATGTGGGCGGTGAGGACGGTCAGGTTCAAAACGGTGTCATCGACGAGCAGCGCACGCGTGCCGGGTGGCAGGTTCGGTGGGAGTTCGACGAGTTCGCGTCCTGGGCGCATGCGGGTGGTGAACGTGAACGTTGAGCCTGCCCCTGGGGCACTCACGACGGTGATCGTGCCGCCCATGGCCTCGACGAGGCGGCGGGCGACCACCAGCCCGATTCCGGAGCCTCCGTAGCGTCGGGTGGTCGACGCATCCGCCTGGGTGAACATCGTGAACAGCTTGGCCTGTACCTGCTCGGTCATGCCGATCCCGGTGTCGCGGACCTCGAAGCGGGCTTCGATCCCGTCGCTCGTCGAAGCGGCTGTGCATGTGATCACCACCTGGCCGGCGTCGGTGAACTTGATGGCGTTGCCCGCCAGGTTCACGAGCACCTGGCGGAGTCGTCCAGGGTCGCCTCGCACACTGGCGGGAAGTGCGGGGTCCAGGGCGACGATCAGGTCGAGGCCTTTGATGTGGGCAGCGTCGGCCAGGATTTCGCCGACATCTTCGACCACCGCCGAGATGTCGAAGTCGATCTTCTCGAGTTCGAGATGGCCTGCTTCGATTTTGGAGAAATCCAAGATGTCGTTGATGATCGACAACAACGCCTGACCTGAGCTACGAACCGACGAGGCGAACTCGCGTTGCTCTTCATCGAGGTCAGTGTCCAACAACAAACCTGTCATCCCGATCACACCGTTCATCGGGGTTCGGATCTCATGGCTCATCGTCGCCAGGAACTCCGACTTCGCCGCGTTGGCGTGTTTCGCTTGTTCGAGCGCGCCGAGCAGCTCCGCTTCGGCTCGCCGCTCAGATGTCGTTTCGCGAATCACGAACAAGCGCCCCACCAAAGCGTCGCCGCCGTTGGTCACCGGGCCCGAATACCGCGAAAATGAGCGGCCTGAGGCCGCCAGTGTGAACCCGTCGACGAGCTCGAGATCAGGATCGAGCCGCATCGCTGCGGTGGCGGCGAAGAAAGCGTTCGGGTCCACCATTGTCGGCGCGACGCGGTCCATCTCGGCATAGACGTTGATGTCGGGTGTGATACCGAGGGCGCTGCAGATCTCCTTTGCCGGTTCGTTACGTATCAGCACGCCGCCGTGCGTGTCGGCGAGCGTCATCGCCTCATGGGTTGCTTCGATGACTGCCCTGTTGATGTGGGCCAACCGCTGTGCCTGGTTGCGGGCTCGGTCTCGTGCTCGCAGCGACAACGCCAAGGCGACACCGGCGAGAACGAAAACCAGCGCCAGTGGGATGACGATCACCCTCACGTTGTTCGCCAGCGCGTGAACCTCGGCGTAGGCATGCGCCTGGTGCTCTTCGACGATCAGCGTCCAGCCGAGTTCGGGGACCGGCACGTACGCGGAGATAATCGGTTCGCCGGCTGCGTCGGAAGTCTCATCGGTCACACCGCGTTCCCCGGCAAGAGCAGCCGCTACCAGCGGATCGTCGGCGATCGAAACAGCGGTTGCGGGCGATAGACCGGACTCAACGATGACCACGCCGGTCTGGTCGGTGACGGTGACGCCGATATCCTGGTCGGACACAAAATCGTCGACGAAACGTTGAAGATCCTCGAGCGAATAGCCGACGACGATCATGCCGGAGATCTGATCAGCCGCGTCTTTGACAGGCACACCAACAGTGGTGACCAGCGGGCTGCCCTGCACCCGGCCGACCAACGCCTCCGACACATACGACTCACCGGTGCGCATCACCTGCTGGAAAAAATCAAGGTCGCTCAAGTTGGTACCCGCTACCACCCCGGGGGTGCCGGCGACCACGGCACCGGCAGTGTCGACGAGCACGACGGCAGAAATCTTGTCGGAAAGGACGTCGCCCAGCTCGGCCACCTGGCGGTTCAGCTCGACGACGTCGGGTCGGGCCGGATCGGAGAGCGCTGATTGCAGAAGCGTTCTGCGAGCGTACGACGCGGCTACATCCTCGACGCCGCCCATCTCCCCGGCGACGACGTCGGCAATCAACGACGCCGAGTTGGACAGCCCGATGCCCACCTCAGCCCGAATCGCGGCCTCAGCCCGAGTCTCGACGAGGTAGCTCAACCCGACGAGCGACACCACCGCGAGTACGCAGAACAACACAGACGGCAGCCACCAGCGGCGGGCACCGGTCAAGGCATCCTCATCGGTTCGCCGACCGAGTCGCCAACGGCGGGTCGATGACGCCTGCTTACCTGCCACGTCGTTCAAGATCCTCCAGCCGCAGTACTTCGGATGCCTCGTCGCCGTCGCCTGCGACGATCACCGGGCTGCGCAAATTCAGCAATCTTGCAAGAGCAGATAACCAGCTCACGGGCGAACCCATCGCCCACCACCACCGACCATTCGATGCGACCCTCCGTTGACCCCATCGCTGTCAACCGTGGGTCCTTGAACGCAGGAACATAGTGAGCCGCTCGACCCGACCAACGACACGAGTCGGTTCTCGATCGAGCCCGTTCTGCGCCAGCGACGGTGCGCCTGCAGGCGGAACCACGCCGCCCAACACCCAGATGCCCCGACAACTCGGCGTTGCTGCGTGTGCCATGCACGACCTCGATCTCTACGATGGCACCAGCTCCGAAGCACCAAGTTCTCGCAATACAGCATTACTGAAAATGCTGGAGAGTCACCAAAACCGTAACACACAGC
>CALFRK010000144.1 GCA_937919625.1 uncultured Ilumatobacter sp.
CGCAGCAGCGAGCGCTGCCACGACACCGGTCTCGTTTGCCTCAACAACCGCTACCACGACCCAACCCTCGGTGTATTCGTCCGCTCGCCCTCACTGGCGGCGGGTGCCTGTCGTAGGCGCACCGATGTCGCGCCGCATTCAGTCGCATGGCCGGCCCGTACAACATTCGTACAACGCGACGAGCACCAACAGATGCAAACGAGTGCAGACGAGACGTCGTCGCTCATGTGAATCAAAGCGGCCTGAGCAGGACTGACGCGGACAAGCGCCCACCACCACCAGCGACGGCCGCTGCGCTCATAACCCGAAGGTCGCAGGTTCAAATCCTGCCCCCTCCACCAACGAAAGCCCTGGCAGATCCCGAAGTGGGCCGCGGACCTAGTAGCGGTGCTCTCTCGAGACCGGCCGGCAGTGGTGACGCGAGAAGATCCGATCGGCCACCTCGATGCCATAGGTATCGGTCGGGACCCAGAAAGGACCGCATTCGACCTTCAGCAGCTCGGTTGGTTCGCGAGCCCGCATCTCAAAGGGGTGTGGGCGTTCGTGCCAGCGGGGAGGCCGACGTCACCGACCCGTACATCGATCTACGGGCCTGGAAGGCACGCGAGCCTGATGCCCCTTTCGCTCTCGCCGGGGAGGCCGCGGCGTGGCACCTTGGCTATCTGCCCCGAAACTTCGGTGGCACGATCGCGATTTGGCTGCCGTCGAGAGAGCGGGTGCCGCACGGGCTGCGGCGCCATGTCTCGCTCGTACGGTTCAGCTGGGTGGGCGAGGAAGCCCGTGAGTTCGCTCCCAGCTCTCGCTTTCTTCGTCGCAAGCGGCTGGACCTGACCAACTGGGCTGCGGGGGTGTCGGCCTTCGGTCCTGAAGCGTTGGTTGTGCAGCTGGCGGCCCGGCCGGCGTCGTTTCGAGTCTGGGCCGACCTGATTCCTCAGCTCGATGTATTGGCCTCGGACTGTGACACCGACAAGATCGAGCGCCTGCTCGGAGATCAGTCGGCATCGGCGTGGCAGCGCGCAACAGATCTCCTGCACTGCGGAGGCCGAACCGACGAGGCTGTTGATCTGCTCGACCGGCGGCCCGGCAAGTCGACGCCGGCGGATTCGTGCAGACCTCAGGTGGTGACCTGTTTCGATCGCCGACTTGTTTGATCCAAACAAATCGATGGTCACCTAAGACGCGTACGAGCAGTGCAAGAACGCAAACTCAGTCCCCGACAGCTGCCCACTCGGTGAGCCGGCCTTCGACGGTGAGATCGATATCGTCATCGGCATCGTCGATCTCGACAACCAGATCGACGGTAGTGATGATCTGCTCGACGACTCAGACGATCAAGGCGACGATGATTTCGACCCGACAGAATCGGGGTAGCCCGTTTGATGGCTCGAATCTGTCGGTTTTGATGGCTTCAGCGGCGCGTCGACCCTGCCGCTGGTCGTTGAAGCGCCAGTCGCACGCACCAAGCTGTGCGTCGTTACAGAATCTGACTGAGGAATTGTTTGGTTCGTTCGGACTTCGGCTGTGTGAAGAACGTCTCTGGGTCGGCCATCTCGATGATGCGGCCGTTCTCCATGAATCCCACCCGGTCGCCGACCTCGCGGGCGAATCCCATCTCGTGGGTGACCACGATCATCGTCATGCCGTCGTTCGCTAGATCACGCATGACGTCGAGTACCTCCGAGATCATCTCCGGGTCGAGTGCCGACGTCGGCTCGTCGAACAGCATCACGGTCGGATCCATCGCCAGCGCACGTGCAATCGCGACACGTTGTTGTTGCCCGCCCGAGATCTGACCGGGAAACTTGTGTGACTGCTCAGGGATGCCGACTCGTTCGAGCAGTTTCATCGCCCGTGCCTCTGCAACGGCCGACTTCTCGCGGCGCACACGACGCGGGGCGAGCGTGATGTTGTCGAGCACGGTGAGGTGGGCGAACAGATTGAACTGCTGGAATACCATGCCGACGTTGGGGTCGACCGGCGTGGTCTTGTGCGGATCGGGATGGATCTCGTTTCCGAGCACACGGATGGTTCCCTGCTGATGATGCTCGAGTTGGTTGATGCAACGGATCAACGTCGACTTGCCCGAGCCTGACGGCCCGCAGACAACGACGACCTCGCCGTGAGCGACGGTCAGGTCGAGGTCGTACAGCACCTGAACCTCTCCGAACCATTTCGACAATGCAGTCACTTCGATCGCGACGCCGTCAGCACTGATCTTGTGAACTGTTTCGGTGGCAGCCATGTCGGAACGCCTATACTAGACAGAGGCGCCGAGATCCCCGGTTTCTGGAAGGTTGCACTTCATCTCGGTTAGCTTGCAGGTGCAAAGAACGGTGATCGCCCGAAGTTCGACAATGAGAACTTCACGTCCGCTCGGACACGTTTCCTGTTCTCGGCTGACAGTGCTCAAACCAAGAAGGGAAATCCAATATGCGCAAACTCAACAAGGTGCTCGCCGCGGCTCTCTCCGTAGCGCTCATCGCCAGCGCCTGCGGCGGCGATGATGACGATTCGGGCGGCTCTGGTTCCGAAGCCAGTACCGACGGTTTGCCCGATCTCGGCGGCCGTAAGGTCACCGTTGGTGTCGAGAACGCCTATCTCCCGTTCAACTACGTAGCTGTCGGCGAGTCCGAAGGCCAGGGATGGGACTATGACGCCTGGCGCGAGATCTGCCGGCTTCTCAACTGCGAACCAGAGTTCGTCGCCGCAGGCTGGCCCGACGTGATCGACCAAGTCGCTCAGGGCGAGCTGGACACGGCCGCCGACGGCATCTCGATCACCGACGAGCGCAAGGAAATTGTCGACTTCTCCGACGCCTACATGACGGTCCAGCAGAAGTTCATCGTCGGTCTCAACGACGATAGTTACGCCAGCGCCGACGACATCATCAACGGCGATGCGATCGTTGCGACCCAAGTCGGTACGACCAACTTCGAACTCGCCTCGGAACTGCTGGGCGGCGACGAGCGGATCCGCGCGTTCGACCAGTTCGGTTTGGCGATCCAGGCACTGATCGCCGGTGATGTCGACGCCGTCATCATCGACGACGCCGCCGGGCTCGGCTACATCGGCGAGAACGCCGACTCGGTCAAGACCATCGATGACGGTCTGCAGTCCGACCCGCTCGGCTTCATCTTTGAGTTGGGCTCGGATCTGCGTGAGCCGACCAACGCTGCGATCGCCGAGATGAGGTCCTCCGGGTTCCTCGATCAGATCGGCGGGAAGTACTTCGGTACCGAGTTCACCATCACCTACGACGACATCGAAGGCTGATCTGTTCTGGCCGACAACGCAATGACCTGACGGTCTGGTGCCGGAGCGATCCGGCACCAGACCAGCAGGATGGGGGACGATGAGCGCGTCAACAGATATCGAACCGACCAACAAGACGAACTTCGACCTCAAGGACGGGTTTCCGTATTGGCTCGTCGTGATGCTCGGGATCATCGGGTGGATGGTTGTCCAGATCATCATCACCGACGAGTACCGAGAGGCGTTCAACGAGATCCGGCCCGGACTGAAGCTGACGCTGATCACGACCGCTGGAGCGTTCCTGGCATCGATGGTGCTCGGGCTCGGGCTCGGGCTCGCCAGGCTTAGTAGGAACCGTCTCGTCGAGACGCTGGCTCGGGTCTATATCGAGTTCGTCCGCGGCATGCCGATGCTCGTGTGGTTGTTCGTGATCGCACTGGTGCTCACCGTCGACGTCGTCGACTTCTTCAACTGGATCTTCCACAGCGGTGTCAAGGCCCGCTCGATCAGCTTCGCCTGGCGCGGTTCGATCGCTTTGTCGCTGTTCTATGCGGCCTTTTTGGCCGAGGTATTCCGGGCGGGCATCCAGTCGGTGGCGAGCGGACAGAAGGAGGCCGGGCGAGCGCTCGGCCTCAACCAGCGCCAGATCATGGCCCACATCACGATCCCTCAGGCGTTCCGCAACACGTTGCCGGCAATCGGCAACGATCTGATCGCCCTGATGAAGGACACCTCGCTGATCTCCATCATCGCCGCCGCCGAGCTGACATACCGGGCAAGGATCTACTCCGGCAGCTCATTCCGATTTCGCGAGGCGTTCTTTGTTTTGGCGGTGTTCTACGTCGCCCTGACATTGCTGCTCAGCCTGCTCTTGCAGCTGTGGGAGAAGAGGCTGAAGGTTCCGGGTCGCTGAGCCGCCGTAAACGAGCGGATGCCTGAGTCGATTGGGCATCCAGGTCTCGCTCATGAAGCTCTCGACTGTCGCCGTGGAGTAGCCGCATGCGCTGGCTTGGTCGGCTCGGCGGATGGTGTTCAGATGCGCTCGAAGTACCGCGCCCGTTCCCAGTCTGTGACCGCAGCGTTGTAGCTGCGGACCTCGACGTCGTGGAAGTAGGCGTAATGCTCGACGACTTCGGCACCGAAGGCGGCCTGAGCGATCTCGCTGCGACGAAATAAGGCCACGGCTTGCTCAAGCGTGTATGGCACCCGCGGGAGTTCCTGTGCCTGGTACACGTCCCCCGTGAACGGTTCCGGCGGCTCAATCTTTTGGTCGATGCCGGCGAGGCCGCTGGCAATCGACGCGGCGTAGGCGAGATACGGATTGCAGTCGGCGCCAGGGATCCGGCATTCGATCCGAAGGCTCGATCCGTTGCCGACGATCCGAAACCCCGCAGTTCGGTTGTCTTGCGACCATGCGATCCGCGTCGGCGCCCACGAGCCGTCGACGTAGCGCTTGTAGGAGTTGATCGTCGGTGCGTAACACACCATGAAGTCGTTGACGTGTGCCATCCACCCACCCAGAAACCACCTGAACTCGTCGGTCGGCCCGTCGGGGCCGGCGAAGACATTGCTACCTGCGTTCTCGTCCCAGAGCGACAGGTGGATGTGGCAACTGCTGCCCGCCTCGGCGGTGTGTGGCTTGGCCATGAAAGTGAGGCTGACGCCCAACGACTCGGCGAGTTCCTTCATTCCGTGTTTCATGATCGCGTGCCGGTCGGCCATCGCCAGCACCTCGTCGTAGCGCACGTTGAGTTCGTGTTGGCCGTGCCCCCATTCGCCCTTGGACGTTTCAACAGGTATTCCCGAGCGAGTCAACGCCCGGCGCGCTTCGCCGACGTACGACTCGACGCGCGCACCTTGCAGCAGGTGGTAGTCCTCGATGTACCACCCGGCCGGTCGGAGACCCGCATAGCCCTGCTCGTTGGCCTGGCGATAGCTCTCCTCGTATAGGAAGAACTCCAGCTCGGATGCTGCCATCGCCTGCCGCCCCGAGGCCACCAGGCGTTCAACCTGACGGCGGAGAATCGACCGAGGAGCGACCGACACGTTCGTGTGGTCGTTGTCATCGGCGGTGTTCTCGAGCACGTCGCAGAGCACGAATGCGGTTCGAGTTGTCCAACCCGCAACGGTGAGCGTCGACATGTCGGGTACGAGGTGGAAGTCGCCATAGCCCTGTTCCCAGCTGGCGTACTTGTACCCCGGGACCGGCCCCATCTCCATGTCGACCGTTAACAGGTAGTCACACGCGTGCGTGCCATGCTCGATTGCCTCGTCGAGAAAGAACTCGGCATCGAAACGCTTTCCCATGCTGCGGCCGTATAGGTCGGTGAACGCGACGAC
The DNA here is from genome assembly GCA_937919625.1 of uncultured Ilumatobacter sp. GTDB lineage: Bacteria > Actinomycetota > Acidimicrobiia > Acidimicrobiales > Ilumatobacteraceae > Ilumatobacter. The sequence continues at coordinate 5,593 of CALFRK010000144.1, forward strand.
GACGGTGTCGATCTCACCCGTCTCGACAGCGGCACGCAGTTGTTCGGGTGTCATGTTCTCTCAGCGAACCTCTCGCTCGGCGTCCTGCAGGAGGGCGTTGTCTTCTTTCGGCGAGTTTGCCACGAGTCGATGCCGGCCGTAGAACCAGTAGCACGCAAATAACAATCAGACGAAGATCGCAGCAGACGAACAGCTCGTCGAATTGTGCGTCGGAGGGCACGACCGCGTCATCGTTTTTGATCGCGCCACGTCAGGACCAATCGAGCACCCGGACAAACCCCAGCCGTCTGGCCTGATCAGATTTCGACGTACCAACGAATCTTTGCGCCGTCGCCTACAGGAGCGTACGAACATCGCAGGCCGGTGTGGATCGAGCGGTTCAGGTGCCCAGTCAGACGCCTCCCTGGCGAACGAGCAAGGCGAGATCCGTGGCAGATCCGTGGCAGATCCGTGGCAGATCCGTGGCAGATCCGTGGCAGAGTCGTGGCAGAGTCGTGGCCTTCACTAGGCGCAGTCGTGCCTGCTTGCGCCTTGACAGCACGCAACGCTGTCTCGCCGTGGCGAACCCACACGATGGCGCCGAAATCGGCGAGGCCGGAACCGTCACCGCGATGCTCGATCTAGACAGAATCGCTGCCGGATGCCGGTCGTTCGACCCGGTCGGCCACTACGCCCGCCAGACGTTCTCACACTCACCGTCAAAACGAACCAAGACCCGCGTTGAGTGTCGATCCCCCAATCAGTGGGGACATCCGGATGCCCGTGCTGGACGGGGTCGAGGCCACGAAGTTGATCGCCGCCGACGAGGATTACACCACGAAAGTGCTCGT
>CALFRK010000145.1 GCA_937919625.1 uncultured Ilumatobacter sp.
TTGCCCCAGCAACACCCCGGCCTCGACGATCCACGCCGCTATGTCGTCATGAAGGCATTGCCGGCTGGGGCGACGAAGACATTGAGCGGGCGCACTAGTCACACCTTTCGGAGGCGACGCACCAGGTCAGCGGGGGTGTGCAGCAGCTTGATCCCTGCACGCTTGATGACCGACCCCTTGTTCGGGGCAGCTGCAACGCTGTGAACCATCGAGCGCACGAGCGCTCGCCGACTGGTCGCCTCGGGCAACTCGGCGGCGATCGCCCGCAACTCGGCTCGGCGCGCCTGAGACTCGCACTGCAACTCGTCCAGGCGTTCCTCGATCTCGGATGCTCGACCCGTCGACTCGGTCATGCGGTCGAGGCTACGGCGTCGGGGCAGCGCTGGGGGTTACGCTCTCGATGTCGCCATGCGTGAGATGACGAGTACGCCGAGCACCGAGCCTGACACGGCCGGCCAGCCGTTCCCGCAGATGCTGGAGCGCGTCATCGGACGCGCCGGACGACCGCTCGGTTGGATGTGGCATCGCGGGTTCCGTTTCCTGTTCGTGCTCGACGCGATTTCGCTGTTCGGGTCGATGTTGCTGATCAACGTGCTGAGGTTCGGGTGGACTTGGCCGACGTACCCCCGCAGCCATTATTGGATCGGGTTCTCGATCGCCACTGCGATTCACCTCGGCATCAACTATTTCGCCGGACTTTACGAACGCGAGCCAAGACTTGGCTACCGGCCATGGCTCCCGCGAATCGCGGTCGCCACCGGAATCGGCGTGGCCTTCGATGGCCTGGCCGCCGTGCTGACCGACCGTTACCTGATGCCGCGCGTCAACCTCGGGTTGCTGCTCGTCGTTGCCTCGATCGCACTGACCGCGAACCGAACTGTCAGCCGCTACTTCGCCAACCGGCGGCGCGGTCCGTCGAGAGTTCTGCTCGTCGGCCGCGGTGAAGCAGTCGCACTCGCTGAGCGACATTTCAACTCTGAGCCCGACGCCGATGTCGTGGGCACCGTCGAACGCATTGGCGAGTTGTTCGACCTCGTCAACGCCCGCCAGGCCACCGACGTCCTCTTGCTCGATCTCTCAGCATTCTCTGAGGCGTTCCCCGAGCCGCTCACGGCACTCGACCGCCAAGGGATCGGCGTCCATCAGCGGGTCAGCGCCCGCGAGACCTTGCTCGGGCTGCAATCGGTCCGAGAGATCGCCGGCATGCCGTTCACCCGCATGCGCACCCACGCCATGGCGTCGCACCAGCTCCGGTTGAAGCGCCTGTTCGACCTCGCTGTTCTGGTCATCATGGCCCCGCTCGTGATACCGGTGCTCTTGATGTTGGCGTTGTACGTCCGCCTCGCTGCCGGCTCGCCGGTGCTGTATCGGCAGACGCGGGTGGGTCTGCTCGGCAAGCGATTCTCGGTGGTCAAGTTCAGAACGATGGTGCGTGATGCCGAAAGCGACGGCCCACTGCTCGCCGGACGCGAAGATGCTCGAGTGATTCGCGGTCTGCGGTGGATGCGTGCGACTAGGGCCGACGAGCTGCCACAAGTTTGGAATGTACTCAAGGGCGAAATGTCACTCGTTGGGCCTCGACCGGAGCGTCCCGAGCTGATCGAGCTGTTCGAACAAGACGTTGCCGGTTATGCCCGACGCCACGAGCTGCCGCCTGGCATCACCGGCTTTGCCCAGATCAACGGCCGCTACGAAACCGATGCCGCATACAAGCTCGGCTACGACCTTCAATACCTCGTGAACTGGTCGGTGGTCCTCGACATTCAGATCCTGCTTCGCACGGTGTGGGTCGTGCTTCGTCGCCGTGTCTGAGCTGAGAGCGGCCTGCTTCGGCAGCGATGAGTGGCCCACCGTCTCCGTCGTGATGCCAATCAGGAATGAGGCACCACACCTCGAGCGAGCCGTCGCCTCGATTCTGGCTCAGGAGTATCCACTGCCGTTCGACGTGTGCTTGGCGATCGCGCCATCCGACGATGACACGGAGGCGATCGCTGCCGAGATCGCCTCGCGCGAACCGCAGGTCACGGTCGTTTCGAACCCGGCCGGCGTCACCCCAGCCGGCCTCAACGCAGCGATCGCGGCGATCACCGGCGAAGTGATCGTGCGGGTCGATGGCCACGCCGAGCTGTCCGAGGGGTATATCCGACGTGCGGTCGAGACCATGCGTCGTACGGGGGCGGTCAACGTGGGCGGCATGCAGGTGCCAGCGCCCGAGACCCCGTTCGAGGAGGCGGTCGCGGCTGCTACAACGTCGTGGCTCGGCACCGGCGGCTCCCGCTTCCACGTCGGTGGCCTCGAAGGCCCGGTCGACACGGTGTACCTCGGCGTGTTCGACCGTGCGGCAGGCGATGCGGTGGGTTGGTTCGACGAGAGATTGATCCGCAATCAGGACTACGAACTCAACATCCGACTGCGCCGCGCCGGCGGGGCCGTGTGGTTCGATCCGCTGCTCAGCGTGTCCTACCGACCGCGCGGCTCGGTGGGTGCGCTGTGGCGCCAGTATTTCGAGTACGGACGCTGGAAGGCCGAGGTTCTCGCCACCCACCCTGGATCTGCCAAGTTGCGTCAGTTGGCACCAGCGGCGTTCATTGCCGGGCTGGCGACGTTTCCACTCCCCGGGCGATGGCGCCACGTCTGGGGCGGCGGCGTCGCAACATATGGCCTTGCGGTGCTCTGGTCGACGCGCCGGAACCGACGCTCGGCCGTCCCAGCCGTCGTCATGCACACGGCGTGGGGAATCGGGTTCTGGTCAGGGTGTGCGCAGCTGGCCGTGCACAAGTGCTCTGGCGTCGAAGGCGCGCAGCGACCGACACACCAAACCAGTCGACCGCCAACTCATCCCGGGTAGCGTACACGACCATGCACGTCATCTGCGTCGCCGCAGCGCGACCGAACTTCATGAAGATCAAGCCCGTCATCGACGGCCTTGAAGCACTGGGCGTGCGCACCACGATCGTCCACACGGGGCAGCACTACGACGAGGCGATGAGCGACGTGTTCTTCGAGGAGCTCGGTATCCGCCAACCCGAGTACCACCTGGGTGCTGGATCGGGGTCGCACGCCGAGCAGACCGCGAAGGTGCTGGTCGGCTTCGAACAGCTCGTCGGTTCGGTCCAGGCCGATGCCGTCGTCGTCGTCGGTGATGTCAACTCGACGCTGTCGTGCGGGTTGGTCGGCGCAAAGGCGGGCCTGCTGGTAGCCCACGTCGAGGCCGGCCTGCGAAGCCGAGACTGGACGATGCCCGAAGAGATCAACCGTGTGGTCACCGATCGAATCAGCGATCTCCTCTTCGCACCCTCGGAGGATGCCGTTGTCAACCTTCGAGCCGAGGGATATCGGGAAGATCAGATTCATCTGGTCGGGAATGTGATGATCGACACACTGCTGTTGAATCTGGACCGAGCATCCGAACGCGCCGTGTGGCAGCGGTTCGATGTCGGACCCGGTGGGTACGGCGTCGTCACGCTGCACCGCCCGGCGAACGTCGACGACCCATCCGTGCTGACCGGCCTCATGGAGACCCTGCGGGACGTCTCCGAGCAGGTGCCGTTGATCTTTCCCGTACACCCTCGCACTCGGCAAACATTGGAGGGATTGGTACCCGACCACGGACGCTTGACGCTGATCGAACCGCTCGGGTACCTCGATTTCCTCGGTCTCATCTCGAAGGCGGCGGTCGTCCTCACCGATTCCGGTGGGATCCAGGAGGAGACGACCGTGCTCGGAACACCATGTCTCACGCTTCGCGAGAACACCGAGCGCCCGATCACGATCACTGAAGGAACAAATCTGCTCGTCGGTCGCGATCGCGTCGCGATCATGGATGGGGTCGCTCGCGCACTGAGCGGTGAAATCGAGCCACGACGACCGGCACTCTGGGATGGCCGAGCCGGAGCACGCATCGCAGAGGTCCTCGTCGCTGCGCACGCTCAGCCGCCCAAGCGCCCGACCGCTCAGTAGACGAACATGGCGACGCCCGACCCTCTCTCAGCGCTCACGCAACAGGTTCGTGCGCTCGAACGAAGTCTTCAGACCCACACCGGCACGCTGCGGACCCTCATCGAACGGTCGGAACGCACGACATACAGCCAGCTCGAGGCGCTCATCAACCTGTATCGCGAGCTCGATGGACACTTTGCTCTGCCGCCCCTTCGAAACTGGGCCATCTCGCCCGACGCAGCGCGTCAGATCCTCGCGCTGGTTCGGGCGCGCCGACCGCAACACGTCGTCGAGTGCGGCGCAGGAGCATCGACGATCCTGCTCGGACACCTCGCCCTTACGGGGCAGGTCGGCCGGGTCACCTCCTTCGAGCACGATCCGCTCTGGCACGAGGTCAGCCGCCAACGAATCCGGGACGCCGGCCTCGACGAACACGTCGATCTGGTGTTTGCACCCCTGATCGAGCACGACCTCGCCAGGGGCACCGGCCTCTGGTACGACATCGATTCGGTGCAACTCTCCGACATCGACATGGTGATCGTGGACGGCCCCCCGGCGGACACGGGTCCCGAGGCCCGGCGCCTCGCCCCCGACCTGCTGTTGCCCCACTGCCTGCCCGGCTGCGGGTTCGTCGTCGACGACTACATCCGTCCAGCTGAGCAAGCTATGGTGCGTGACTGGATCGAGCAGTTCCCGATGCAACTCGTACACCGTTCCGAGTCGGTCGAGAAATGGCTCGCTGTGGTCGACTACCTGCCCGAAGCAACGGATCTTTCGCCCGATGCAACGGGTCTCTCGGAGGTGCCAGCGTGATCGAACCATCTGAAGAACGCGCCCACCGCGCCCTGCTCGCCGAGGCGCAGGAGTGGCGACGGCACGCAAAAGCCTCGACCGAACTCGAGCAGCAGATCGAGTCACTGCGTGAACAACGCAATCTACTGCAGTCACAGCTCGATGCCTCGGTTCAGAGCGCATCGTCGGCACGAGCCGAAGTGGTCGCGCTCGATAAGGCACGAGCGACCGACCGGTCAGCTGCAGCGAACCTGGCGGCGAGTACCAGCGCCGAACGAGAGCGACTTGAATCCAAGATCGACGAGTTGCGGCACAGCAACGCGACCCTCGCACAGCAACGCGACAAGTTCCGCAACCGGCTGCAGGCCCAGTACGACATGAAGTGGAGCCGAATCGGTGGCGTGATTCGTTCGACATCGACCCGTCCGACCTCGATCCTGAGTCTTCCGATTCGACTCGCTCGAGAGGCGCGTCGTTCACCGCGATCCTCATCGAGACCGAGCGACTCATCCTCCGTGCAACCGGTTGATCGAGAGCCCCCGCGGGCCGAGGAATCGACAGCGGTGGCGACTGCGCGAGGTCTGCGCAAGGCCGGCGATCACGAGGGAGCTCTCGCTGCGCTCGACTCGGCGCTGCTCCGCCGACCCCGCCGACCCGACCTGCTTCACGAACGCCGTGCGACGCTGGTGGCGATGGGCGAGCTGAGCGAGGCGCTGGCTGCCAATCGCCGACTCGTGCGTGTCGAACGTTCCGACAAGAACCTCGCCGCCGAGCAACAGCTCGTCGGTCGGCTTCGAGATCTCGATCCGAGCTGGTACCCCGATATCGGTCCTGCTGAACACCTCACACCGGCGTCGAGTTCTGGCGTGCTGCACCTCCTCAAGGAGTCGTTGCCCTACCATGAGCGCGGCTACACGATGCGCAGCCGGTACGCCCTCTTGAGCCAGCTCGAGGCCGGCTTCCGACCGACCGTGATGACATCACTCGGGTTCCCGCGCCTCGACGGCACCAAGCAGTTCGACTCCGTCGAGATCGTCGACGGCATCGAGCACCATCGCCTGGATCTCGGCCCCGACTACCCATACCGACGGATCCCGTTCGATGATGCGGTCGCCAATCAGGCGTGGTTGGCCGCAGATGTGGTGCGACGAGTCCGGCCCGCCGTGATCCATGCCAACTCCGGCTACCGGGGCTACGACACCGCTGTGACGGCGCTCGCCCTCGGCCGACGATTCGGAATCCCGGTCGTGTACGACGTCCGGTCGTTCCTCGAGTCGACCTGGACCTCAGACATCGATCGCAGTGAAGCCGGGGAGCACTACCGACTCAGGTTGTTGCGAGAGAACCAGTGCATGCACGACGCCCAACTCGTGTTCACGATCGCCCACACGATGCGCGATGAGATCGTGAACCGGGGTATCGACCCCGACAAGATCGTTGTCATCCCGAATGCCGTAGACCCGAGCAAGTTCGTCCCAGTCGACACAGATATCGAGCTCGCCCGGTCGCTGGGGCTGGCCGGCAAGACGGTGCTGGGATACATCTCCAACATCGGTCACCGGGAAGGGATCGACGTGCTGATCCGGGCGATGGCGATACTTCGCGACCGACGCGATGATGCGGCTTGTCTCGTTGTCGGTGGCGGCCCCGAACTGGATCGCCTTCGCGAGCTCACGACCGAACTCGGTCTACAAGACCGGGTCGTGCTGACGGGCCCTGTTCCGCATGACGAGATCGCCAGGTACTACTCGCTGATCGATCTGTTCGTCATTCCTCGCCGCGACGACCATGCGGCGCGGCTCGTGACGCCGCTGAAGCCGTTCGAGGCGATGTCGATGGGCTTGCCCCTGCTCGTGGCCGATCTCCCGGCCTTGTCCGAAGTCGCAGCACCGGGTGAACGGGGGCTCTCGTTCACCCCCGAGGATCCTCACGATCTCGCCGACGTTGCCGAACAGCTCCTCGACGACCCGCAACGTCGTCACCAACTGGGCGTCGCTGGCCGCGACTGGGTGCTCAGCGAACGAACCTGGTCGAGCAACGCCAAACGGTATGTCGAGGCCTATGGCCGGCTCGGCGTGCACCCGGGGACCGACACATGAGTCACCTCGGGCTCGCCAACGACATCTTGGCCGCCGCGCGCTCAGTCACCGATCGGCACCCCCGACTGCTGGTATTCGGACCGGTCGCTCGTGGCAATCCGTACCAGGAATTGCTCTACTCCGATCTTCGCTCAGCCGGGATCGCGGCCGTGCCGGCACTTCCGTGGACGGAACTTGCAGCGGTAACCAGTGGCGTCGCGGCAGGCGTTCCCACAGCGCTTCACCTGCATTGGACGACGGCGATCACCGGCACCGCCGATTCCGAACAGGAGGTCGCCAATCGAGGCGCCGAATTCGTCGAACGGCTGCAATCCTGGAAGCAGGACGGGCTGCGCTTCATCTGGACCGTCCACAATCGGCTGCCCCACGGGTGCCGGTTCCCCGAGGCCGAGTCCCAGTTTCGTGCGTCGCTGGCACAACAGGCCGACGTGATCCACGTCATGAGTCAACATGCTCCGGCCCGGCTCGGCGACATCTACGAACTTCCGCAGGATCGAGTCGTGGTGCTCGCTCACCCGGCCTACGACACCGCCTACCCGACGTACTTCCAACGAGAGGACTGCAGACTCCGACTCGGCATCGACCACTCGGCATTGGTCGTTTGCGCGCTCGGTGCGATGCAGCCATACAAGAACCTGCCGGTGCTCGTGGAAGGTGTTCGCCGGGCGAGGGCTATGAGCTCGCGCCGGATCCAACTGATCGTCGCCGGCGACTATCAACCCGGCCTCGATGACGAACTCGACACCACGATCGAGCTGCTCAACCGTGACCCCGACGCGATCGTCGACACACATCGTGTCGCCGACCGCCGCATGGCCGAGTACTTCGCGGCCTCGGACCTGGCCTCCGCATGTTACGACTCGCCGATCGTCTCCGGTTCCTCGGTACTAGCGCTCAGTCTCGGCTGTCCGGTGCTGGCGATCGACGGCGACTCGGCACGCGAACTGATCGGCGATGCCGGCTTCTACGTTTCGTCAGCGTCAGCGGACGCGATCGCCGAGGTCCTGAACGGGCTCGATGCGTCGGCAACGACGAACGCCCGACATGCCACCCAGGCCCGACGAGACGCGATCTCGGCAACCGACATCGCCAAGGGGTTCACCCGGGCGGTCAACCACCTGCTCGCCTGACGGAATCGAGCTGGATCTGCCCGTTAGCGGACGCGATCGTCGGCGCACTGCCGAATGATCGCCGATCGGAGTTCTTCGTACAGTCCGAGAGCGCTCGCTCGGTGGGCGGCCCGCGTCTCGGCCGCTATGCGCGCCGGATGGCGCGGCAAACGGTCCGCAAGATCTGCAGCGTTGTACGCGCTGAACAGATCGCGGCGATCGATGGCGGTCAAGAAGTTCCTCGTCTTGTCGGTCGATGACAAACTGATCGCCGGAACGCCCTGTTGGGCGGCTACCAACGTGCCGTGGAACTTCATGCTGGCGAGCATGTGACACGATGCGATCGCCCGGCGTTGCTCCGTGAGCGACTCGGTGACGACGATCTCCTCACCTGGATTGGCGAAACGTTGGGCAACGGCGAGGTCGTCGGGACCGCGCTCCTTGTTGGCGAGCACAATGTGGACCACGTCGTAATCGAGCTGCACCGCCCGGTCGCACAGTTCCCGAACCCTCGAGAAGTCGTCGTTCGAGTTGCCCCGGTCGCGCAGCACGATTCCGAGTGTCTTACGGTCGCGTTGCACCGCGGCCACCGGGTCGAGCGCCCAGACCAGGTCCGACGCGCAACCCACAGGTATGGCCGGCTCGAGATGGATACGAATCCACTCCTGGCTCTCCCGATCCCGAGCAACGATCATCTTGACGTTCGGCGACGCAAAGAACTCGCGATAGCGCTTGACATGACGCTCGGACGACGGCTTCCAGGTCGGCACGCCGACCCCGACGATGAAGATCGGCTTGTCGAGGTACTGACGCTTCCAGTACAGCTCGGATATCTGCCACGGAATGACCAGATCGCCGCCACCGATCACGAACGCATCGTGTTGCTCAACGATCTCCGTGACGTCACGTGTGAAATACGGCTTGCGGGTCATGTCGTTGATGGCGTGCACGTCACCGAGTGACGAAAGCTGCTCGATGTGGGCTTGGAGGAACAGCTCGTCGCCGAAGTTGCCCCACCCGAAGAACCCGACGAGTCCGATCCGAAGTGGTCGATCGGGCTCGGCGACGGGCTGGTCTGACGCACCGGTGCGTCGACGGTCGATCATCGACCTCACGACGTCGGCACGACGGCCGGCAAGGCGTCGGGCGCGACCGAGGGTGCGACGGATTCGGACGGCGGCGGTCTGGGGCATCACGGCTTCCATTTGGCGATCGTTCGTCCGGCTCGAGAGAACGCCCGTTTGGCGAGCGTCGCTGCGGTGGATCGGATGGAACGATCACCGCTTCGCTTGTCGTGGGACAGAACGAGATGCACGAAGTCGGCCTCCAGATCCTCGATCGGATACTTCCCCAGCTTGTCGACGAAGCGTTCGTAGAACTGGCGGTCCAGTTCGGTTCGATCGGTCCACTGGTCGTCGATCGCGAGTCCGATCGACCTCACGTACTCGCGGTAGTGAGCCCCCGTCAGCTTGTTGACCCACGCCGGACCCACGTGTGGGTAGCGAGTCGGCGCGTAGAAGTCGGCGAATACTGAGTCGGCGAACAACAGGTGAGGAAAGGGAAAGAACACTTCGCGATACCGATGCGACGCCTTCGGGCCTCGATACAGGTTCGCCGAGAGATACGCCGAGCCGGCGGGATCGAGCAGCTCGCCTATGGCGTCCAAGCCATGCAAAGGTCGCTCGACGTGTTCGAACACCGCCAGCGAGAGAATTCGATCGAAACGACCGAGATCATCGTTGTCGCCGGCGGTGACGTCGTGACAAGTCAGGCGCAGCCCGTCCACCTCGGCCAGCTCCGGCCACGTTTCGTACTCGACGATGTCGACACCGACGACCTCACAGCCATACTCGGTCGCCAGCACCGCAGCCAGGTGGCCGCGCCCACAACCGATCTCCAAGACCCGACGACCCCGCAGGCTCAGACGACGATCGAGACTGGAGGCCCGCCGACGAGCCTGTTCCTCCAGCGACGACGGATTCATGTTCCGTGGACGAGGGACGAGTGGACGTTCTCGGTATTCGGCGTTGAGCGACCGGAAGAGGTCCAGGTCGTATGTGTGCTCCTCGGTCATGCGGTCCACAACCTATCGGTACGCCCGAGACGTCGTCGGTAACCCGGCGGCGCCCAGTTGGCGATATCCGGCGGCTCAGCCCGACAGTTCGATCGAGATGTTCGAGCCCGGCCAGTGCACGACGACACCCGGTCCCCGGGAGACGTGGATCCGGACGAACGCCCGAACATCCGACCCACACTCGGTCGAGCCGGGGAGCGTGAGCCGACCGGAACTTGATCGAGGGGCGTGGTGGCGCAGCGCCGACAACCGACCATAGGTGCGAGCGCCGGGCACCTCGACGGTTCGGCACTCAGACCCATCTGGACGCATCTGGCGGATGAAGAGCTGTGTATAGACCACGGGCCCCGACGGCTGTTCCATCGAAACGCCCGGTTCCTGACAGAGCTCTCGACCATTGGTCGTCTGGTCACTCGAGCCGAACACATGGGTGCACGAGGTGAGCTGCAAGCCGGCTCGAACGTCGATGTTCACGTCCGAAGTCGGGTCGAGCAGCACCGTTCGAACAGATGCGGCGACCGAGTTGCTGCGCGACCTGATGACCCGAGACGCTCCGAGCATCTCCGTCTTGTCGTCGGCGGCGTGAACGGCGAGCGCCCGGGAGCGGTAGTGGACTGGCTCGACGGTGACTTCCGCCGACCGGACCTTCACGTGCTGGACCTGGCCGTCGGTGCCGGGGGCGGCGCGGATCCGCATCGCCCGAGCGGCGATCCAGCACGTGAAGTCATCCGAGGCGTGAAACACCACGTGCGGTTCCAGGACGGTCACCGGAGCGACCGCGAGCGTGTTCATGTACTGACCGAGTCGCTGTTCGAGGCCGTTCTTGTCACGACATCCAACCGATACCGAGACGAGCTGAACGGGATCATCGCTGACGTGTTCGAGGACCACGCGCCCGCTCACGCGATGGGCACCTGTCACGTAGTGCGACGACCTGGCGAGCGTCACGGTCGGGCCCGGAACCGACTCGGAACCTCCGGTGTCCAGCATCGTCGATGCTGAACCGGCAGCGGCCGCCTGCGATCCGACCGCCAATGCGATCAACAGCGCCGCCACCACGCGGTGGGCAGTCGTCGTCATGCGATCACGAGCGTCGCCGGAAAGCCTCAACTGGGGTCGATCCATTGCAATTCGTATCGGCCGGCGGAACGGCGTACTTGAGCCATTGCAGCAGGTATCGATGGAGCCAACGATAGAATCGGATCTCGCTGTGCCTCCAACTCTCGAATCTGTTACCCGGTGGGCAGAGTCGCCACGCCGCCTCGCCGTACGAGTGCTCGGCACCCGTGGAGCCAATTTCGTTCGGAACCGGCGGGATGCCGTGCGCCGAACACGTGGTCGGCTGTTGTCGTTGGTCGACGGCGCCATCGTGATGGCGATCCGAATCGCACCGCGGTCGTCGTCGGTGCTGCTCAGAGCGGCCGCCCGCGTCGCATCACCCTACGGCACGGTGGCGCTGCTCGAAGCCCAGACCGGTCCGCCCGGACGCGACCGGATGCCTCATCTCGAGGCGATCCGAGACGCACGGCCGAGCGATGTCGTCAGCCGCGTCCTGCTCGTCGACGGGTTTCGGCAGCAGCAACGCGATGCCGATGCGAACGTGGAGTTGGCTGCTGCGTGGTTGCTGTGGCCCGCCACCCAGAGGCCGCGTTGGCTCGTCGCCACCGGGACCGAGGGGTCGCTCGACGCCGTGAATCCCCCGGATCTTGTGGCCGATCTGATCGATTCGGTGTCCCGCGACATTCTTGCCCTGTCCGACGCCGCGGCAGGGAACGCGCTCGTCAGCGCCGCGCTACGACGAGACCTCTGCGATTGGTTGGCGACCCGACTGGCCGGTGTGGACATCGATCAGATCGAACCTGTGCTGATGGTTCGATTGGCCGATCGACTCCATCAACTCGGTGAGATCGAACGTCCGCTCGAGCTGCTGCGACACTGGTCGGGAAGTTCGAAACGGATCGAAGCCGCCCGCCGCCAACGCGAGCGCGAGCTCGCGATTCTGCGACAGGGCGTCGAACTCACACCACCGGTCATGCGCCGCTCGCACGAGCGGGGTGCCACCGCGTTGTATCTGCTCCACAACTCGCTCCCCCACCAATCCGGGGGATACGCAACACGCACCCACGGTCTGCTCACCAACCTCAATCGCGCCGGTCACGAGGTGGTCGGGGTGACCCGTCCTGGCTTTCCGGCCGCCCACGGCACGTTCGACCAGCGGCCGGGCGTCGCAGCTCGCGATGTCATCGACGGCGTCACCTACGAACGACTGCTCGGGCCGGTGACCCACCTCCCCCGCACCGATCTCCAGGGTTTCGTCGACCTCTACGCCCGAATGCTCCAACCGCTCGTCGATACCCATCGTCCGAGCGTGCTGCACGCCGCGTCGAACTGGTGGAACGGCCACGCGGCGACGACGGCGGCCAAGAGCCTCGGCCTCCCATCGGTCTACGAAGTGCGCGGTCTGTGGGAGGTCACGCGTGCGTCCCGAGATCCGAACTGGGCGGAGACCGAGGTCTATCGCCTCGATTGTCGGTATGAGGCCGACGCCGCCAGGTCGGCCGATCGAGTCATCGCCATCACGTCTGGCCTGGGCGACGAACTCGTTCGACGGGGCGTCGACCGAGAGGCGATCACGATCGTGCCCAACGCGGTCGACATCGACCGATTCACCGACGCCCCCCGAGATGACGCCCTCGCCCGCGAACTCGACGTGGAGGGTTGTTGCGTCATCGGATTCGTGGGGTCGTTCACGTTCTACGAGGGACTCGACGATCTGCTCGACGCGGTTTCGATCGTTCGATCGTTGACCACCACGCCGATCGCCGTGCTGTTCGTCGGGGATGGGCCGATCGGGCCGGCGCTCAAAGCGCAGGCGACAGAACTCGGCCTCGACAAGATCTGTCGCTTCACCGGCCGGGTGCCACACGATCAGGTCGGTCGGTACCTCAGCGTGATCGACATCACACCGTTCCCGCGCAAGCCGTTGCCGGTTTGTGAGATGGTGTCTCCCCTGAAACCGCTCGAATCGATGGCGGCAGGCATTCCCGTGATCGTTTCCGCGGTGCAGGCGCTCGCCGAAATGGTGCCGAGCGACGAGTGCGGAATCGTCGTACCCAGATCCGACACCGAGGCACTCGCTGCGGCGCTCGCTAGCCTCGTTGACGACGCCGATCGTAGGCGCCGTATCGCCGAGAATGCCCGCGATTGGGTCTCTGCAGAACGGAGTTGGAACGTGATTTCACGCAGAGTCGGCGCGCTGTACGCAGAACTGGCCCCACGATGACCAAGACGAACGACCAGATGCCGTCGGGGCTGCAACCGCTCCACGCGATGCCTCCGTTGAGGAAGTACGTGGACCAGCTCTGGCAGCGCCGCACCTACGCCATCAGGATGCCGCTTCGCGAGTTGAGGGCGCGGAACATGAACAATGTGCTCGGCCTGTCGTGGTTCCTGCTCAATCCGATGTTGTTGGTGGCGGTCTACTACACCTTCTTCGGACTGATCATCGGAACCGACCGAGGTGTCGACAACTTCCTCACGTTCCTCGCGAGCGGCGTCTTCACGTACAGCTTTCTGCAACGAACGATGACCTCCGCCAGCCGCACGGTCGTCACCAACGTCGGGCTCATCCGCGCCATCCGGTTCCCTCGCGCACTGCTCCCGATCACCGAGACCGTCGAACAGAGCCTCGCTCACATCCCCGTCGTCGCCGTTCTGTTCCTGGTCGCCCTCCTCACCGGTGAGCCCGTCCGCCTGAGCTGGGTTCTGATGATGCCGCTGGTCATGTTGCAGGCATCGTTCGCGCTCGGGGTCGGCTTCATTCTCGCCCGCATCACCACGAACTTCCGCGACCTTCAGAACTTCATGCCGTTCGGGTTCCGACTCGTCTTCTACATGTCTGGTGTTCTGTACAGCATCGACGCGTTCGTCGCCGATGTGACGATCCGACGACTGTTCTTCCTCAATCCGTTCTTCGACAACATCAAGCTCGTTCGATTTGCCATCCTCGGCGGAGAATTCCCGGCGTGGGCAGCGCTCGGCACCGTCATCTCGGCTGTCGTCATGCTTCCCGTCGGGTTCACCATCTTTCGTCGCGGCGAACCGTACGGAAGGGCATGACCATGCAGCCGACAGATTCGAACGGCGCAGCGATCAGCATGATGGTCGACGATGTCAGCGTCGTGTACCGCGTCAACACCGAGGCAAAGCTGTCGATGGGAGCGCTCATCAAGTCCGGCTTCTCTGGCCGATCGCCGGACAAGATCCAGGCAGTCAAGAAGGTGTCGCTGAGTATCCACGAAGGCGAGAGCCTCGGGATCGTCGGCAACAACGGCTCGGGCAAGTCGACGCTGCTTCGAGTGATGGCCGGACTGCTTCCTCCCACCGTCGGGCAGGTGTACGCCAACTCCGAACCGATGCTGCTTGGGGTGGCGGCTGCGTTGCGGCCCGGCCTGTCGGGTCGGCGCAACATCGAGGTCGGCCTGCTGGCGTTGGCGATCCATCCAGATCGGGTGGAGGGTCTGATCGAGGAGGTCGCAGACTTCGCCGACATCGGACGGGCGATCAACCGGCCGCTCGGCACGTACTCGTCCGGCATGCGAGCCCGCGTACATTTTGCGATCGCGACGACGGTCCGGCCACGAATCTTGATGATCGACGAGGCACTCGGCGTCGGCGACAAGCACTTCAAGTCCAAGAGCTACGCCCGAATCGATGAGCTGCGCGAGCACGCCGGAACGATCGTTTTTGTCAGCCACAGCAACGCCGAGATCGAACGCGTCTGCAATCGTGTGATCTGGTTGAACGAGGGCGTCATCCTCGCCGACGGCCCCACCAAGGAGGTCCTCGATGAGTACGCCGCTTCCTGACGGCGACCCCATTGCGGACGCACTGGCGGCACAACACGAACGTCACCGAGAAGAACTGCAGGCGATCAACGACCGGCACGCCGCGATGATGAACCATGTGCGCACGTCGCTCAGTTACCGGTTGGGCGACATGTTGATCGAGCTCAGAACGAAGCAGGGTCGACGGCGGTTCCCGGGTCGCCTCCGATCGATCGTTCGGGAGGTTCGAGACCGAAAGCGCCCGTCTTCGGCACAGCGATCCGATTGGGCCGATCTCGAACCGCGCGACGAGCTTCGAGTCGTCTCGATTCTCGACGAGTTCAGTCATGCGTGCTTGGCCCCCGAGTTACACCTCGATGCGGTCAGCCGACGCAACGTCGACGAGCGGATCGATCGGGCAGATCTGCTTCTTGCCGAAACGGCGTGGCGCGGCAACGAGGGCGATTGGTCGTACGCCTTCAGCCGCTTCGACGCCGACGGTCCGCTCGCCGGGGCGCTGGCCAGGGCGCGGGCGTCCTCCGTTCCGTCAGCGCTGTGGAACAAGGAAGATCCCGTGAACTACGACACGTTTCTTCCGGTGGCACGAAGCTTCGACTATGTGTTCACGACCGACGCCTCGATCGTCGATCGTTACCGTGTCGACCTCGGACACGACCGGATCGGCGTGTTCATGTTCGCGGCCCAACCGCTGATACACAATCCGATCGGTCGCCCCGCCGAACCGTCGAGCACCGTGTGTTTCGCCGGGGCTTGGCGCGGCCACAAGTACCCGGAGCGGGCGCGTCAACTCAGCACCTTGCTCGATGCGTCGTCCACCGTTGCCGATCTGCGAATCTTCGACCGCGAGCCAAGTCGTCAGGCCGACGGCGAGGCTTTCCCCGAACGATTCCATGCGTCGATCATCGGCACACTTCCCTACCGCCAGATGGTCGACGAATACCGAAAGCACGCCTTGTTCCTGAACGTGAATTCGGTGTCGAGTTCCCCGACGATGCTGTCGAGGAGGGTCTTCGAGATCCTGGCCTGCCGGACCCCGGTCGTGTCGTCGCCGGCGGCCGCAATCGACGAACATCTGTCCGAGGTCGTCCCGACGCCGTCGGGTGCATCCGAGATCGCCGAGGTCGTCGGTCGCCTCGTCCACGATGTCGACCATCGAGATCGCGTCGGCCAACTGGGGTATCGAGCCGTCATGGCTCATCACACCTACCAGCATCGCGTCAGCGACGTACTCTCCACGATGGGCATCGGCGACTTCGCGCCCCCCAGCGAACCGACGATCGACATCGTCTGCGTGTCACGCCGACCGGAGTATCTCGAACGTGCGCTGCACAACGTTCGCATTCAGAAGTACGGCGCAGCCAGATTGATCTTCGTGACCAATAGCGACGAGTTCGATCGAAACGCCGTCGAGCGCGCCGTGGCAGAGTTCGCGGACTCCCGGGTGATCCATCTGCCCGATCCGCTGACGCTGGGCGAGTGCCTCAACGTCGCGCTCGACGCCTGCACCGGTGAGTATTTTGCGAAGTTCGACGACGACGACCACTACGGAGCGAACTATCTGTCCGACGTGGTGCTCGCTTCCCGGTTCGCCGACGCCTCGATCTACGGGAAGCAGACCTTCCACGCCTACATGGAGTCGAGTGAGCAAACGGTCGTGCGACACGAGGGTCACGAGTTCGCTGAGACCGACTTGGTGATGGGCGGCACGCTCGTCGTCCGGCGCGCTGACATCGCCGGTATCCAGTTCACCGCCGTCCCTGCTGGCACCGACACCCGCTTCCTCAAGGATTGCGTGAGTGCCGGTCTGCGGGTGTTCTCGACCGATCGTTTCAACTATCTGATGACTCGCCGTGAGCAGGTCGGTCACCACACGTGGACGATCAGCGACAGCGACTTCCTGGCCAAGAGTAGGGTTCTCGGCCCCGGCATCCGTCTCGATGACGTATTGATCTGATGGCCCCGACAACGAAAGACCAATCGTGACAAATTCAGACCTGACCATCATCGGCCTGGGCTACGTCGGCCTCCCCCTCGCCCAACAGGCATGCCGCCGTGGGCTCACCGTGGTCGGCTTCGACACCAATGCCCCCGTCGTCGAACAACTCAACAGCGGCCACAGCCACATCGACGACATCGACGACGATGCGGTGAAGGTGATGATCGACCAGGGGTTCACGGCGTCGACCGACGCATCGGTGCTCGCCACCACCTCGGCGATCGTCATCTGCGTTCCGACTCCGCTGACCGAGGCAGGCGGCCCCGACCTCGCCGCCGTCATGAGCGCCACGGCGATGATCCGCGATCACCTCGAGCCGGGCACGGTCGTCGTGCTCGAGTCCACGACCTATCCGGGCACCACCGAGGACATCGTGCGCCCATTGCTCGAGGAGTCGGGGCTGGTTGCAGACGTCGACTTCCACCTCGCCTACTCGCCCGAACGCATCGACCCGGGCAACGCTACATACGGGGTCGAAAACACACCGAAGGTCGTCGGGGGTATCAGCCCGGCGTCCACCGAGGCCGCCGCCGCGCTGTACGGCCGGTTCATCGACCACGTCGTTCAAACCAGCGGCACCCGCGAAGCAGAGATGGCCAAGCTGCTCGAGAACACCTACCGCCACGTCAACATCGCGTTGGTCAACGAGATGGCGATCTTCTGCCACGATCTCGGCGTCGACCTCTGGGAGTCGATCGATGCCGCCAGCACCAAGCCGTTCGGCTTTCAGGCCTTCTACCCCGGTCCAGGGGTTGGCGGACACTGCATCCCGATCGATCCCAACTATCTGTCGTACAAGGTGCGGACGCTGGGGTATCCGTTCCGGTTCGTCGAACTGGCGCAGGAGATCTCGGCCCGGATGCCCGCCTATGTCGTCAGCCGTGCGATGCTCACCCTCAATCGAGACGGCAAGGCGATGTCGAGCTCGAGCGTTTTGCTGCTCGGGGTCACGTACAAGAAGAACATCTCCGACGAGCGGGAGTCACCGGCACAGCCATTGGCTCGACGCCTGATCGAGCTCGGTGCCGATGTGTCGTACGCCGATCCGTATGTGCCCAGCTGGAAGATCGACGGCAAAGACGTGCGGCGACGCGAAGATCCGATCGACGGTGCGCGGCAGGCCGACCTGGTCATTCTCCTCCAGCATCACGACGACTTCGATCTCGATGCGATCGCTGCCGCGTCGCGCTCGGTCCTCGACACGCGCGGCTCGCTTCGGGGTCCGAACATCGACCGGCTATGACCGACGCTGCGGCAATCGAGTTTCGCGACGCCCTGGTCGAGCGCCAACTCGATTGGATCCGATTCGTCGAGCAGTTCGACGAGCGCTCGGCTCGGCAGGTCCTGGCTACCCGTCTCCAGGCGGATTCGGCCGACGCCCGCGCCGCCGTCGAGTTGCCGAGACCCTGGCCATCGCAACCCGAAAACGTCGCCAGGATGATGCGACGCAGCAGTGAGTTGGTCCGTTTCGACAGCGTGAGCCAGCTCGTGAGCGACGGCGATCGCGTGCTCGACATCGGATGCGGCCACGGCGTCGTGGCCGCATGTGTTGCCCGCCGACGCAGGCTGGGGGCCTACTACGGGGTCGACCTCAACGGCGGCAACGTCGAATCGGCGCGGGCGATGGCGTCAGCCAACAACCTCGACCACGTGCTCGCGTTCGAGCAGGCGAACGCCACACAGCTCGACCCGGCCACGCTCGAGGCGCTGTCACCGAACGTCGCCTTGTTCCTCGAAGTGCTCGAACACCTCGACGACCCGGTCGCAGCTCTTCGGTCGGTCGGCGACGCGCTTGGCGACCAGACGCTCATCGTGTTCAGCGTTCCGCTGCTCGGCCGAATCGAAGCGTGTTGGGGACACCGTGTCGTGTTCGGCGCCGACGGCATCCGAGGCCTGGCCGATGGTGCCGGACTCACCCTCCAGCACGTCAGAGAAGTCCACAACACGTGGGCACTCGCGGTGGCCACACGCAATCCGACACCGTCCGTCGCCTGCAACCGCTTCGACCCGGAGCCTGCTGCCGGTCGGCCCCCACGCCCGATCCAACACGTTCGGCTGGATCGCGTCGCGATCGCCGGCGGACGCCACGAGCTCGTTTCAGCGCCACTTCGAATGCGGCTGACGACGGCCAACGACGACCCTGCCACGGTGACATTCCCGACACCCGACATCAACCTGCTGCGCATCGACCTGGGCATCGACGACGCTTACGACATCGACCATCTGGAGATCGAAGCGGTCGATGCGAAGGGCGATCCGAGTGCAGCTTGGACCCGTCGACCGTCATCGCCGACCGGTCGGCGCACGACGCTCGTGCTAAGACCCGGTTGGCCGGCTCCGGACTTCGACCAACGGCAGTCCGATGCCGGTCCCCCTGTCGAAACCCGACTCACCCTGCGGGCACGACCCGGCCGTGAGGCGTCGTTGACGATCTGGCGAATCGGATTTGGTTCGGCGACCACACTCGACCCGGTGACCATCCTTGGCGACACCGAGCTCACATCTCCGCACAGGTCGGCGGCGAGGCGAGCGATGATGCGATTCGTCGAGCCTCAGGTGGACGAGACTCGTAGCGACGTAGCGCGATCGGCGGCTGCTGCTGCCGTACGCGCCGTGGCTAGTCGAGGGCGGCAGCTTCGAGGCGCTCTTCGTCGCAGATGACGTCGGCGACCTGCTGAGACGCCGACGGTTGCACCGCAGCCACCGAGGTCGTATCGAGCGGCGTGGCCGACTCGATGTCGCAATAGTGCCGCAAGAACAACCGCATCACGTGTTGCACACCCTCGGCTCGCACTTCGCGAAGGTCTTCTTCGTAGTACCTGCCCTGGGCGTGTGGCCCTGCGATCACTTCGTAGCTCGGGAAGTAGGCGACGTCGCTCCATCGGTCGGATACATCGCCGGCGGCCACCCGCAGTACGGACTTCGAGTACGTGGTGGCGGCGAGCACGCTCTGATCGGTCATCGTGGCGACCAACGGCACCGGCGAAACCGTCAAGATCACCCGCACGGTCGGGTTGCGTTGTCGAAGCAACACGAGGAACGCTTCGAGGTCCTCGATCACCTCGGAGACGCTCAGATTGTGGAACCGGAATCGCTCCGGGTCGAACTGGCCGGCACCGCAACCAGGACAGATCGGAAACGCGGCGCCATCCTCGTTGGACAACCAGGTCTCGGTCAGACCGAGCGTGAAGACGAAGACGTCGGCGGTTTCGAACATCTCGCGGACCGCAGCGAGGTGGCGTCGCCGGTCGAGTTCGGCCTCGACCACCGACCCGAATCCGCCCGGTTGGACGAATGGTCGAAATGGGTCGATCCAGCCGCCGCCCTCTTCCCAGAACGGCTCAGCGGGAGCAAAATCACCGTGCGCGCGCTGCATCAACTGGAGCAGCTGGCGAGTTGTGTACACATTGCCGAAACGGGCTGAGAACACCCCGTACCCGTGCTGCCGCTGCACGTCCGGATCGATCAGCCCATCGAACTGTTCGGTGACGAGATAGTGGAAACCGGCGCCCTGCAACGCCCGGGCGATGTGTTGAGCGAAGCAGCTTCCAGCGGTGGCGATGCGATCGGCGGGCGACAGCGCGAACTCGGCGCTGACCACCGGGTCGACGGCTCCGGCGGCAACCGACGAGATGCTCTTGCGCCAAAACGCCCGGTCCGGCAAGCCACGGTATGGACACTCCTGCTCCATCAGCGAGCTCCGAGCAGGGTGTCCGCGGTGACGGTCTCCTCGATCCAAGCCAGCATGTGCCGACCGTATGCCCCGTTGCCGTGGACGCCGTCTTTGGCGAATCGATCGAGGAGGAACCCCTGATCATCCTGCGTGGATGGCGGTGGCACCAGGTACTCCACCCCGGTTTCGCGGCACATCGCGGCGGTCGCATCGCGCTGACACAGCCAGAGCCGCCGCCTCAACTCGGGGGGTGCAGCTCGCGCATCGGGCACCTGGGCACGAGCCCGTTCCACTGTCTTGTCGATCAAGGTCGCATCCGAAGTCGGCGGAGGGCCCTCCACGTGCACGACCCGCGTTCCCGATGCCGTCAAGATGGCGAACAGTTCCTCCAACGCCACGATTCGCGCACGAATCTGGGCGATGACGAGCTGATGCGGAACGAGGATCGCATTATCGGCTCGAATCGGGTCTGGGGCGTCTGGATGCACGAGTTCGAGCGGAAACCGACCCTCGAGCAGCCCGATCGCGTTGTAGTGGTTCCCGAAGCAGAACGACAGTGCGACCGCGCCGCCATGTTGCCGCTGAGCGCGCTCGATCGCAGCGATGATGAGCGGTGAGGCAATCGGCCGTCCGTCGTTCGCACGAACCGTCAGGCCACCGGGAAATGCTTTCGACCCGACCACGTCGAATTCGAACGTCGTACCGAGCTCGGACGACCAGGATTTGCTGGCCGAAGCCACGCACCAAGCATTGCTGTGGCCGAATCCGACGAAGTGCTGCGACACCGATACGACCGTACCAGGCATCCCGATAGTGTGGGCAACCTCCAACCGCCAGAATCGGGGGACAGTGACTGGCTTCGTCGTCGTAAAGGGCCGATTCGGCATGGGCGGGCGGATTGCCGTCGCGCTGTCTGCGCTGCGCTACGCCGAGCAGACCGGACGGGAACTGATCGTCGACTGGAACGACTACGCCTACTTTTCGCCGGGCGCCGATGATGTGTTTCGATCATTGTTCGACGCCCCCACAACCTCAGCTGTCGCCCTCGAGCAGGTGCAGGGCTGCAGCGTCTTCCCGAAGATGTGGGACGGCAAACTGCTCGAATACCGAAACTCGACCGACGCCGAGATCATGCCGTACGAGTTGTCGTTCTGCACCCCGCCGGCCCTGGACGACGCCGAGGCCGACGAGGCCGACGTCGTGGTCGTCACGCGCAACTCCCCGATCAACGACCTGCGCGCCGAATACCGCAGGTTGCGCCCTGCTGCACCCACCCGAGGCCGAATCGAGGCGTTCGACGAGGCAACGGATGTCGGCGATCGCGTCGGCGTTCACGTCCGACACGGAAACGGAGAATATCTCGTCGTTCCGGCCGAGACGGCATGGTTCCAAGAACGCCTCGCGGCACTCGACACCGGTTCGTCGCCAAGATTGATGGTTGCGACCGACAGCCGCGTGGTGGTCGAGGAGTTCAACCGCCTGTTCGCCGATGTGGCACACACGCCGAAGTGGTACCCGACTCCCGGGACGGGTTCGATGCACCAGAACTCGCAGTGTCCCGACCGCTTCGAGAACGCGGTCGAGGCGATCGTCGACATGTGGGTCCTGGCTCGCTGTCGGCACCTGTTGTTGTGTCGGGGGTTCTTCGGCGAAACAGTCAGAAACCTGGTCAGAGATCACAAGACGCCCGTCGAGATCTACCCTGGCAAGATCCACCCAACGGTCACCGACAAGGTGGGCTGGGACAACCCCATATGACCGGTCGGACCGGTCTAACGGATCGGTCCGAGATCTCGCTCCGGCACCGCTTCGAATGATCGAACCCTGTCGAGCCAGCCCATCAGGATCGCTATCGCCCTTGGGTCGTGGCGCAGGCGGTGGCCGGCACCCGGCAGCAGCGTCAATTCGGCGGCACCGTGGGCCTGGGCTAGTTGGCGGGCGTCTGACGTGGGGATGCTCTCGTCGTCGTCGCCGTGCATGACGAGCAGGGGTCTCGGTGCAAACCGTCGCGCCGCGGCAGTCGGCCGGAAACGCCGGAATGCACGCGACCAATCGTCCATCAAACGGGGGTACCCCGGCGTGCGTATCGCACCGATCTCACGAGCGTGATCGAGGAACCGCC
>CALFRK010000146.1 GCA_937919625.1 uncultured Ilumatobacter sp.
TGCGACGAAGGGTGCAAACTATCTCGAACGCGGTCTGCGATCGAGGGTGCGAGTTAGACGAGCCGGCGTTGGCGCTGTCCCAGGAGTTGCAGCCCGATCTCGACCTGATCGGCGGATTGGCAGCGCTCGACCTGTTGGCGGCAAGCCGGACCGACTGGGGTCGTCACGAGTCGGTCGCCCTCGGCACAATGCCATCGTGCGGCTGGGTCGCCGGGGGTCCAGGATTGTTCTGGTTGTCGCGGCACACGAGGTCGACGTAGGTGTTGACTCGTTCGGCCGGATCGTCGCCTGGCAAATAGCCCTCGTCGAAGAACTCGTCGCCTTCCGGAATAGTCGATTCACCCGGCTGTGTATCGCCGCTGAGGGCCGTGGTCTCGACCGCCAACGCGATGGTGGTCGACGGCTGCGAGATGTCGGGTTCGATCACGGGCAGTGGTTCGCGCTTCAGGTTTGCCAAAACGGCGTTGAACTCGTCGGAGATCTCGGCCGGTACCTCGTCGGCGATGTCTGTGTACGTCTCGATAATCAGGGCATCGACGTCTGCAGGAGGATCCGTTTCCAGTGTTCCGGATAGATCGATCATCGTCTGGCAGAAAGGTGTGAGGCGTTCTGGCGGAATCGCCACGGTTCCACTTGGGACACCAGGAATCGGGTCTGCCTCGTCGTCGCTTGCGCTGTTCGGAATGCAGGCGACCGCCAACACCATCGCCGCGGCCGACAGAGCAGCGGCGCGTTCCGTGCGGCGGATCGACGATCGCATTGCCTTGAGTGTGGCAGGCCCACCGCTCATTCGGGACGCATGACTTCGACTTGGAACGGGCGTGGTGGATACCTTGGCAACATGTCCGTGAACGACACCCCCTTGACAGCCGACGAGCGACGGGTGAGCGACTTGGCCGGGCAGTTGGTCGAGACACATCCACCGGCGACCACCAGCATTCCCGACTTCCTCGGCGCTCAGTTTGATCTGGGCCTGGCGTGGGTGCAGTTCGACGAGAGTTTCGGTGGGCTGGGGCTGAACCCCAAGCTGCAAATGATCGTCAATGATCGGGTGCGTCAAGCAAAGGGACCGTTCTCGATGGCCCGCAACCCGATCGGATACGGAATGTGCGGGCCGACCGTGCATGTGTGGGGCAGCGACGGGCAGAAGCGGCGCTACCTGCGCCCGCTGTTCACCTGCGAGGAGATCTGGTGCCAGCTGTTCTCCGAGCCCGGCTCCGGTTCTGACTTCGCCGGGTTGTCGGCACGCGGTGTGCGCGACGGTGACGAGTGGATTGTCAACGGTCAGAAGGTGTGGACCACGCTGGCGCACGTCGCCCGCTGGGGTCTGCTCGTGGTGCGCGCAGACCCGGAGGCCGTCAAGCATGCCGGTCTCGCCGCGTTCGTGGTGGACATGCACGCTCCGACGGTCGAGGTTCGTCCGTTGCGCCAGATGACCGGTGAAGCCGAGTTCAACGAGGTCTACTTCACTGACACGCGGATACCGAATGACGAGTTGCTCGGCGGCCCCGGCGACGGCTGGCGGGTTTCGTTGACCACACTGATGAACGAGCGCACGTCGATCGGCGGGTCGATCCCGCGTCAGGGATCGGGTTCGATCGGAGACTTGATGCAGGTCTGGTCGGCACTTCCCGACGATCGCAAGGATGCCGCAACGCGGGACCGTGTCACAGCGTTGTGGGTGCGGGCAGAGGTGCACCGGCTCACCAATATTCGCGCCAACCAGAATCGTCGGATGGGCGATCCGGGGCCGGAGGGTTCGATCGGCAAGATGGAGTCGGCCAACCTCAACAAATCGATCTATGAGGAGATGATCGGCCTGATGGGCGCCGACGGCATGTTGTACGGCAGCTACGACATGGTGCAGCCCAATCAGACCCTGTCCAGCAGCGCCACCCAGAAGACGTTCCTGCGCTCGCGTGCCAACTCGATCGAGGGCGGCACCACGGAGGTGATGCTGAACATTCTCGGCGAGCGGGTGCTCGGCCTACCTGGCGACGTACGTGTCGACCGCGACGTGCCCTGGTCATCGATCCCTCGAAACTGAGTCGTGATGGACGCTCATCGCGAGGTGATCGATAGTCAGGGCTTCACGGTGATTGAGAACGCCTTCTCGCACGACCTGGCCAGTTGGTAGTTGTGCCAGGCACATCTCCCAACTCAGGCGCCGGTTGTAAGTAGGTAGCCGCAGAACATGGCACCAAGCGCGGCCAGCAGGCCGAGCGCTCCGCCGATTGCCAATGCAGCCTTGCTCTGGCCAACTTGGTGCACTGCAGCGGCGGCGCCGCTTATCATGGCCAGAAGGATCTTCAGAAACAGCGTCACCTGATAGGCACTACTCGTGTCCGTCACGCTGACGTCGGACATGCTCCAGAGCCCGGTCACGACCACAATCGCGAACGCCGGCCAGGCCACTCGTGCAAAGGCCTGAGCGGTCACCTTGCCGGATTCGGGGAATGCCCGCTTGAGGCTGGGCACAAGCGCAGCCAGCACGATCTGACCGCCGACCCACACAGAGGCGGACAGGATGTGGAGGAACAGACGAACGGTGTCGAGGGTGGGGGAGAGCACGCGGTCCTTCAGTCAGCGAGGGCGGCGAGTACTTCACTTGCCGGCAGGTTGCGGTCTTCCATGACGGGCCGGGTCAGCAACGAACCACCGAGCAGCATCGTGCTGGCGAGCTCGATCGAGCTCTGGAGCTCGCGAATGTTGCGGGGTGGCGGGAAGTACTCGTCCTCTTCGGTGATCCGCACCACCTCGACGCCGCCGGTCGGTGCCAGCCGTTCCAAGACCGCCTCCACAAGTTCCTCTGGTGCGGATGCGCCCGCCGTAACCCCGACCGTGCCCGACAGGCCTTCGGGAAGCTGGTCGGCGACATTGATCCGGTACACCTTCGCGCAACCGGCCTCGATCGCCAGCTGCTCGAGTGCTCGAGTGTTCGACGAGTTCGAGGAGCCGATCACCACGATCGCATCACAGCGTTCGGTCATCGCCAACAGCGATGACTGGCGGTTGGTCGTGGCGAAGCACAGGTCACTGCGGCCGGGCATCCACACCTCAGGGAAACGTTCGCGCACGCGGACGGCGACACCCTCCCAGTCGCGATGCGACAGCGTGGTCTGAGCGAGCAGCGCAACGGGTTCGGCAAAAACAGGGAGCTGATCGACCTCATCGATCGACTCGACGCGGCTGATCGAGTTAGGCGCCACGGCCATTGTGCCGACGGCCTCCTCGTGGCCTTCGTGGCCGACATAGACGATGCGGTAGCCCTTGCCGGCACGAACCTTCACCTCGTGATGCACCTTCGTCACCAGTGGGCACACCGAGTCGACGACGAAGCTGCCGCGTTCTTTTGCCGCGGCGACGACGTCGGGTGCAGACCCGTGTG
>CALFRK010000147.1 GCA_937919625.1 uncultured Ilumatobacter sp.
GTGCAAGGTGTTGTGTGGGGTATCAACAGCTTCGATCAGTGGGGCGTCGAGCTGGGCAAGGAACTCGCCAACCGGATCACGCCCGAGCTGACCGATCAACCCGACCCCTCTGCCCATGACTCGTCAACCAACGCCGCCATCGCCTGGTACCGCGACCACGTTGTGTCTGACGCAGCGTGGTCGTCAGGTTTTGGGTGCGCTGCGCAGAACCACGAGTGATCTGTTCGTCACGCTCATCGTTGTACCGGGATCGATGCTTCGCGTCGGTCGCTCTGAGGTTCCGGTATCGGGGTCGGCAGTGTCGAGCTCGCACACCCAACGGTCGGCCCACTTGCCATCGCGAATCATCCAGTCAAGGTCGTACTCGCTGGCATTGAAGAGCAACATGAACGTGTCGTCGACGATCCGCCCACCGAAAGGGTCGGTGGCCTGGATCGAGTTGCCATTGACAAACACGCCGACCGCTCTGGCGTGATCGGTCTCCCAGTTCTCGTTGGTCATCTCGATACCATCAGGCCGGAACCAGACCATGTCGTGGATGCCGCGGATATTGCGGCCGTGGAACCAGCGGGGGCGCCGAAACACCGGGTGTGCTTTGCGCAAGTCGACCAACCGCTGTACCCATTTGAGGAAATCGCGATCGACATCGGACCAATCGTGCCACGAGAGCTCGTTGTCCTGGCAGTACCCGTTGTTGTTGCCGTGCTGGGTACGCCCGATCTCGTCGCCGCCGGACAACATCGGCACCCCTTGCGACAACATCATGGTTGCGATCATGTTGCGGCGCTGGCGGGCACGCAGCCCGGCGATCGCCTCGTCGTCGGTCGGGCCCTCGACGCCGTGATTCCACGAGCGGTTGTGTGATTCGCCGTCGCTGTTATCTTCGCCGTTTGCGATGTTGTACTTGTGGTTGTACGACACGAGGTCGGTGAGTGTGAAACCGTCGTGGCAAGTGATGAAGTTGATCGATGCCATCGGCTTGCGTGAGGTCGCCTCGTAGATGTCGGAACTGCCGGTGAAGCGGTAGCCGAACTCGGCGAGCGTCGACGGTTCGCCGCGCCAGAAGTCGCGGATGGTGTCTCGGTATTCGCCATTCCATTCCGACCACTGGGGTGGGAAGTTGCCGACCTTGTACCCGCCTTCGCCAAGGTCCCACGGTTCGGCGATCAGCTTGACCTGCGAGATGACGGGATCCTGTTGCACGATGTCGAAAAACGACGACAGGCGGTCGACCTCGTACGGGTCTCGCGCCAGTGTCCACGCCAGATCGAACCGGAATCCATCGACGTGCATTTCGTTGTGCCAGTAGCGCAGGCTGTCCATGATCAGCTGCAACACGTGCGGGTGGCGCATGTTCATGCTGTTGCCAGTGCCCGTGAAGTCGAGGTAGGTGCCCTCGTTGCCGTCGTTGACTTGGTAGTAGGCCCGATTGTCGATTCCGCGCATCGACAACGTCGGCCCTAGATGGTTGCCCTCGGCGGTGTGGTTGTACACGACGTCGAGGATTACCTCGATGCCGGCTGCGTGGAGCGCCTTGACCATGCTCTTGAACTCTTGGGCGACGGCGAGCGGGCCGCGCGCGCTGTAGCCGTTGTGGGGCGCCAGGAAGGCGACCGAGTTGTAGCCCCAATAGTTGCGC
Source organism: uncultured Ilumatobacter sp. (assembly GCA_937919625.1). Classification (GTDB taxonomy): domain Bacteria; phylum Actinomycetota; class Acidimicrobiia; order Acidimicrobiales; family Ilumatobacteraceae; genus Ilumatobacter. The sequence goes on from CALFRK010000147.1 coordinate 1,640, forward strand.
AGACCGAGCTCGTGCAGGCGGTGATCGTGGATGAATTGGTGGACTGGCATCAACTCGATCGCCGTGACTCCCAGACGAATCAAGTGGTCGATCACGACCGGGTGGGCGATCGCCGCGTACGTGCCACGTAACTGCTCGGGCACCCCTGGGTGACGCATCGTGAGGCCGCGCACGTGGGCCTCGTAGATGACGGTCTTGTGCATCGGGGTTGCGGGTGGCCGATCGTTGCCCCAATCGAAGAACGGGTCGCTGACGACACTGAGCGGTACGTGAGGCGCACTGTCGTCGAAGTTCGGCTTGGCGGGGTCGGCCTGGTCGTAGCCAAAACAGGCGGGGGACCAGTCGACCTCACCATCGATCGCCTTGGCGTATGGGTCGATCAGCAGCTTGGACGGATTGCACCACAGCCCCCGGTCGGGGTCCCACGGACCGTGTACACGCCATCCGTAGTGCTGGCCCGGCCGCACGTCTGGCAGATGGGCATGCCAGATGTGCCCGTCGACCTCGGTGATGTCGATCCTGACCTCGTCGGTTCGTCGATGATCGGTGGGGTCACCCAGAAGGCATAGCTCGACCCCTTCGGCCACGCTGGAGAACAGCGCGAAATTTGTCCCCGATCCGTCATACGAGGCGCCTAGGGGATGCGGAGCCCCCAGCCATCGTCGCGACTCGAGCGGCGTGGTCGGCTCAGGCATCCGCACAGTCTGCCGCCATAGATCGACGACCCCACACCCCGTTCTGCTCGCGAAACGGCCTGGGCGGGTGGGCCAGATCGCGACCAGAACGGGGTGAGATCGGTGGGACGGCCTCGGATCGGGCAGAATCTGTGGTCTATGAATGACTCGACAAGCACTATCGAACGAATCGGCGTCGTGGGCTGCGGCCTGATGGGGTCGGGTATCGCCGAGGTGTGTGCCCGCGCCGGGCTCGACGTGATGATCCGAGAGATAAGCGAGGTCGCCGCCGAGGCCGGCCGGGCGCGCCTGGTCAAGTCGCTCGACCGTGGCCTGACTGCCGGCAAGCTGACCGAGTCCGAGCGCGATGCGGCGGTCGCCAACATGCAGTTCACCACCGACATTGCCGATATGGCCGACCGTCAGCTGGTTGTCGAGGCCGTGGTCGAGGATGCGGCGATGAAGGTCGACATCTTCAAACAGCTCGACCAGGCGGTCACCGCAGAAGGGGCGATTCTCGCCAGCAACACGAGTTCGATCCCAATCATGAAGCTGGGCACGGCGACGCAGCGCCCAGAGCAGGTGATCGGCATCCACTTCTTCAACCCGGTTCCGGTGCTCAAATTGGTCGAACTCGTGACGAGCCTGATGACCAGCGACGACACGGCTGCCCGATCAGAGGCGTTTGCCACCGACATCCTGAACAAGCGAGTGATCCGCAGCCAGGACCGAGCTGGATTTGTGGTCAACGCCTTGCTGATCCCGTATCTGCTCTCGTCGATCCGCATGATGGAATCGGGGTTCGCCTCGGCCGACGACATTGACACGGGCATGGTCGAAGGATGCAGCCACCCTATGGGCCCCCTCCGCCTGACCGACTTGATCGGGCTCGACACGACACTGGCCGTCGCCGAAAGCCTGTACGAGGAGTTCAAGGAGCCGCTGTACGCTCCGCCCCCACTGTTGTCGCGGATGGTCGATGCTGGCCTGCTGGGCCGCAAGACCGGGCGCGGCTTCTACGATTATCAGCGCTGAACCGCCGATCTGAACAACGGAGCATCACGTATGGCCGACCGCGTTGAGCGGCTCACCAATCTGTTGGCGCTACTGCTCGAAACGGTCGAGCCGTTGAGCCTGGTCCAGATCGCCGGCGAGATGGTCGGGCAGTACCCCGAAAAACTGACTGCTCGGCGGGCCGCTTTCGAACGCGATAAGGCGGCTCTGCGCGAGATCGGCGTGCCAATCGACCAGCAGATCGTGGCGGGCGGCCAGTACGCGGGGCAGACCCGCTACTGGATCGACCGCGCCAGGTATGAACTCGATGACCTCCAACTCGATGACGACGAGATGCGTGCTCTACAGGTGGCGATGGCGGCGACTCGGTCCGGCTCGGTAACGGGGCAGGAAGCGATGTGGAAGTTGGGCGCCGGAATGCTCGACGGTGTTGCGCCGATCGCGGCAGTCATGCCTGACGTTGTCTCGTTGCCGGTGCTCCGAGAAGCGGTGTCGACGCGTACCGTGGTGTCGTTCGACTACCGCGATATCGCCCGTAGGGTCGATCCCTGGGGACTCTTGTTGCGGGCAGGTTTCTGGTACCTGATCGGATACGACCACGGGCGCGCGGAACGCCGCACATATCGGATCGACCGGATCGACGGAGCGGTCGGTCTGATCTCCGGCCAGTCATTCGAGCGTCCTGAAGGATTCGATCCTCGCGAAGCCTTTCCCGAGGATCCCAAGATGATCGGCGCCGACGCGGCGGTGCCCGATGCGCACGTGCTGGTCGACTCGGCACGTTCTGCGATGGCATTGACGCAGGTCGGCGGTGACCACGTTCGTGCCCGACACGACGATGGTTCGATCGAGATCGACGTGCCGTGTGCCAACCTGCCGGCATTCAGGTCGTGGCTGCTCGGGTACCTCGAACACGCCGAGGTGCTGGGACCCGACGATGTCCGCGCTGACGTGATCGGCTGGCTGGAAGGGATGCTGGCGTGACCGCCATGCGACGAGGGCCGCGAGCGGCCGAAGAACGTCTGCGGCGACTGCTGGTGATGTTGCCCTGGCTGATGGAGCGCGACGAGGTGCCGCTGACCGAAGTCGCCGCCCGCTTCGATCTCACAGAGGCCGAGGTCACCAAGGATCTCGAGCTGGTAGCGATGTGTGGTCTGCCACCCTTCGTCGACGAACTGATCGATGTATTCATCGACGAGGGTGTGATCTCGATCGGCGTGCCGCGCCTGTTCACTCGTCCGCTGCGACTCAACTCCGTCGAGGCATGGGAGCTGCTGGCCGCAGGCCGGGCGGCGATCGAGCTGCCGGGCGCCGAGCCCGAAGGTCCACTTGGACGGGGACTCGCCAAGCTGGCAACGGCGCTGGGAGAAGATGACACAACAGGGGTACGGATAGATCTCGATCGGCCCGAGCAGACCGATGTGATCGCCGATGCGGTGCGGGCAGGCGAACAGATGCGGATCCGTTACCGCAGCCCGTCGCGCGATGAAGCGACCGAGCGACTGATCGTTCCGCGCCAGGTGTTCACCGACCGCGGCCAGTGGTATGTCAGCGCCGATGACGATCGGACCGGCCAAGTGCGCACGTTCAGGATCGATCGGATCGAGTCGGTCGAACCGACGGGTGAAGCGGTGCCGGCAGGCCACGATCCACTCCCGACGCCCGGCTCATGGTTTGCCGACGGTTCGGTGCCGCGGGCGACAATTCGATTCGCCCCGGAGGCGCGGTGGGTGATCGAGCGGTATCCCGTCGATTCGGTGTCAGAGCCCGGCGACGACGGGTGGGTGACGGTGCAGCTGCCCGTGGCTAGCGAGCATTGGTTGCGAACCACGATGGTACGGCTGGGCACCGACGCCGAAGTGATCGACCCACCGCAGTGGCGCGTGATAGGCGCTGATGCTGCCGCCAAAGTGCTCGAGCGTTACCGGCGGTCGTAGAGCGGTTCGAGGTCTGCGGCTGACTGGACACCGTGGGCCTGCAGCAGGTGGGGGAGGATCGCAGCGGTGGCGCGGGCATCGTAGATAGCGTCGTGGGGGCGGGCATTGGTAACGCCATAGCGATCGCATACGTCGCCGAGTCGATGTGACAGCTGGCGGTCGGGATCGAGTTGGCGCGACAGGCGCAGCGTGCAAAGGCGCCGTGAAGGCGCGACGGCGATCCCCGCCTTGCGAGCGGCGCGCTCGATGAATGGCCAGTCGAAACGCACATTGTGGGCGGTGAACACCGCACCGTCGATCCGCTCGATCAGCTCGGTCAGCACTTCGCCGCGCGGGGGAGCACTGCGCAACATCTTGCGGTTGATGCCGTGGACCTTGCGTGGTCCGAGACGCTGCAGTGGCCAGCTGAGTTTGAGCAGCGATGCCCATTCGTCGACCACTACTCCGCTTTCGACCGTGACGACGGCGACTTGCAGGATTCGATCTCGCTGGGTCGAGAGCCCCGAGGTTTCGATGTCGACGACGGCAAACCGTGGGAGCCCGTGGATCGGTGCGGGTGCCGACTTGCTGACGTCGGCGTGCTCTGACTCCATGTCGGTCAAACTAGACGGCGGGTGTGGCACATCGCCCAGAAGCCGAGCTGGGTGTCCGGTTCAGAGCAGTTCGGCGGCGAGGCTGGCGACGTCGCTTCGTTCGCAGGCGGTGAGTGTGATGTGGCCAAAGCACGATTGCCCGCTGAAGGCGTGAGTCAGCACGGCGAGGGCGTTGTTCGACTCGCCGAGGTACGGTGCGTCGATCTGGCTGGTGTCGCCGGTGAAGACGACCTTCGTGCCTTCGCCGATCCGGGTCAGGATCGTGCGCAGCGTCGTGGGTTCGAGGTTCTGGGCCTCGTCGATCACCACGATTTGGCGGTGCAGCGAGCGGCCCCTGAGGAAGGTGACCGACTCGAGTGAGAGTTGACCGCGAGCCGTGAGCTCCTCGATCAGCCGGCGGGCGTCGTGGCTGCTGTTGCGGTCGGTGAGCGCCACTATCGCATCGTGGATCGCCGACATCCAAGGATCCAGCTTCTCCTCCAGACCGCCCGGCAGAAAGCCGACGTCAGCCCGGCCGACGGGCACGAGCGGGCGGTACACGGCCACCCGCTCATAGATCTGGTTCTCGACGACTTGTTCCAAGGCGGCCGCAATCGCGAGAATCGTCTTTCCGGTGCCGGCCCGGCCGTCTAGAGCGACCACGGCGATGTCCGGATCGAGCAGCAGCTCAAGGGCAAAGCGCTGTTCCTTGTTTCGGGGGCGCAAGCCCCACGGCTCGGGCAACGACTGCGGAAGCAGCACCATCTCATTGGAGACAAGACGCGTCAGCGCCGATTGTGATCCCGATCGCAAGACCGCGAACTCGTTTTCGTTCAACTCGGTGGCGCCATCGATGGCCGCCGAATCGACCGCCCCAGCGGCGTACAGACAATCGATCACCTCGTGGCTTGCCTCGATTACCGACCAACCGATCTGGTGGTCCGAACGTGCTGTCTTGGTGGGCTGATGTTCGGCGGCCTCGAGGCCGAGGTGGGCGGCTTTGATTCGTAGCGCGGCGTCGTTCGACAGCATCACGGTGTGTCCCTTGCCAACCTGGCCGAGCGCTGCCCCGATGATTCGATTGTCCGCTATCGCGACGTCGAGCCCATGCTCGAGGAGGAGGTGTTTCTGAATGCCGTTGATCTCGATCTGAACGGTGCCCTCGCCGACTTGCACCGGCTCTGCAAGCGAGCCACCGTGCTGGACTCGCAGCTCTTCGATCGCACGTAGCGCTGTGCGCGCCGCGCGTCCAACGTCATCGGGCCGAGTCTTCAGACTGTCGAGCTCCTCGATCACGGTGAGCGGGATGATCAGTGCCGCCTGGCCAAAGGATCTGACGCAGTACGGGTCGGCGATCAGGACTGACGTGTCGATCACGATTCTGGTGGTCGATTTGGTGTCGGTTGCTCCTTCCTGTCGTTCGACACCGGTGATCCCGCCGGTGCGGACTTGGTCTGAAGTGGAGAGGTTGGTCACGTTCACCCCTGGGTAGATGGTGTTTGACGGTCCTGGCAGCAACGATCCCTGTTGTATCCGACGGCGTCGGCAGCGTGGTGGATGGTGCGAACTTGGACTCGTAGCACGCCGCGCATGGGTGAGATGAAACGGCTCGAACCGAGTGAATCCAATTGCGGTGACATCGTCAGGGGGCCCGGCAAGACGACCTCGTGCGGGGCGAGTTCGCTGGCCGTCTTCGGCGCGTTCTCGATCGGATTCGTCTCGACTGAACTGCCGCAGACCGTTGTGGAATAAGGCTTCGGAGTAACGCTGATTGCAAATGCAATCACATTGTTAGTTGCATCATTGTAGTTTGCCGCGTTTGATGGAAATCAGCCCGAGGGGCGAAGGGGCGTGGGAATCCCGCCTCGTACCACGTGATGCAAAGGAAACTTTATGACCAAGGCAGAACTGATCGACGCAATTGCTGAAGCCGCTGGCGTGTCCAAGGCCGACGCCGAGCGCACCGTTGGTGCCTTCTTCGATGTCGTCGTCGCCAACACCAAGAGTGGCGGCAAGGTTGCATGGCCGGGCTTCGGCTCGTTCAGCACCACAGACCGTCCGGCCCGCACCGGCCGCAACCCGCAGACGGGTGCGCCGGTTGCGATCTCCGCTTCGACCGCCATGAAGTTCTCGGCGAGTTCGACGCTGAAGTCGGCACTCAACCCGAACCGGAAGTGACCTGATGGCTGCCAAGAAGGCTCCGGCCAAGAAGGCTCCGGCCAAGAAGGCCCCGGCCAAGAAGGCTCCGGCCAAGAAGGCTCCGGCCAAGAAGGCTCCGGCCAAGAAGGCTCCGGCCAAGA
>CALFRK010000148.1 GCA_937919625.1 uncultured Ilumatobacter sp.
CTTAATCATCACACACCTCTTTCCATAACGACCGTTGTTGGTCCAATATCAGTTTGACGCCAGAAATGCGAGGGTGGTTCCCGACGGTTCCCAACGAGTCTGCGTCGGTTGGCTAACCGACACCGCTCGAAGTGTGCGGGCCGTCTGCAACCAGCCCGCTGATCAGACGAGGGCCTTGACAGCCGATCCCATGAGGTCGATGAAGTTGTCGGCGTAGAAGCGGTCACGGATTTGCTCGGACCGGTCGCCGAGGCTGCGCTCGAACCGCTCGAAGAGCCGCCTCGCACGACGTCACCACGAGCGCAGTTGTGATGACGCCCGCACCGCCGACTCAATCGAAGCGAGCCCACTGGCAGTGTTGGCCCGCACCGCCGACACCTGCTCCGCCCGCTCGACAATCGCGCCGATCTGCGTACCGAGATCATGCGCGCAGGCACTGGCGGTCAGGCATCTCGCCGGCGCTGAGCACTGAGCTCGCGAGCGGTCTCGAGCGTTTCGTCCGGGAACGCAGGTCGACCGTTTGCCGAGCGGTCCCGATGCTGCGATCAACTGCATTTGCCCGCGCCTCGGCAACATGTGGCCCAGCTCGGCGGCGGTGATCACTATGCGGCGCAGTTCATGCCCGAGCACCTTGTGGGGTCGCCCGCCCGGTACTGTGCCCAGCGATGACGAACGACGGCAATCTGCTCGATCGGTACCTTGCCAGGGTCGACATCGAGGCGGGCCAACCTTCGCTGTCGCTGCTGAACCAAATTGTCAGCAGGCATCTCGCGTTGTTTCCGTTCGCCAGCGTCGGGCCGCAACTTGGCGACCCGCTGCCGCTCGATCCTGAGTCGTTGTTCGATCGCATCGTGGCTCGACGAAGAGGCGGGTATTGCTTCGAGCAGAACGGGCTGATGTTCGAGATCCTCAACGAACTTGGGTTTGAGGTCACCCTGGTGCTCGCCCGCGTGTTGCACGATCCGGCCTCGCACCCGCCGCTGACCCACCGATTCACCGCGGTCGACATCGATCACGAGCGATTCCTGGTCGATGTCGGGTTCGGCGCCAACTGCCCTCCGTTTGCGGTGCGGTTCGATCCGTCGAACCCCGGTGACGGCACCTATCGGATCGTCGAACACGAGCGTGGAGAGTTCCATCTCGAATACGACAAGGCCGGCGAGTATGTCTCGCTGTATCGGTTCGACAACGTGCGCTACGGCGACACCGACTGCGAGGTCGGTCACTTCTACTCTCACCGCCACCCTGGCGCGACGTTCGTCAACAATCTGGTCGTGTCGAGGATTCTCGACGGCGAGGTTCGCTCGCTGCGCAACCTCGAGCTTCGTATCTACAGCGACGGAGCTGAGCGCCTGATCGCCATCACCGAAGCGCCGCAGCTGCGCCAAATACTGGCCGACATGTTCAACATTGATGTCAGTCCAACTGAGGCCGAGCGGCTGTTCGCCAAGTTCGTCGAGCGCACAGCATCGGACTGACAGCCACCGGCTGATGGGCGTCGCTGCGGCCGGGCGGGCCGGATGCGAATCTCGAGCAGCTCGCATCCCCCCACCACTTCGTGCGCTTGTGATTACGCTCGCACTCGTCATCGACGCTCCTGTCATGACGCTCGAACTGGGGGTTCGAATATGGACGACAAGACATGGGAACGGTACGGCGCGCTGGGAGGCGTGTGGTTCGTGGTGCTGAGCGTGATCGGTGGGATCCTCGCCGGAGCGCCACCAGCACGATCGGACGCGCCCGCCGAGATCATTCGGTACTACACCGACAATGACAGCGGCCTGCAGCTCGGTGCATTCCTGGGCGCCCTCGGCGTGATCGGGCTGGTGTGGTGGTTCGGCACGCTGTGGAGGGCGATGGCGAATGCCGAGCCAGGTTCGCCCCGCTTGGGCGTCATCGCGCTGATCGGTTTCATCCTGAGCGGAGTCGCAGCCACGGCCGCGTTCACCATCGACGCCGGTACGGCCGCCGCGATTGACGTGGCCGGTGAAGGATCGAAGATCTTCTTCCAGATCTCCAACATCAGCTTCGGGTTCTCGGCGATCGGCGATGTGATCCTCACGGCAGCCGTTGGCGGCCTCATCCTGCGCACCGGCTTCCTGCCGAAATGGGTCGGATACCTCAGCTACGTCGTCGCCACCGTGTCGCTGATCGCCGCCATCGGCATCGCCACCGACGCTAGCTTCTTCAGTTTCTTCACATTGCTGGGCGCCGCACTGTGGGGTATCTGGATCGTGGTGATCGCGATCCTCAACTACCAGAAGGCCACCGCTACGGCCTAGCGCATCTGGTTCACGAGCCGGGTCTGCCAGCGCCGTGGCGAATCGTCATACGGCCCGTTGGTCGGTCGTGGCGGCACCAGGGTCGGTCGGTGCTGGGACTGTGTCATTGGACGGCTCGGTCCATTGGCCTTCGGGGGCGGGGTCGACCAGCCACCACAACAGGATGTAGGCGAGCAGCGATCCGCCACCGATGAAGAGGGCAGCGACGAAGGCGACCCGCACCAGCACCGGATCGAGGTCGAAGTAGCGGGCGAGCCCCGAGCAGACGCCGCCGATCTTCTCGTCGTTCGTGTCTCGGTAGAGCTTCTGGTCTCGGCGTGGCATGTGGGGTGTCCTTTCAAGGTTGTCGTGCGACCGGATCTGATGCGATGGCATCGTTCCGTTTGACGACTCGATCGTCGCGTCGATGGGTGGGCGACACCATCCAGCTAACCCGACAATTTCAGGTGGGGCACACCCGTGTCCGTCGAACCAATCAGTCGCGACGACCGGCACACCGATCAGCCTGCGCCTTCGAAGCCCTCGTACAGTGACTGGGTCGAGAACTTCCAGGTGACCGTTCCCTGTTGGAACGGCACGATCAGATCCATCGTGACCTCCAGGTCGCGGCGGCCCTCGATCACGATCCGGCCATCTGGCTCGGTGCGCGACGGCCCGTTGAGCATCTGCTCGAGCGTCACCTTCGGTACCACCTGGCTCAGGAACTCGAATCCGTCGATCAACTGCGTCGTGTACGGCTCGACGAACTCGTCGCCGAGCACGGAGTCCGAGAGGCTCTCGCACGGGACGACGTAGATGTGGACGTCGATCTGAGTTTGGATCCGGATTCCCGAATCGCCCATCAATCGCGGTGGTGAGAGCGAGAACTGGGGAGGTTCGTAGAACCCGTCGAACTCGAGCGGGATCAGGGCGGTACCGCTGGCGGCACGGGTGATCAGGTCCTGCGTTTCGCCAGCGGAAACTCCGGGCTGGTCACTGCCGATTCCTTCGACGATGAAGTCCTCCCAGCTCTCGATTGGACACACGTCGGCCTGGCTGTTGAGGTCGAGCCGGAACCGCAGCGGCACGAACGCCGGCGCCACGCTGACGCTGCCCTCGAGTTGGCCCGAGTCTGGGTTGACGTTGATCGTGACGAATGCCGTCTCGCGCCATTCGTCGATGCCGTGGTCCTCGTACAGCGCGCCCGGCCCGGGCGTGATCAAGCTGTAGATCTCCCATCGCGGCGGCGCCGGGAACCGGTACTCGACTGTTCCCGTCCAGAAGTAGCGGCACTCGAGTTCGATCTCGGCGAGCAGGTCGATCGCTGCCCGCTGCCCGCTTGCTGTTGCGCCGACAGTGGCGACGATCTCGCCCTCGGCGATCACCCCTGCCAGCGCCGGCATCTGGTCGCACCTCGGTCGCTTGGCACCACTGGCGGTGTCGACGACCTCGCCGGCGACATTCTCGTAGGAGGCACCGAGCTGCTCGATCGCGGCACCCGTGTCGATGTCGTAGTCGCGCGCCACCACGATCATCGTCATGAGGCGGTCCTTGGTCGCCCGGCTGGGGTTCGAGCGGGCGGAGTCGGTGGCGGCGTCGAGCGATTCACGCACACGTTCGGGAAAGTCCTCGATCTGCTGTTGCTCCTCCTCGTCCCGTCGCTGGTCCTGTTCGGCCTGATCTTGTTCGGCCTGGTCCTGCGACTGCTGCTCGTCGGTGTCGGCCTGCCCGTCGGGTGGGTCCGAGGGATACGGCTGCCCACCGACCGGGGTCGACAACGAGAAGTGCGCCACGTCGCAGTCGAGCGCCCCCGCCGACTCGGTGCAGGCGCCGCTCTCGACCCAGCGCCCGGCGTCGGGGTCGAATGTCGCCAAGGTGGTGACGCCCCCGAGCTCGGTGGCGTCGTCGAGGTGCAAGGTGAGCGGTGCCGTCGGCTGTACGACGCTGCCGTCGGGGGCGCTTGACTCGAACGAGAACACCCGGGTGCGGTGGCCTCCGTCGACCGGCGCCCATGGCGCCGACAGATGGCGGGCGGGCAGCTCGGTGACGGTCAACCACGTGCCCTCCGGCAGTGCCTGGGCGGGCACCGTAACGGCAGCGCCGTTGCCGAGTTCGATTTGGTGTGGCCCGCCATCGATCACGACCGGTTGACCCAGTGGCGTCAGCTCGATGTCGAGCATGTCGTAGCCGGCGACCGTGACCACGGGGCGGGCGTAGGTGGTTGCGTGGCCGGACGCCGACACTTCGTACCAGCCCGACGGCCGGGCGGGGCCGGTTACCTGGCCCTGGTCGTCACCGCGCTGGCCGTCGACCTGGGCCCAGGCGACTGGCCGACCACCGGCACCGGTCACGTTGGCGAGGAAATGCTCGGCCGGCTGAATGGTCGCTTCGCTTGTGCCGGTGTTGTCGGCGGGTAGCGCCACGGCGGCTGCAGGATCACCAGAGTCGGTGTTGGCCTCGCCCGCGACCTCCGAATCTGCACCACCATCAGTGGAGACTGTCGACTCGATCACCGGACCACCCGGATCGCTGACCGGCTCGGACCCCCCGGAACATGCCGCCGCCGCCAGTGCCATGGCGGCAGTGATCACGATCGACCTTGGCCTCACCTTGCTGGTTTTGGGCGTGCAAAACATGGTCGACTCCGATCGTGTAGCGGATCCGCGGCGACGCGCCTCGTTCGGTAGGCCGCCACAAACCGAGTTCGGTAGTGGTGTCATCACGGTATGACCCTGCCGAGCGCGATGGTAGGGGCAAAGGTCTTCTTGCCTGTTGCTGACAGCAGTCGACTCGACAGTGTCAGCGGGCCTGGCGCTCGAAAACTGAGGCGGGTCGGGCGACGAGATATCCAATCGGTGGCCGTGCGGCGATCAGGGGTGATCGTTGAAGAGTCGAGCGGGGAGAGCTTGAGTTCATCCGTGAGCCCGTTGATTTCACGTTGTTTCGGTCGCCTTTGAAGTGGCTGGCCATGTAGTCGAAGTACGAGTTGGTGAGTTGAACCTGGCGGTCAGGCAACTCGGCGGCGCTGACTACCTTGCCTCGAACTTGTGCGGGATCAAACAACCGCGGGCGCCAGGTCGGTGGATGGGGAGGACGACCCGAACGGCCGACGCACAAAGCGACACTAGAGCTGTTTCACAGCCGAGGCCCTGCACGACGCCGACACGCTGACCGCCCTGCGCAATCGATGCGGACGGACACGGGTTAGAGCAAGCGCTGACCAACTGGGTTGGCAACCCGCCGATCATGCGGCTTGGCGGTTGGGTGGGCCGGTGGTGTGGATGGTGCCGTCGGGGAATCGGATGGTGAGTTCTCAGTGGTCAAGGAGCGTTGGGCGGGCTCATGCGGCTTGGCGGTTGGGTGGGCCGGTGGTGTGGATGGTGCCGTCGGGG
>CALFRK010000149.1 GCA_937919625.1 uncultured Ilumatobacter sp.
TCATCGGCGCTTCGTTGATCATGGCAGGCACCTCACGGCGGGCAGAGTACCCGCCATCAGGGGGTCGTTTGGACGCATGAAGGCGAGGCGTGACAGCCGACACATGCGAAGCCGGAATATGACGCATGGTCGATGCGTTTCCTGAATGGTACGAACAAACAAGGAGCACACGGTGTCGACCAGCACATTGAACATGTCCAACTTCGAAGCAACCATCACGGGCGAGGGCATCACTCTCGTCGATTTCTGGGCCGAATGGTGCGGACCCTGCAAGATGTTCGCTCCGATCTTCGAAGCGACGGCCGTGGAAAATCCCGACGCCACGTTCGCCAAGGTCGACACCCAGGCCGAGCAAGAGCTCGCCACTTCGCTGGGCATCATGTCGATCCCGACACTGATGATCTTCCGTGACGGCATCCAGCTGTTCAGCCAGCCCGGCGCTTTGCCCAAGTCGGCACTCGACGATCTGCTCCGTCAGGTCCGTGAACTCGACATGGAAGTGATCCGCAAAGAACTCGCCACAGAAAGCGTCTCCGAAGACGCCTGAGCAAACATCATCTCAGTCCGGCGGCTCCACCCCTCCTCAGGAGACCGCCGGACGGAGCCCTTCCCCCCGCTGATCGGTTTCCCCCGCCGATCAGACCCAACGAGGCGGGCAGCACCGCTGCCCGCCTCGTTCGCGGGGCGGCCGATGTCTCCGTGATCGAGGCCGGCGAGGATCCGATCACGGTGTTTCGGGCACGGCAACAGATTGCATTCGAGCTCACCCAGGCGTACGACGCAACCATGAATGGCTCGTGACTGCGAGGTTCGCGGCTCGTCACGGGTCTGAGATGCAGCGCCAACCGTTTGGGTCATCGAGGTCGAACAATCGCGCTCGGGCGCGGGGCTCAAACTGGACCCGGCAGACATCGTCGATGTCGATCGCGATCGTCGAGAACAGGCCGCGGACCGGCCCGCTGCAGCTCCAGCCGAGCGGGTCGTCATCGATCGGGTCGTGAGCGACCGGAGTCACCACGAGTTCGCTGTTGTCACGACTGCAGTACTCCTCGAAGTCGGGGCGACCCAGAACTACTTCGAGGCGTTCGCCGGTCCCTGGGTCAGTGCCGAATCGATCGATCGCCTCGATCGCGACGTATGCGCCGGTGAAGCCGACGAGCAGTCCAAAGACCATGCGGAACGGAAGTGGGTATCTCATGCGCGACGTGACATGTTCACCGGTTGTTGAGCGATTCTTCGACGAATGGAAGCAGGAAGGATCGGCATCGCCAAGCGAACTCCTGCATTTCACGCAAGCTGGGATCGTCGAGGCCGTGCACCCGTAGTTCGGGCAACAGTTGGCTGCGATAGTTCTTGACGGTATTGAGCTTTAGCCCGGTCGCGTCGGCCACGTTTTTGTACGTCGCATCCAGTCGTCGGCCCAGCAGCACGTTCCACAGCTTGGCGTGACCGTTGTGTGTGATGAGCCGGGAGAATCGCTGGGCGTCGCGTTGCGGGTTTCGGGTTTCGGGTATCAGTGGCTGGATCGCTGGGTCGACCGGAACGTCGTCACCGGCGACCACACCCTTGATCATGCCGATCTGGTAATCGAGCGGTGCCGTCTTGGAAATGACGGTGGCGATCGGCAACAGCTCCCAGGCATCGCGCAGGGTGCTGCTGACCCAGGCGTCACCTTGCGTCATGATCACGAGTTTGGTGTTGGGAGAGGCTCGGTGGATCTGGGCGAGGGCATCGAGCCCGGAAGCGTTCTCCTGGGGAAATGAAAGGTCGACGAGCGCCAGGTCGTAGCGGTCACGTTCGAGGAACAGTTCGACGTCGCTGACGGCGACACACACATCGACGTCGCATCCGCAACGTTCGTGTACCACGTGGGCAAACAGTTCGGCCAGGGCAGCGGCGTCTTCGACTAGCAGGATTCGGGTCATTGTGCGTGACGCTCCTTGGTGTGGATGGCGGCGTTGGTCGGGATCGGAATCAGTGCGGTCATGGCGGATCCGCCCGGTGCATCGGTTCGCCGTACGGTGCCGGGGGCCAGATCGCGGATGAGTGTTGCCAAGCCTCTGCCCGGGGAGATGCTGTCGAGTTCGAATCCGCCGGCGTCGTCGGTCAGCGTGATCTCGAGCAGCGACGGGTCGTCGGGTTGGCGAATCGCGACACCGATCCGTTTGGCGCCGGCGTTGATCGCGTTCGACATCAGCACCGACACAGCTCGACTGATCAGCTGCCCGGTGCGCTCGTCGACGCGACGCTGGCTGACATCGTGTCGGGGGACTTGATACAGGTCGATACCCAGCGATTGGGCGCGCCGTAGCTGGGGTTGGATGATCTCGTAGAGGTGGGGGCTACCGCCACGCACGATTTCGTCGAGCTGTCGCAGCCGAAGACGGTGGTCGAGGTCTTGCAGCTCGCCACGGATGTGCTGCGAGTCGAGCCCTGCGGCGTCGATCCGCAGCGTGGCGAGACGAATTTCGCTGAGAACGTCGTCGTGAAGCCAGTGGGCGCGCCGGGTGTGTTCGGCGACGATGATGTAGCGACGCTCGTCGGCGTGTTGCGCATCGGCGAATGATTTCGAACGATCGAGACTGCTGATCGTCAGGCCGGCGGCCAAGACGCCGGTCCACATCGCGCAGTAGGCGCCGAGTGCGGCCTTGGGTGTCGCATTCTGTGTGTTGAATACAGCGGTGGCGAGCAGCGCTCCGAGAACACCGAAGTGCACTGTGCTGAACGCGAACAGGCGGACCCGGCGGCGAGTGGCCGGTGCAATACCCAGTGTCCACAGCGTCAGCAGGCAATCTGATCCGGCGACCATGCCCAGCGGCACCGTACTAACCAAGCGGTAGCGGGGTACCAAACCGGCGGTGCCGATGATCAACATCAGGTAGGCCCCCAGCCGCCATGTCACGCTGATCACGAAGTTCGCCGACTTGCCGGGGTGGCCTCTCACGAGAGAGATCGGTCTGATTGCCAGCACAAGCGCGGCGACGATGCTGCCTACACCGATACCCACCAACCAGAGATCGCGCTCGGTCATGCCATCTTGGGCGAAGACATCGACCCGGCCGGCGAACGCTACCCATTGCACGATCAGCACCATGACCAGCGAGACCAACTTGAATCCGGCAACCGTTCGTTCGCTGACGGTCGGCTTGGATGAGCCGGCTTGCCAGACCTGGTCTCCGGCGATCAGCGCCAGCCAGATGTCGAGTGCGGGGTACTTGTACCCTGGTGGCGCCGGGATCATCCCCATGATGATCCCACGAACCGCTTCCGAAGTCACTGGCGAATGACATGTCCCCCACGACATGCCCCATGGCGCGGCCAGGTCGCTGCGGGCCCAGACCGAGTGTGCCTGGCACACTGCGGCGTCACGTATTCGGTGAGGTCTCCGGTGCGGCGGGAACAAACTGGGCGATCTGGCGACAGAGTGCGTCGACTTCGGCGACCATCGTTCGGTGGTCGCCGATCGGGCCTCCGTAGGGGTCGTCGAGATCGTCGAGCGGTGAGGCGCTCATCAGGTCGGCCGCTCGCCGACCGTCGGCCGCGGCCGCCCGCCAGGCAGCGAAGTCGGCAAGCCCGAACGGCAGGTCGACCGACCGACGTGCCAGCTCTTTCAACGTGAAGGTGCGCGGCCATGCGTCGGGGGCGAGCCCGATCACGTGGCGCAGATGCTGGCGGGTCATGGTGATCACGAGGTTTGCCCCGTCGGTTGCGACGAGCTGGCTCGTGACGAGCCGCGACTTATGACCAATCAGATCGATCTCGAGGTCGCCTGCCGCCCGCACGGTGTGCTCGTGAACTTCCGATTGGCCACCGTGGGTGCCCGCTGATGCGACAGCTACCTGGTAGCCACGTGCCCGCAAATGGCGGGCCAGCAGTTCGGCAGCAACGGGCGATCGGCACAGGTTTGCGGTACAGACCGTCAAGATCCGCAGCCGAGCGTGTGCCGTCGTGGTCACGCCTGGTCGGCTCCGACAACCGCAACCAGATCGAAGCTGCGGACGGTGCGCAGTACCGGCATCTCGTCGACGGGGGCGATCGACGTGGGCGCCCAACCGAGGTCGACGGCGAGCCGGCTGGCCTCGTGTTCAAGCCCTGGCTGGTAGTACACCGTGCTCGTCGCTGACGGATCCGAGTCGACGGGTGTAACGTCGACGTAGCCGAGGGGGCGCAGGCGTTCTGCCGTTGCAGTGGCCATTCCGCTCACGCCGCTCGCATTGGCGGTGGCCACCACGAGTTCTTCTGGTGCCAGCGATTCTGGTGCGAACACGGTGGTGGTCGTTACCGCCTGCCCGTTCGACGTGTCGCCACCGCCACCGGCCGTGCTGGTTGTGGTGGTGGTGGTGGGCGCCGATGTTTGGGTTGTGGATGGGGCCGGATCAGCGACGGTCGACGGCACCGCTGGGGCCACGCTGGTTGTAGCAGCCGGAACGGTGCTGGACGACGTTGTCGACACGGGCGCCGTGATGACGAGGGCGCCCCCCTCCAACTCGCTCGGTAGGCCGGCGATCGCGATGCCGGCTGCGATAGCGAGCAGCGCCGTGGCGAGCAGTGCGAGAATCGTTTGCTTCATGGCGGTGGGGAGGCTACCTGTAAAGCCGCGACGCTAGATCCAGCGAGGCAGGATCGAGTGCGGACGCGAAAGAGCCGGCGCCCCAAAGACGCCGACTCTTTCGTGCGGAGTATTGAATCGGATCGTGACGCTTAGGCGGCGACGCCCACGCTCAGCTTGCGGCGCCGTTGGGCTACCAGGAATATGCCGATGCCGCTGGCGAGCAGCACGGCGGCGATCGTCATCGTGGTGTTCGACCCCGACGAACCGGTCGCCGGCAGGCCACCTGGTGCGGCGACGTTGACGGTGAAGTTGAGTGTTCCGCCCGTTGTGCCGTACACCGCTGTGCCGTTGAACGCACCGCCCGTTGCGGGTGCCGCGAAACTGGCGGTTGCAACGTTGGAGGCCGAACAGATGACAGGGGTAGTTACGCTCTGGAACGAGAAGGTGACGGTTTCGCCGACCTGACAGGCGGTCGCGGTTACCGTGAACGTGGTACCAGCATCGGGTGTGGAGTCGCTTGGGGTCACAATGCCCGAGCCGGGCGGATAATCAGCGTGGGTGACGCCGCCACCGGCGAGCACCGCTGCCCCAGAGATAAACAACGCTGCCGTTAATTGCTTCAAATTCATCGCAAAAGCCTTCCGCATAAGTGCTGATTTCTACTCCGAACCTACCAGATCGAGTATCGCTTTCCTAGGAAAACTGTGGTATGAGCGCCGGAACATGCCGGTTGGTACACCTATCAACGAGGCAGCTTGGATAACAGGCCGCCGGAGGTCTCAACGGGGGTTCAACGGGGGTTCAACGGGGGTTCAAAGAACCGTTGCTCGGACTGCTCGGACTGCTCGGACTGCTCGGGGGCGTTGGCGTCCTTGTCGACCTTGGCGTTATTGGGGGCCTTGCCTGCTTTGGCGCCCTTGTCGGCCCTGGCGGGTTTGGGGGCCTTGCCGGGCTTGCCGGGTTTGGCGTCTTTGGCGGTTGATCCGCCGTACCCGTAGCCGTAGCCGTACCCATACCCGTAGCCGCCCGAGGCACCCCGCTTGGCCTGGTTCAACACGAAACCGATCAGGGGGGCGTCTACCCGACCCAGCCGTTCGACCGCTTCGGCGACGTTGCGTCGCGAGCTTCGCCGGGCCTGTGCGACAAGGATGACTGCGTCGACCGTGTGAGCGAGAGCGATCGAGTCGGCCACGGGCAGGATCGGCGCCGAGTCGACGATCACGTAGTCGTAGGTTTCGGCGAGCTTGGCGATGACGTCGCGGCAGCGCTGTGTCGACAGCATCTCTCCGGGGTTGCTGGGCACTGTGCCCGCTGACACCACATCGAGTTTGGCGCCTTCGCCGATATCGAGCGGTCGCATCACCAGCTCATGCGCCTCACCGATCAACAGATCGATCAACCCCGGCGATTGTGGCGTGGCGAACACTTCGTGCACGCGCGGCCGCCGCAGGTCGGCGTCGACCAGCACCACGGATCTGCCCGCCTGGGCCAACACGACCGCCAGGTTGGTTGCCGTGGTGGTCTTGCCCTCGCCGGGGACGGCGCTGGTGACCTGGATCACCTTGATCTGGCGATCGAGACCCAGAAACTGGATGTTGGTTCGCAACCCGCGGTACGTCTCGACCGCATAGTCACCAGGGGCGCTAACCGACACGGGCCGATTGTCGATCGGTGGGTCGGTCGGAACGACGGCAAGCACCGACATCGGCGCCAATCGTTCGAGGTCTTGTTCGGTGCGCACCGAATCGTCGAAATAGTCGGCCGCGAATGCTGCACCGAGTCCGAGCAGCAGCCCGACAACACCGGCCAGTGCTGCGGTGCGAACCGGTGTTGGCTCGACCGGATCGATCGGCAGCTCGGCCGATTTCACCACTGAGGCGCCGCCGGTCTTGAGCGCCGAGTCGACCTGCAGTTGGTTGAGGGTCTGTCCGAACGCCGACTGTTGTGCAAGCAGTGCGACACGCCGTGGATCAGCATCGGGCAGCGCTTCCATCTCGACCTGGATCTCGGTGATCTTGTTCTGCACTTGGGTGCCGGCGGCGAGCAGGTCGTCGATCGACTGTTCGCGCCGCTCGTCGATATAGGCCTGCACGTAGGCGTTGGCCAACAGCTGGGCGGTCTCGGGATTCTCGCTGCGAACACGAACCGAGATCACATCGGTCGCGCCGACCACGCTGGCGTCTACGTCGGGCGGGGTTTCTTGAAGCCCAAGGTTGGTTTCCAGACGGGTGCGAACGCGCTCGCCCTCGAGCACCTGGATCTCGGTCTGCACCGCCCTGGTGGCGTCGCCGCCAACCCGGTCGATGCCGGTGTTGAACAACGAATCGG
Organism: uncultured Ilumatobacter sp.; assembly: GCA_937919625.1. Taxonomy (GTDB): domain Bacteria; phylum Actinomycetota; class Acidimicrobiia; order Acidimicrobiales; family Ilumatobacteraceae; genus Ilumatobacter. The sequence continues at coordinate 6,881 of CALFRK010000149.1, forward strand.
TCGATCTGGTCTGCACCAGCATCTGGGCCTCGGCCTCATAGATCGGCGTTTGAGTGGCCGACAGCCCGAGCGCGATACCGGTGGTGATGACGACCGCGCCGACGACGATGAACCAGCGGCGGCGAATCACTGCCATGTAGTCGCGCAGCGTCATCTCGTCAGACAGTGGTTCCATACCGATTCGAGACTCTACCGGGTGAGCCGTCCGGCGCCTGATCGCGGCCTGCGCCGGCGGGCCGCTAGCCTCGCCCGGCGTGACGATCACACGGATCCAAGTGCGCGGCAGCGACCAGCACGCCGTGTTGGCCGTCGGTGTTGCGACCGGTGTCGGTTTGGCGCTCGAAGGGCTGCAGCCAACGGGGTCGACGGTGGTCGACTGGATGCTGCTGATCCTGGCCAGTACCGGCGCGGTGTGGGCGGCGGCGAGTGCTCCGTGGTGGGCGTTGAGTGTGATGGCCGGGGTGGCAGCGGCGATCGCGCCTGGCTTCTTGCCGCTGGCGATCG
>CALFRK010000150.1 GCA_937919625.1 uncultured Ilumatobacter sp.
CTCGACGCCGGGGCGCACGGCGTGATCGTGCCGATGGTCAACACCCGCGCCCAGGCTGAGGCGGTCGTGCGTTCCGCTCGGTACGCGCCCGAGGGCGCGCGCAGTTGGGGCCCAGTGATGGCCGGGATGCGACACGACGACAATCGTCAGTGGGCGGCTGACACCATCGCTGTAATTCCGATGATCGAAACCGTCGAGGCGATCGGCAACCTCGACGACATCCTCAGCGTGCCTGGCATCAACGCCGTCTACGTCGGCCCCGCCGATCTGGCGATCACGCTCGGGCTGGGGCCGAGCGGAAACGAGGGCAACCCGATCTTCGACGATGCGCTCGCCACGATCGTCGACGGGTGTCGGCGCCATGGCGTCGTGCCGGGCATCCATTCGACCGGTGTGCTCACGTCGCTTCGCCGTCAACAGGGCTTCAGGATGATCACCGTCACGAGCGACGGTCTGGCGTTGAGGGCGGGCTACGCCAGTGAGTTGGCTGCAACCCACGGTGATCAGGCGGGCGCAGCCGGTGGAGGTTCCGGCGCCCTCTATTGAGCGGCACCGATCAACGGTGACCTCATTCGGCGGCGGTCGGCGTCATTCGGCGTCGGTCGGCGATCGCACGATCGTGCCGGGCGATACATCGAAGGTCACCTCGCCGGCGGCGCAAGTGGCAGCTCGACGCTGACGGAAAGCATGAACGGCTCGAACCGCTGAGTGCCCTCAGCTCGGCGGCGGGCTGACGCGAGTCGATTGGGCGACGGCGATGCGGTCGTGGCCGGCGAGGTCGCGCCGTATCTCCACCGCCGTGAAACCGGCCTGTTCGAGCAGCGCCCGCGTCTGATCACCCTGATCGGCGCCGATCTCGAGCACGAGCCAACCACCTTCGACAAGATGGTCCGGTGCCGCGGAGACGAGGTGGCGGATGTCGTCGAGGCCATCGGGCCCGGCGAACAGCGCCACCGCTGGCTCCCAATCCCCCACCGATGCCTCGAGCAGCGCTGAACCTTCGGCGACGTAGGGCGGATTGCTGACGATCACATCGAACAGCCGGTCGGCCGGAAGCGCGGCGAACCATTCACCGGCGGCGATCATCACGTTCTGGGCAGGGCGACCTATGCCGGCCAGGTTGGCGCGGGCGACAGCCAGCGCATCGGCGCTGGCGTCGGTCATCCACACCGTGGTGCCGGCGAGCGGAAGTTCGACCGCCATCGACAGGCCGATCGCGCCGGAGCCAGTGCCGAGGTCGGCGACATACCTTGGCGCTGCGACGTTGCGGGCGAGCTCGATCGCAGCCCCTGCGACGAGTTCGGTCTCAGGTCGCGGAATCAACACGCGATGATCGACCAGCAGATCGAGATACCGAAAGGCCCACTTGCCGAGCACGTACTGAAGCGGCTCGCCGGCACGGTATCGGGTGAGCATCGAGTCGAGGTGAGCGACCATCCGGTCGGTTACCGGCTCGTCGAGCGTGCGGTCGAACTCGTCGCCATCCAACCCGGTTGCGACGGCGCACAGCCAACGAGCCTCGTGCCGTGCGCCCAGCAGCTCAGTTGTCTGCGCCCAGAGCTCGCGCAATGTGAGAAGGTCCATCAGCCCTGGATATCGGCCAATTGTCGCGTACGTTCGTCTTGCAACAGCGGGTCGACGACCATGTCGAGATCACCCGACAGCACGTCGGCGAGCCGATACAGCGTGAAGCCGATGCGGTGGTCGGTGACGCGATTGTCCTTGTAGTTGTACGTACGGATCTTCTCGCTGCGCCCGCCACCGCCCACCTGCGACCGCCGTTCGGCAGACATCTCTGCGTCGCGCTGGCGTTCAGCCAGCTCATACAGCCGGGCCCGCAACACCTGCATCGCCCGGTTTCGATTCTGGAGCTGGCTGCGCTCGTCTTGCATGGTGACGACGACGCCGGTCGGAACGTGTGTGATCCGCACCGCAGAGTCGGTGGTGTTGACGTGCTGCCCCCCGGCACCCGATGCCCGGTACACGTCGATCTGGAGATCGGAGTCGTCGATCGTGACGTCGACTTCGTCGGCCTCGGGCAGCACCGCCACGGTCGCCGACGATGTATGCACGCGCCCCTGGCTCTCGGTGACCGGCACACGCTGCACCCGGTGTGGGCCACCCTCGAACTTGAGTCGCTGCCAGGCGTCACCGCCGCGGACGACGAACGTGACGTTGTTGACGCCACCGAGATCGCTGGCGGCGAGTGACAGGGTCTCGACCTTCCAGCGCCGCCGCGAGGCGTATGCGACATACATGTCGTGCAGGTCGCGAGCGAACAGGTTGGCTTCCTCGCCACCCTCGGCACCGCGGATCTCCATGATCACGGCGCGGCCGGCATGCGGGTCGCTCGGGAGCAGGAGCTGGCGGAGTTGATCCTCGAGTCGATCGATCTCTGCGATCGCTTCGTCGATCTCCAGTTGCGCCATGAGCCGCCCGTCGGAATCGGCGTCATCGAGCAGCTCGCGAGCGGCGCCGAGATCTCCGAGACGGGCCTCATAGGCGGCGAACACCTCGATCGTCGGTTCGAGCTCGCGGTAGCGCTGTGAAACGGTGCGCAACTGATCGGGGTCGGCCAGCGTGACGGGGTCGGCGAGGCGCGCCTCGAGCTCACGAAACTCCTCGGAGGCCGAGGTGAGGCGGACGTTCACACCTGGATCGAGCATGGCATTGCGAGGCTACCGTGGACCGGTCATCGGAAATCCTGAGTTGGTGATCAGTCGACCGAGACCAACACGACCGCTTCACGCAACAACCCGGCCAACTGATCGATCACCGGCAGCCGATCGCGCGACGGGGTGACCACCACGAGACGCTCCGTTCCGACGCGGCCCGGATCGGCGGCATCCGCAGCGAGTCGGGCATCGACCGCGAACGGGATCAGATCGAGATCGACGCCGACCGCGCACACGACCCGGAGCACACGACCGGCTTGATCGACACCGGTCGCCACGCAGGGGATCGGATCTTTCAGGTTGGGCCTCGGCGATGGCGGCGGCGCAGGGAACAACTCGATCGCACCGACCAGCTCTGGCGACTGCTCGAGTCGCCACCGCAGCAGACGTTCAGCGCCGAGTCGGTTGAGTGGGTGCGGGGATGCTCCGACATCGCGGTGTGACTCGACGGCTTGGACAATGCGAGCCAACGACTCGACCGTCGGCACGTCACCGTGCATCATCTGAAACGCCTCGCGGTCGTGCGCTCCGACGCCCACCTCGAGACGTACGACGTGCTGGTACGGGTCGTCGACCACGCGGCACACTTCAAGGCCGCGCACCTCGCCGAACAGCACGCCGTGCTCGACGAATGGGTCGGCACCGCCGGCGATGATCAGCTCTCTGAACGCCTCGTGCTGGGCAGGGGCCGGTTGCGACACCGGCAGGGCCGTCGCCCGAGCCGGCACCAGCGAGCGGCCGTCGGCACGCCAGACGGTGATCGGCATCGTGAACGCTGGCCCACGCCGCGCCAGCGTGCCGGCATCAGCTTCGGTGTCCGCGATCAGATCGAGAGATGTCGCACCCGCTCGCGAGGCCCACACCAACGCTGCACCGAGTCGCTCGGCGGGCCGGTCGTCGAGCAACACCCACGCCGCCTCGCCGTGCAGCAGCGCCGCGCCGGGGGCGAACCCACCGGCCTCACCGACCGAGACGTCATCGAGGTGGTCTCGCACGAGCGCCCGCAGCTTCAGCCCGACCAGCCGGCTCCGACGCTCAAGTGCAACTTCTGGATCGACTTCGCCCACCGCCGCGACGGTAGCGGCCAGACCCATCGATCAGATGTTGTGTCGAGCCCAACTCGGTCTTCGACGTAGCCGAACACGTCGGTCGACACCTCGGTCGACACCTCGCCGCACATTGCCGCTTCCCAGGTTGTTGGCGATCGTCTGCGGCTGCTGACCACATTCCATCCGAAAACGACGAGACCGCCCCGTAGGGCGGACTCGCTCGATTCGTGGGTGCGGCCTGAGCCGCTCGGATTCACTTCTTGGTACGGCTGCCGTAGCGCTTGTTGAAGCGCTCGACGCGACCACCGGCGTCGACAAGCTTTTGCTTGCCGGTGTAGAACGGGTGACACTCGTTGCACAGTTCGAGCAGCTGCTCGCCCGGCTTGGTCGACTTGGTCGTGAACGTGTTGCCACACGAACACTTCACGTTGACATCGGCGTATGCGGGATGGATTTCCGTTTTCATGTTGAGCTCCTCAAAATCAGAGAGTGATCCTACC